>NZ_JAKLTU010000045.1:0-24551 GCF_022570815.1 Synechococcus sp. PCC 6716
ACTCAGTAAGCAATTGAGCAAGCTGCTTGTCAGGTTGGAAACTATCTTTTTGGACGGCTAAAAACATCATTAGGTTAAGATGGTATGCAGTTATTATAGAGGCCGATTTACGTGAATAGCAACCGTATGAGAGAAGATGGCATTCAGCTAAAATCGACTCGTCATTGCACGTATCAGTCAGGACATCACTTTGTCTGGAGAAGAATGTCAAGACTGATTCTGCCTACTGCCGTAGGCGCGGGAACCGTTCTGTATCCCCGTCGGGAACGAGCGAGGTTTTATCCGGTTCCCGAACCCTCCGGTTTCTATAAAACGGCGTTGCCGGAATCTAAGAATCTAATACAACTCCGCGCTAGGGCATTCCGTGTCTGCTTACAGAGGGGTCTTGCACTGGCTCCCCGACGAAGCGAGATGCCCACACTCTCAACTTTTATTTTGGCAGGAGAGAAATTGCTAAGACCAGTACCAACAGGGGCTGGGATGGACAGCCCCTAAAAGGGATATTGCTCAATGGATGGGGAACGACGGCGTAATCGAAACTTTTGATTGTCGGATGCATCGTCAGTATTGACTTGGGAGAGGGATTCACTTCTTGTAATTGAAATTGCCTCAAATTGCTGGAATATCCAGACTCGCAAATATAATAATCCCCCTAAAACGACTAAAAACGTGCAGACTCCCAGTAGGTGATCGATGGGAATATCGACGACTCCCTGTAAAATCACTTCCCGCAATGCTGATACCAAAGAAACTTCTACGGCTGCCCCAATAGAAATCCGCTGTTCTTGGAGGTAGATAATTAACAAGCGAAAGATCTCTACCAAGATGAGAACAAACAAAATATCAGATGTGATGGCTTGAAAATTGATCGGTTTCAACAGGGAAAGAAACATTTCGCCTAACCGAATCAACATAACACAAAACAAACCAATGCATAGAGATATTACAATAAAATTCTGGAAAAACTCCAGATTGCGTACAATAGTGTCTCTTTCAAACCATGATTGCCAGCGTTGATTCGGTGAGGATGGATAATTCATAGCGATGGGAGAACGTGTCCAATTCATTAAATTAGCGACTGGTAATGAATTTTCCTAACCAGAGCAAGACGCTTAAGCCAAGGCTCAAGAGGATACCAGTGGTCAATGGAAAGTAGAAGGTAAAATACTCATTCTGTACCAGAATATCCCCCGGCAAGCGGCCAAGAGGGATGTGCCTCAAGGTTCTAGCACTGAGCCAGAGCAAACTTCCTAGCAACAGGAGGCTTGCACCGAGAACGACAAATATTTTTCCAATCTCCGCAATCATAGCTGTCCCTAGGAATTAATTGAAGTCAGTATTTTGATATTTAAAGGCCAACCCCCTAATGCCTAGTTCTAACGTCTGTTTGATAGGCGCGCAGTTGAGCCTTGAGCTGCGCAATCTCGGCGGCCATGTCGAGTACCATCGCGGCACCGACTAAATTTAATCCCAAATCGCGACGCAGGCGTTGAATCTGCACCACGCGGACGAGATCTTGGCGGCGCAGCATCGTGCCTGTTGGTTCAACTAGACCCAATGTCACAAATTGCTCAATGAGTGGCACTGAGGTTTGGGTAAAGTAAGCGGCTTGTTCAAAGCTGTAGAGGCGATCGCCTGCATTCGACCAAACAATTCGTGAAAGCCCCATGCTAGTGGTCATAGATGTACCTCCGCGATCGCTTGACGAGGATCAAAACTACTAATCTGCTGCAACTTCTCATAGCATTCTCTTTCCTGCCTACTTAAGTCTTTCGGGGTGACAATTTTCAGCCGTACCAGCAAATCAGTTCGATTACCTTTGGGATCGCGCCAGCCTTTGCCACGTAATCTCAAGGTTTGTCCAGAATCCACGCCAGGAGGGATGCTCATGGTTACCTTTCCGTCAGGGGTCGGAACTTTTATTTGAGCACCGAGTACGGCTTCTGCTGGACTAATCGGAACTTCACAAATTAAATTATTGCCTTCAAATTTATAAAAGGCATGGGGTAGTAACTCGATAGTAAGATATAAATCCCCCCGCTGCTGGCTAAACGGACTCATCTGCCCTTTGCCCTTGACCCGAATGCGGCTGCCGGACTTGGCTCCAGGTGGAATACGAACAGTAACCGTTTCATCCCCAATTTGTAACCGTTTTTGGGTACCGTGAAAAGCTTCGGAAAGGGTGAGGGCGATCGCCGCTTCCGTATCCTGAGCGGGCATTTCCACGAAGCGACTGAAGGGGTCGTCCCCAAAGCCGCCAAACTCCACAGACTCTCGGAATTCCTCTGGTCCGGTTGTGGTTCGGTAGGTATACACCCGCCGCCCAGCTCCACCGCTGCGCCCGAAACGCCCTAGCAGTTCGCTAATAAAGTCATCAAAACTGCTGTACTGGCCGAAGTCCATCCCTTCAAAGCCAGTGCCGCCGGGTGGCGGTGCACCTGCCGATGCCTGCTTCCAATATTGCCCAAACTGATCGTATTTCTGGCGTTTTTCTGGATCAGACAGCACTTCATGGGCTTCATTGATTTCCTTGAACCGAGCTTCCGCCTGTTTATCACCTGGATTCAGGTCTGGGTGATACTTACGCGCCAATTTCCGGTAGGCTTTCTTGATTTCCTCCGGTGTTGCAGTTTTACTGACTCCTAGAATTTCGTAATAGTCTTTGAAATCAGTTGCAGCCATGGACACCTCTACCAAATGAATATCAGTGGTGTATCGGGCAGTTCAGTAAACAAATCACCTCCGATGCTAATTTCGGCGTTGCTGAATAGACGTATGATTCTCGGGTTTGAGTCTTTTGCCGCCCTCACTCTACCCCTCTCCCAACGGAGAGGGAACAAGACTCTTAGCTCCTTTCTCCCGAGGGAGAAGGGTTGGGGATGAGGGCAATTCATAGCTACATTCAGCAACACCCTAATTTCTAATCCGTTTTGCGTTTCGAGAAGATGCCCTTGTCGTCGCGATCGAATAATTGCTTGATCCGCTCCCAAGCTGTTTTCAAAGCATTGGTTGTCTCTGGAGATTCGCTGAGAGACTGGTTATAGGCTTCCACAAAGGTTTGCTGCGCCTCTTCGGACAAATCCGCCTTGATCTCTGGCGAAATTTGGTGACTGCCTGTCAATTCGCCTTCGGGTTCACGGGGCAACTGCATATCTGTAATAGCAACTTCTTCACCCCCTGCACTTTGTAAAAGTAGGAAAGTTTCACCCGATTTCTCTTCAGGAACTTCTACGACCAGCAAAAATTCACCCGCCTGCACACGCGTTTGATAAATAGCAGCCTTATCTTGGGGCATTCCCAATGAGATGAGCGCAGAGCCTAACCCTGCACCCAGCGCCCCGTAGAGGGCACCACTAGTCGCTCCCAGTAGCGCCGCCCCCAGTGGCCCTGCTGCGACAACTGCACCTAAAAAGGGAATAAACAGCACACCGACTCCGGTAAGCAGGCTTAAAACAGAGCCAAATAGGGAACCATAGAGCGCACCGCTGGCCAAACCATCCAAAATCACGTCTTTTTTAGTCAAAAACCCAGTGATGCGAGCTTCCGATTGGAAGTTACGTCCAATGATGGAAATCCGCTCTTTGGGCACGCCGCGATTGAGCAGGCGTTGGACAGCATCCTGTAGCTTTTTCTCATCTTTGAAGGTGGCGGAAACGCACTTTTCTGGGGTTTTAGCAAAGGCTGAACTCATGGTTACTGCTCCTTAATTCAAGATTTTCAAATTGGCGGTTAGGAAGGTTTAGCTTTTAGTAAGCGCTTCAGCACTTACTATCAACCTGATAGTAATTGTTCATCACTTTTGATCTATAAAGTCAGCGTCGATGACATCTTCACCGCCGTTGGTAGTGCTGCCACCGGTCTGCTGAGAATAGACTGCACTGCCAACTTGCATGAGCGCCTGCTGAATGTCGTTGGTGAGGGATTTCATGCGATCGTAGTTTTCTTGTTGGATCGCGGTGCGCAGGTCTTGAACCATGCCTTCCAGCCGAGTTTTGTCGGCGGTGGGGACTTTKTCGCCCAAGTCTTTGAGCTGCTTCTCGGCTTGATAGGCAACGGAATCGGCAGTGTTTTTGGTATCGATTTGTTCGCGGCGGCGGCGATCGGCTTCGGCGTTGCGCTCGGCTTCTTTCACCATGCGTTCGACCTCCGATTTATCAAGGGTCGAAGCCCCGGTGATTGTAATGGATTGCTGCTTGCCGCTGGCCTTGTCTTGAGCCGAGACAGAGAGAATGCCGTTGGCGTCAATATCAAAGGTGACTTCAATTTGGGGGACACCCCGGGGTGCGGGAGGAATGCCGTCGAGTCGGAAGGTTCCTAGGCTCTTGTTGTCCGCTGCCATTTCCCGCTCCCCTTGCAAAACGTGGATTTCGACATTAGTTTGGCCATCCGCTGCGGTGGAAAAGATCTCCGATTTTTTCACTGGAATGGTGGTATTACGGGGAATAATTTTGGTCATTACGCCACCGAGGGTTTCCACACCCAGCGACAGCGGCGTGACATCCAACAATAACACGTCTTTCACGTCCCCTGCCAAGACCCCCGCTTGGATGGCCGCACCCACTGCAACAACCTCATCCGGATTCACGCCCTGGCAGGGTTCTTTCCCAGTCATTTGCCGGACTAATTGCTGCACGGCTGGAATGCGAGTCGAACCACCCACCAGCACAACTTCATCGATGTCAGACGCCGTTAGCTTAGCATCCCGAAGCGCTTGATCAACAGGTTTGCGGCAGCGATCGAGCAAGTCACTGCACAATTGCTCAAACTGCGCTCTGGTCAGCGTCATATCCAAGTGCTTGGGCCCGTCTTGGGTAGCCGTAATGAACGGTAAATTAATTTGCGTCTGAGTCGCTGCCGACAGTTCAATCTTGGCTTTTTCTGCTGCCTCTGTCAGCCGTTGCAAGGCTTGCTTGTCTTTGCGGAGATCAATGCCTTCATTGCGCTGAAACTCAGTGGCAAGCCAATCCACAATCTTTTTATCAAAGTCATCGCCTCCCAAGTGGGTATCACCACTCGTGGCTTTGACCTCGAATACCCCATCTCCGACGTCCAAAATGGAGACATCAAACGTACCGCCACCCAAGTCAAACACCAGGATGGTTTCATTGCTTTTCTTGTCTAACCCATAGGCGAGTGCTGCCGCCGTTGGTTCGTTGATAATACGTAGAACTTCAATGCCTGCAATCCGTCCGGCATCTTTGGTTGCCTGCCGTTGAGAATCATTGAAATAGGCAGGAACTGTGATGACCGCCTGCTTCACCGGTTCACCCAGATACTTGCTGGCATCATTGACTAGCTTACGTAGCACTTCTGCCGAAATTTCCTCGGGTGCAAATTGCTTTTTCTGAATTGGGCAGTCCAGTTTGACATTGCCATTGCTGTCACGCAGTACCTTGTAGGAAACCTGCTTTGATTCATCCGTCACTTCGTCATATTTGCGCCCAATAAACCGCTTAACCGAGTAGAAGGTATTTTCCGGGTTCATGACCGCCTGCCGTTTGGCAATTTGCCCCACCAGCTTATCACCAGTCTTTGTAAAGGCAACGACTGATGGCGTAGTTCGGTTGCCTTCTGCATTGGCAATCACAACAGGTTGTCCACCTTCCATGACTGCTACACAGGAATTTGTTGTTCCTAAGTCAATTCCAACAATTTTTGCCATCGATAATATCCTCCATGCTTGTAAAATCTCAAAAACTGTCTATGGTTGCAGGCTAAATCATCACCACGGGCTTGATATGGGTTCACACCTCATGTCAGGACTGGAGTTGACAATTTAAGTCTGATGCTCAGAGAACCAGCCTATGAGAATATAGTAGAACTCAGTTCACACAAGGAAGGGTCGGTTTTCCAGCTTAGAGAAGTTCCTGTTTCCGACCCCCCTCGTTCAATCAAGAAATGCAACCAACCTAGATTGATGAACTTGTTGGCTAACTAAAATTAGCCCAGATTAACTTTCACAAGCTTATTCTTTTCGGCTCTCCCATTAGTGTGGTAATAATTTTTACTAATTAGAGAAGCACGCTAACAAACTTTCCCAAAAATTGTTTAAGTTTACAAAGCCATACGCTGATTGCTTAATCAACTTAATACGATATATTGATTCCCGCCATTACTTCACTGGTAGTGCGGTTTCTAAAGTAGTTGCTAATTCCATTTAAAGGGTTTCCAAGCGTTGTGATTGCTTGATTGTAAACGGCTCGTGCGTGATTTAGCCATTCGTGAATTCGACGCTTCCCTTCCTCAACCGTCAACGACTTGTCATCAATTCCACTCAACTCTTCTTCTCATCGGTACGCTTTTTTTAATTGCTTTGAGTGTTGCAAAAGCTGCTCTAATTTGACTGTTTCTTCTGGCGTTAATCTTGACCATTCCTCAATCAAATAAACTGGCTACCTCGACCCAACGCACCCACTTGCTTCCGAATTTTATTTAATTCTTGATTCACGGCTTTCATCACGTGAAAACGGTCAATGACAACCACTGCATTAGGGAACACCTTCTCCACGACGTTGGGAAATCCTCCCCACATATCTATGCTCACCTCCTTCACCTGTGCTCTTACCTCAAAAGCCTGCTGCTTCAGCACTTCAGAGGTTCAAGCAGTGTTGTTTGACCTCTGGCGGGTAGCCTTGAGGACGGTGTGTTTCCCGAAATTGACGACCGCAACTGCGGCACCGATAGTTTTGGATTCCGTTGCGTCGTCCGTTTTTGACAGTTTGGTTGGATTGACAGTGTAAACCTTGCACATACTTATATTGGGCAACGCCCTAATTCGCTAAAATACACAGTGGTTTTACTTGTGAAAAGAGGAATTTATTACCTTGGTAACCCTCGGTGTCAACATTGACCATGTGGCAACCATCCGCCAAGCCCGCCGCACTGTCGAGCCAGATCCGGTTGCCGCTGCTGTTTTGGCTGAACTGGGTGGTGCTGATGGGATTACGGTGCACCTGCGCGAAGACCGTCGCCATATTCAGGAGCGGGATGTGCGACTGCTGCGCCAAACCGTGCGCAGCCACCTGAACCTAGAAATGGCTGCGACTCCAGAGATGGTGGCGATCGCCCTCGACCTGCGCCCAGATTATGTCACCCTTGTGCCGGAGCGGCGGGAGGAAGTGACCACGGAAGGGGGGTTGGATGTCCTAGGGCAGCAAGAGAGCCTCACCCAAGTGGTGCAGACGCTGCAAGGAAAGGGGATTCCGGTCAGTTTGTTTATTGATGCCGATCCAGCGCAGTTAAACGCTGCCGCCAGCACCGGTGCCCAGTTGGTTGAACTGCACACAGGGCGCTATGCCGAAGCCAAGGGGGAAGCCGCGCAGCAGCAAGAGTTAGCGGCACTGGCTCAGGGAGTTAGCACTGCCAAAGCCTTAGGGTTACGGGTGAATGCCGGTCATGGCCTCACCTACCAAAATGTTCAGGCTGTCGCCCGCCTTGAAGGTATGGAAGAGTTAAATATTGGCCACACCATTATTAGCCGTGCCGTCTTGGTGGGATTGGTACAGGCGGTACGGGATATGAAAGCACTCCTCAGCGGCTAGGCGGCTCCTGAGGAGGCCGCTCTATGGCACAATGATCAATGCTGTTTTTACGATGCAATGCCTGTGCCTGCCACTGCTGTCCCCCGTCGGCCTGTTTTTCCCTTTGCGGCAATTGTTGGCCAAGACGAAATGAAGCTGTCATTGTTGCTGAATGTCATTGACCCCAAAATTGGCGGGGTAATGATCATGGGCGATCGCGGCACAGGTAAATCCACCACCATTCGTGCCCTTGCCGACCTGCTGCCGGACATTGAGGTTGTCGCTGACGATCCCTTTAATAGCCATCCCAGCGATCCCGACCTGATGAGTGATGCAGTCAAGGAGAGGGTGGCTGCGGGAGAGCCGATCGCCACCACCACTAAGAAAGTGCCGATGGTGGATCTCCCCCTAGGGGCAACAGAAGACCGTGTTTGCGGCACCATTGATATTGAAAAAGCCCTTGCCGAAGGGGTCAAAGCCTTTGAACCCGGCCTGCTGGCCAAGGCTAACCGCGGTATCCTCTACGTGGATGAAGTCAACCTCTTGGACGATCACCTTGTGGATGTCCTTCTAGATGCCGCCGCCTCCGGCTGGAACACGGTTGAGCGCGAGGGGATTTCAATTCGTCACCCCGCGCGGTTTGTCCTTGTGGGATCCGGCAACCCAGAAGAGGGGGAATTGCGGCCCCAACTCCTTGATCGCTTTGGGATGCACGCAGAAATCCGCACTGTCAAAGATCCAACACTGCGGGTGGAAATTGTCGAGCAGCGATCGCGCTTTGACCACGATCCCGAAGGCTTTTTAGCCCAGTACCAAAGAGAGCAGGAAGCCCTTCAGGCCAAGCTAGTCGCAGCACAGGCACTGCTGCCCAAGGTAACCATTGACCACGAACTGCGGATCAATATTTCCCACGTCTGCGCTGAGCTGGATGTGGATGGCCTGCGTGGAGATCTGGTCACCAACCGTGCAGCTAAGGCACTAGCCGCTTTGGAGGGGCGTACAGATGTGAACGTCAGCGATATTGCCCGGGTGATTGTCCTCTGTTTGCGCCACCGCCTTCGGAAAGACCCGCTGGAGTCTATTGACTCTGGCTATAAGGTGGGGAAAGTGTTCCAAGAGGTGTTTGGGGTTGATTTAGCGGCACTCCACGCTGCAGCCTAAGGATGGGAGCGACCCTCCTGCGGTACTTGCCGCTAGCCACGGGGGTTCTTGGGGGCACGCTGCTGCTGGTGAACCGCCTGCTGACCGTTGAACCAACCCCTGCCCAAGCCCGGTCTGATGTAGTTGGCGTGATTTTAGCCGCTGTCTTGATCTTAACCACCCTCATTTGGCAGCAGGTGCAGCCGCGGCCACCGGAGGCGGTGATCTTAGAGGGCGAGGAGGGCTTTGAATTGGCACCGGACTTGCCCGATGCCCTTAAAACCGAGTTGGCGTGGGCCTCCTATACGTTGCTAACGAACACGCCGGCAAAGTCTATTGTGCTGTGGCGGAGCGATCGCCCCCTCTTACGGCGGGGGATCTTGGGGCCGCGAACCATGACCCAAGCTGGTGCCATTGTCCAGCGCGCCTTGAGGACACAGCGCCCCATCTATTTAGTCAATTTAGCCCTTTACCCGGGACGCATTGAATTTGACTATTTACCCCCCAACACCCAAGGGGTGATCTGCCAACCCGTTAACGAAACAACCGTACTGATTCTCGGTGCTAACGCCCCCCGCAGCTATACCAAACAGGACGAGCAATGGGTGGCCGCCATTGCGGCCAAGATAGATCAGGCTCTCCAGGCAACGGTAGAATAGACCCTAGACCCTTGCCACTCTCCCCTTGGGATTAGTGCTATCCCCTTTGATCGTTGTATAGGACTGACACATTACTACTATGACTGTTGCAACTTCTGCTCCCACCACGCTGCCCAGTGACTCCCGCCAGCGGGTGTCCTCCTTCCTCAAAACCCTTCAGGATCAGATTTGCCAAGGGTTAGAAGCAGCGGATGGCGGTGCCCAGTTCCAAGAGGATAGTTGGCAGCGACCCGAAGGAGGGGGCGGGCGCTCCCGGGTGATGAAGAACGGGAACCTGCTCGAGCAGGGCGGCGTTAACTTTTCCGAAGTGTGGGGGGAGCAGTTACCGCCTTCCATTCTCAGCCAACGCCCAGAAGCCGCTGGCCATGGATTTTATGCCACGGGCACTTCTATGGTGCTGCATCCGCGCAACCCCTATGTGCCAACAGTGCACCTCAACTACCGCTACTTTGAGGCAGGGCCAGTGTGGTGGTTTGGTGGAGGGGCAGACTTAACCCCCTACTACCCCTTTGCGGAAGATGCCCAGCACTTTCACCGTGTTCACAAGGCCGCGTGCGATCGCCACCACAGTGAGTACTATCCCGTCTTCAAACGTTGGTGCGATGAGTACTTTTATTTGAAGCATCGCGGTGAATCTCGCGGGATTGGCGGCATTTTCTTTGACTACCAAGACGGTAGCGAGGGGGAACTCTATCGCGGCCCAAATCTTGACGGCGATGCCGCCAGTTATAGCCGCCAAGTGGGTGCGGTTGCCCCCCGCTCTTGGGAGAGCCTCTTTGCCTTTATCCAAAGCTGCGGTCAAGCCTTTTTAGAGGCGTACCTACCCATTGTTGAACGGCGGCGACATATTGAGTATGGCGATCGCGAACGTCAATTTCAACTCTATCGCCGTGGCCGCTACGTCGAATTCAACTTAGTCTATGACCGAGGCACCATTTTTGGCCTACAAACCAATGGCCGTACCGAGTCTATTTTAATGTCCTTGCCGCCCTTGGTGCGCTGGGAGTACAACTACACCCCTGAGCCGAACAGCCCTGAAGCGGAACTCTACACCACGTTCCTCAAAGCCCAAGATTGGGTGAACTGGTCCCACTAAGCAGCAAACCTCTATGACCCCTGCACCTTTTCTGCAATACTGGTGGCGGCGCAGCCTGTCGCTCCTTGGCGACCTCCGTTTAGCCATTCTGCTGCTGCTGATCATTGCCTTGGCCAGTATTGCCGGTACCGTCATTGAGCAGGGGCAGCCCCTCTCGTTTTATCAAACCAATTACCCCGAAAACCCAGCGCTTTTTGGGTTTTTAAGTTGGCGGGTGCTGCTGGCTATTGGGCTTGATCATGTCTATCGAACAGGGTGGTACTTAACCCTCTTAGTGCTCTTTGGTGCCAGTCTGGTGGCCTGCACCGTTACTCGACAAGTTCCAGCCCTCAAAAGCGCCCAACGCTGGCAGTACTACTGCGAGCCACGCCAGTTTGGCAAGCTTGCCCTCAGTACTACAGTGCCCCACGGATCATTGCGTACCTTGGCAGCCGCCCTCAGCCAAAACGGTTATCGCGTTTGGTACACCGATAACCAACTCTATGCCCGCAAAGGGATTGCTGGGCGCATTGGCCCAATTGTGGTGCATGCCAGCATGATCCTGATTTTGCTCGGAGGTATTCTGGGTTCCCTGACGGGGTTTATGGCACAGGAGTTGGTGCCCAGTGGCTCGACGTTCCACATTCAACACCTGATTCAAGCGGGGCCGTTGGCTCACCTCCCCGAGAATTGGTCGGTGAAAGTGAACCGCTTTTGGATTGACTACACACCCGCTGGAGACATTGATCAGTTTTACTCGGATCTCTCGGTACTCGATGCCACTGGCACAGAGGTCAAGCGAGGCACCATTCACGTCAATCAACCCCTCAAGTACGCTGGGGTAACCCTCTACCAAGCAGATTGGAGTATTGCAGCCGTCCGGTTTCGCCTGAATCAAAGCCCGGTGCTGCAATTGCCCATGGTGCAACTGAACACTGAGGGGAAAGGCCGCCTCTGGGGCACTTGGATCCCCACTAAGCCGGATCTGTCGGCGGGTATTTYTCTCATTGCTCGAGATTTGCAGGGGACGGTACTCATCTATGGTGCAGATGGTGAGTTTCTCACCAGTTTGCGCCAAGGAATGAGCACCCAGATCAACAACGTCACCCTCACCCTCACAGAGTTGGTGGGCAGCACAGGCCTACAAATTAAATCTGACCCTGGGATTCCCCTGTTTTATGCTGGGTTTGCCTTTCTGATGGCTGGGGTGATCATGAGTTACGTGTCTCACTCTCAGGTGTGGGGGCTGGTCACCGAGGAGACCCTCTACGTGGGCGGGCGCACCAATCGCGCTCAGTTAGCCTTTGAGCAGGAGTTGGTGGCGATCGCCGCCGCCTTACAAACACAGGCTCCCCCTCAAACCGCCGAGCGATGAAAGCTGTTTCTGCACCCGCTGGGAGGTCATGGTCTCTCACCCTTGGTGCGGTAGGCGTTGTCTATGGCGACCTTGGCACGAGTCCTCTGTACGCCTTTCAGGAGGCCTTTAATCCCCTTCATGCCTTGGCTGTTACCCCTGCTAATATCTATGGGGTGCTGTCCCTGATTATTTGGTCATTGATTTTAATTGCCACTCTCAAGTATGCCACTTTTGCGCTGCGGGCAGATAACGGTGGCGAGGGCGGCATTTTTCCGCTGATGGCTCTGGTGCTATCCCGCTGGTCAGGGGCATCCCGTTGGTATGGTGGCATTGTGGCCTTGGGGCTAATCGGGGCAGCGATGTTTTATGGCGATAGTACCATCACCCCTGCCATTAGCGTCCTCTCAGCGGTACACGGGCTACAGGTCATCAATCCGGGGCTTGCACCTTGGCTGGTACCCCTGACGGTTGCCATTCTCGTGGGCCTCTTTGCCGTGCAAGCCCACGGCACCACACGAGTGGGGCACTTTTTGGGTCCTGTCATGCTCCTGTGGTTTATGGTTCTCAGTGGGCTGGGGGCATGGCACATTATGCAGCATCCCCTCATTCTCAATGCCTTGAATCCATGGTGGGGGATGCACCTGTTTTGGACCACCCCCCAAGAGACACTCTTTCTGCTTGGGGTGGTGATCCTAGCCTTAACGGGGGCTGAAGCGATGTATGCCGACATGGGGCATTTTGGCCGACACGCCGTGCGCCATGCGTGGTATCGGATCGTCTTTCCTGCCCTTGTGCTCAATTACCTTGGGCAAGGTGCCCTCGTGCTGACGGATGCCACCGCCGCCGCAAATCCCTTTTTTCGCCTTGTCCCGACGGCTGGAGTGATCCCCCTTGTGATCCTGAGTACGTTGGCCACCATTATTGCGTCGCAGGCGGTGATTTCAGGTGCCTTCTCCATGACTGCCGCAGCCATTAAACTCGGTTATCTGCCGCGGCTCAAGATTCAGATCACCGATGAGCAGCATCGAGGGCAAGTCTATATTCCCTTCATCAATTGGCTGTTACTGCTTACAGTGATTGCACTGGTCATTACTTTTCAGCAGCCCACAAATTTGGCCGCCGCCTACGGTTTGGCGGTGAATGTCACGATGGGGATGACCACAATTTATCTGGTGCTGCTGGCTCGACAAGAGTGGTGCTGGTCGCTGGGGCGAGCGGTAATGGTTTTTGGGAGTCTCTTGGCTATTGAGGCCAGCTTTTTAGTGGCCAATACCCTTAAGATTCCCGACGGCGGGTGGTATCCGCTGGTGTTTGGCATGATGGTTTATGGGTTGCTGGTGACATGGCACCAAGGGCGCGATCGCCTCCAAGACCAACTACGACAGGTAACGCAACACCTCTCGCTAGAGTCATTGCTTGCAGCGCATCCCCTGCGAGTGCCGGGAACAGCAGTATTTTTTTCACCCCTGCCGACACTCATCCCCTTTGCGTTTATACAAAACCTGTGCCACAACCATGTACTACATCAGCGAGTATTTTTCGTCCATCTGAATACAGCGGATTTGCCCCACGTGAGTGAGTCTGACCAACTTCATGTTGCTTCCCTCGCCGAGAATATGTATCAGGTCACCATCCATTATGGCTTTCGGGATACTATTGATATTCCCGCTGCGATGGCGCGCTGCTGGCGCACCTTAGGTATTGCGGCGGAGGTTGAAATGGTTAGCTACTTTGTGGGACGGCGCACCATTATTCCCACCCCCGCAGCAGGGTTGTGGCATTGGCAAAAGGTGCTGTTTGCATGGCTTTACCGGAATGCTGAAAGTCCGATGACCTATTTTCAGCTCCCACCTCAGCAGGTGGTGGAAATGGGGATGCAAGTTGAGGTGTAGAACCCTTGGCGTTGGAGAATTGGCTAGCGCTAAACTAGGATGGTCATCGTACTACACATCCATTGGCAAGTTATTCTACTATGGTTCATTCCTCAGGGCGACAGATACGGTATGCACTAGCAGGACTAGGGGTAATGGGGGCGATCGTCTTGGCGCCTCGGATCGTTGCCGCTAGTGCGGTTCCGGCGACCTTTGCCCAGAGTACCCATCAAACCATTTCTGCCCAAAGTCTTGCGGCTCACCTCAAAAAAATTAATGCCAAGATGTATGGTGCGTACTGGTGCCCAGCTTGCACAAAACAGAAAGAACTGTTTGGCAATGCCTTTAAGAGTGTTCAATACATTGAGTGCGATGCTCGCGGTACTAACCCCAAACCAGAACTGTGTAAACAAGCCAATATCCGTGCCTACCCAACGTGGGAGATTAATGGCAAAAAATACGAAGGCGTATTTCCCCTCAGTGCGTTGGCTCAGCTCTCTGGTTATCAGGGTAACTAGCATCTGCGTTGCTTCATGATCACAAGCCGACAAAATCCGCTGGTGCGCCACATTCGCAAGCTCCATCAGCGGAAATATCGTCAAGGCCATCTCCTGCTGGAAGGCACCCATCTGGTACAGGAAGCCTTGGCAGCAGGCTATTCGCTGGACGTGGTTTGTTGTACCCCTGCATGGTACGACAAGCAACCAAGCCTGTGGCTGCAGCAACTGGAACAGCACAGCGATCGCCTTGAGCTGGTGAGTGAGGAGGTGCTGGCTGCTCTCTGCACAACTCGTACGCCGGATGGGGTGGTTGCGGTAACCACCTACCGTCCCCCAAACTTATTGCCCCTCCAGAGTTTGGGGTTGTGCCTTGTCACGCTTCAGGATCCAGGGAACCTAGGTACCATTGTCCGCACCGCCGCCGCCACTGGCGTTGAAGGTATCCTGCTCACGCCCGACTGTGTAGAGATGAGCCACCCTAAAGTATTGCGAGCTAGTGCAGGGCAGTGGTTTCGGCTGCCGTTTCAAACGGTTGCGGATCCCCTAGGAACGCTGGCTACCTATCAGGCGCAGGGCTGGCAGGTGGTGGTCACGTCGCCCACGGCGGCACAGGTGTACTGGCAAGTCAATTTTTGTCAGCCTACGTTAATTGTGATGGGAAACGAAGGCCAAGGTCTTCCCGCCGGTTACGGTGCCTTGACCTTTACCTCTGTGGCTATTCCCCAAGCCGCCACGGTGGACTCCTTAAACGTGGCGATCGCCACCGCTGTACTGCTCTACGAGGTCTATCGTCAACGGTGGCAGGGCTAGACGACGAAGAAATTCAGAACCGCCACCACCAGCACTAGGGCAATCCAGACCCCAGACCCCAAAAAGATTAGCTGCTTCGAGCGATCCCAGTCTTGGGGTGACGCATAGGCCACTGGCACCCCAATCACCATGACAAAGGACAGGATGACCAGGGCGGCGAGTGCCAGTTGAAACAAAATCGACATCGTTGCTAACTCCCAAATCTTATCAGCGGCAATTGCGGGGTAGCCGACTCACTACCTCTGAAGTAGCATTATCCCCCATTTTCCCCCCCTAAACTCGGTGGAGAATGGCAAAATAATGCTGACCCCAGACGAGAGCATGATGGACTACCGAATTACCCATCAAACGACCTACACCTATAGTGCTGCTGTTGCCTTAGCCCCCCACGATCTACGGCTGATCCCCCGCAGCGATGGTCATCAACACCTGCGATCGCTAACGGTGCAGATTCTACCTGTGCCCCAAGGTTACAGTACGGTTCTCGATGCCTATGGCAATCACCTGCGGCGCTACTGGTGGTCGAACAACCTCACCACGACCTTAATGATTCAAGTCACCTCTGAGGTGGAAACCTACTGTCAGAATCCGTTTAACTACCTGTTGGAGCCGTGGGCAATGACGTTGCCCTTCAACTATCCCCAACGTTTAGCCCATGGGTTGCACCCCTATCTTAGCGGCGCAGTGGATCCGGTGGCCTATCAACTGGCGTGGGAAACGTTGACACGGGTGGACGGCGCGGTTCTGCCATTTTTGAGTGAACTCAACGAGCAGATTTACCGCACCTGTCAGCATCAAATTCGCGACACGGGAGCACCGTGGCCTCCCTGTTTGACGTGGTCCCAGCAGGCGGGGTCTTGTCGCGATACTGCGGTCTTGTTTATCCATGCCTGCCGTGCGGTCGGATTGGCCGCCCGCTTTGTCAGTGGCTATCAAGAAGGGGATCTAGATAACCCAGAGCGCCACCTCCATGCGTGGGTGGAAATCTATCTGCCAGGAGCAGGTTGGCGGGGCTACGACCCCACCCATGGTCTAGCGGTGAGCGATCGCCATGTTGCGCTGGTGGCCACGGCTGAGCCTGCCGATGCTGCCCCTATTGATGGAGTATTGCGGGGGCAAGGGGTCACCGCCACCCTGACCTACCACCTCCACATCCAACCCCTTTCCTGAAATCCCCTAGGCTGATCATGCCTTCCAGCTTGGGCGGTACGGCTCGCAGCTAAGTGTGGAAAAAGAAGGCGGTGCCGAGAATGCTATAGGTGGCAAGCAACAGCGCTCCCTCCAGCCAGTTTGAGCGACCATCGAGGCTAATGACGTTGGCAATCACCACCGAGATAATGACCGTCACGACCTCAAACAGGCTAAAGTTCAAATCCATGGGCTGGCCAATGACCTGACCAATTACGACTAATACGGGGGCAACTAGCAAGGCGACTAGTAGGGATGAACCAAGGGCAATCGAGACGGATAGATCCATATTATTCTTGAGGGCAACCCCCACCGCCGTGACGTACTCCGCTGCGCCACCCACTAAGGGCAGTAAGATTACCCCTGTAAACAATGGCGTTAGACCCAAGCCTTCTGTTGCTGCCTCCACTGCCCCTACAAAAATTTCGGACTCAAAGGCAACCCCAAGGGTCGCAATGATCAGCACCGTCATCCACAGGGTGAGGTTGGGTTTTTCATGGTGACCCTCGTCATCCGCCAGCTCCACTTGGCTGACTTCGTAGAGGTAGCTGTGGGTTTTTAAGGAAAACAGGAGCGTCATCCCATAGACGGCAATTAAGACCCCAGCCGCCACCACCGACATCTTGGAAATGGCCGTCTCCGGTACGCTGGTGGAGGTGTAAATCACCATCGCCGGTAGCAGAATGGCCGCGATCGCCACAGTCATTGAAGAGGCATTCACCCGGGCAACGACAGGTGCAAAGGATTGCTCCTTGTAGCGAATCCCCCCAAGAAACATCGACAGCCCCATAACAAGAAGCAAGTTAGCAATTAGTGTTCCTGTAATACTGGCTTTGACAATATCCACCAAGCCTGCCCGCAGCGCCACAATGGCAATAATCAACTCCGTGGCATTGCCAAACAGGGCATTCAATAGCCCGCCAATGGTCGGACCGGTGGCGAGGGCAACTTCTTCGGTGGCAGTACTCAGCCAAATAGCGAGGGGAACAATGGCCAGTGCTGCCACAATAAAGACCGTGAGCGCCCCCCACTCCAATTTTTCAGCAGCAACCGAGAGGGGAATAAACACCAAGAAACTAAACGAGACAACGCGTTTCAAGCCCATGGGAGCATCCCTGTCAAAAACTCCTCTATCCTAGCCCGTAGGAACTTAACTGGCGTTGGATTCCCTAGCTGGGAGTTGGCGATTGGCCAGCAGGGTACAATAGTGTTGCTGAAGGCGATGATAGGGCTGCCAATACTGCGCAAACCGTTGCCAATCGAAGCTGCGCGGATCAGCGCGCTCGCCCCCTAGATCCACCGCAGCGTGAGTGGTAATGCGCTGCCATGGCACTTGGGTGCGACTGACCAGCCACGCGAGAGACCGATACTGTGCTTCGGTATAGCCGCTATGACTGAAGTTTGCGTTCTGGCCATCTAAGGGGGTTTCGAGGGAGATATGGTACGCAAAGTTATTCACCGATGCAGCAATGCGCAGATTCGTTTGCACCTGTTCCCCCTGAAAGGCCGAATTCCCTGCGCCGTAGGCTCGTTTATGGGCAGGGACGGTGTAAAGGATCTCCCCACTGCGGGTAATAATGGCATGGTAGCTGGCCTGATCCTCGTCGCGCTCGTGGTCGGTCTGGAAGTAGTCAACAGCACTGGCGGCACTATAGACCGTTTCGTGGAGGACGACCAGCAGCGGATAATTCGTCGGGTTCCCATGCACATCGACGGCGACGCGATCGCCATAGTTTGAAGCATGGGCTAGCGCCCACCGTTCCCGCGGGCGATGGCGACCCAGTTGCTGCACATGGGCTAAAGAAATCACTGGCGTTGCGATCGCGCAGTTTAGATTAACTGGCACCGTGGTGTTTAAGGGGGGCAGCGCTCGCTCTAGGGCAACAACCAATCGCTGGCGAGCCGCCGCCTCAGCACTCGCGATGACATGGTGAGCATACCAGTAGCGGCTCAACATGAGACCGATAACTGTACAGGCAAGGATAGCCCCAAACCATAACCGTTGCTGCTTCACGGATGACTCACGTCCTCACTCATTTTGAGCAAAACCGCCGCAATCCTACGAATAGACGCGAAGCGTCATTCCTTAGTTAGCGGCGGACGGAGTGTTCGCGGCTCGCCCTGATTCTCGATGTATTTCAAAAGGGTTTCGATGCTGGCCCATCCCCCAGTCGTGATCAAGCCATAGACCCGGTTCCAGACGTAAGGCGTCCAGTAAAAGGGGCGTAGCTGCTCCGCAAACTCTTGATGCATTGTCCGAGCTAGAATTAGTTGATTATGAGTAAACCTATTGTACGCACTGACAAATGAGGCTTACAACCGTCGCCAGACGTGAGACTTCATCTCTCAGCAACGGTTAATGAGTACCGGGCTTACTGCAAGGCGTTGAGCGATGTGGTCATGGGCCACTGGCCAAAACTAACTGAAGCCAAAAGTTGCTGTGCGGCAGTGGAACAGCTCATTCATCGTACCAGTCAGCATCCGAACCCGAAGTATTCCTACGTTGAGACGCGGTTCTACAAGTTCCCGTCCTGCCTGCGTCGTGCTGCTATCGAGTTTGTGAAAGGACAAGTTTCGTCCTTTGACCTTAGCGCCAGCTACAATATTGCGGCTCGATACTTGGCGTATCAACTGAAGCTGACCCGCCGCAAGGACGGGCAGGTAGCGAAAGACAGAAGTTCCTGCGCTACGCCGAGAATGCCGGTCACCCTCTCTCTGCTATGGGGATTGGGAAGCCGCTTATGAACGCGAAACCCCATGAGCGGAGCATCCACGCCTCGATAGTGTCTATACTAAAAATCATCCCCTGTTAAGGGCTACCCTTCTGGGGCGATCGCACCGTATGATATATAGATCGCGCCGTTCATCTCTTGATCATAGCTATGGCACTGCAACACGACCTCAAACAGGACATCATCAACACTTACCAAATTCACAGTACAGATACCGGCTCTGCGGATGTGCAGGTCGCTATTCTCACCGAGCGCATTAAACAACTTTCAGAACACCTCAAGACAAATAAGAAGGATCATGCATCGCGGCGGGGGCTACTGAAAATTATTGGCCGCCGTAAGAGGCTCCTCGCTTATATCAACAAGCACGATTCACAGCGTTATCGTCAACTTATCGAGCGTTTAGGAATTCGGGGTTAAGCAACATGGCCAAAGGCTCTGGACTACCTTTTGAATCTCGTAAGAAGAGTAAAGCAACGTTCTCCAAAGCCCCTAGCCCTGATGATACTGGTCGCAAGAGCGCTGCCAAACAGCAAAAGAGTGCTGCCGCCAAGCAAGGCGCTATCCCTGAAGTCGTTAGTCGGCGGATGGTCAGTCGGATGGCGGTGTGCGCTGGTGTACCAACGCTGTTTGGGTTGACAACATTCCCCGTAAGCTACGTCATTGTGCAGCATCACTGGTTTAGTCTGCCCCATGTGGTGGTGGTTCTTGTTAGTTTGGGCTGGTTTGGTTTAGGTGCCCTTGGCCTGAGTTATGGTGTCATCTCAGCCTCTTGGGATGAGGCACAGGCTGGCAGTTGGCTAGGGATTGCAGAATTTCGTACTAATTTTGGCCGTATTGTGGACAGTTGGCAAACCCGTAAATCGCCTAAATCGGGAACCTAGCTTCAATAGGGCTAGCCCTTGTCAAGGATTAAGCTCTTTTTACGTTTGTTTGCATAAGCGTAAGTCCTGATCGTATAAAAAAGTTAGGCTAAAAGTCTATTTCTTCTATTTCGCATTCCCAAGGGGGACTCCCATGAGTGAACTGACTGCCTTTGGCCATTCCCTGAGCAGTGGTTATGAAGTCGTGATCATTAAGCCGCAGTCGCTGAGTGATACGACCCTAATTGTGCAGGCACTACGGGCAGATAAAGCAGTGATCCTCAATTTAGAAGAGTTAGATATTGCCGAAGCACAGCGGATTTCTGACTTTGCTGCTGGTAGCACCTTTGCCATTAACGGCAATCAGTCACGGTTGGGAGATGGGGTCTTTCTATTTACGCCAAGCATTATTAATATACAAGAGCCTCATTCTAGCTCAGAGGCAGTTTCAGTCGTCTAGCTAGGATCCATGGTTGGCAGGATGTCGCCACCAACCTCTTTTAGCACTTCAAGGACATTAAAAGCTTCTAAAATTCCTTCGAGGGGGTACTCCCGCAGGCGGTTCTGCTGACGCAGGCTCACTAACTGTGTTTCGAGTTCGTGCAAGGAGTGCGCAACAGCACTGATGGTCTCTTGGGTAGGTAGGCCTTGGTGTAGGCTATGGGCGATCGCCCTCAGTACTTCGCCCACAGCGGGTTGACATTCCTGCAGGATAGTATAGACCATGCTAGGGTGAGGGGATGGTAAATCAAGGGAAAGGAAGCTGCTAAATAGCGCCAGTTGGTAGCTCAAGCCAATATTCCACTGCCGTCGTTTTTCTGCTAAGCCGAACCCGACCACAGATTCTAAATTGGTGACCCGGCGCAGTTGTAGCTGTTGGCGATAGCTTTTGCGAATCGCCGCGATGAGGTCGTTGCGCTCTTGGGGCGATCGCTCCCCCGTAAAGTCTGTCAGTAGCCCCCCGTACAGTGTAGCCAAGCGCTGAAAGTTTTGCTGAGACTCTTGATCGAGGCGGGAGGCTGCCGTATCGCGCCAGAAGGCCATATCCACGATCAAGACAATGATAATACCCAACTGGGTTTCCCAAAAGCGCTGCCAAATATAGGTGTCTGCTGTGGCGCCAAAGGCCATCATTGACACAATCAGTAAAAAGGCTCCGGGCTTATAGCCTTGAGGAATCCCAATCGCTCCGGCAATCAGAATAATCAGCACCATCCCCAGCCCGATACTAAGGGCATTGATCCCCAAGGTATGAATCATTACCTCCGTCACAAAAAGCCCAACAACCGTTCCCAAGAGGCGCTGCCGTGCTGCCTCCATACTGTTGCCCAAGGTGGACTGAAAACAAATGGCAATGGAAAGGGTGACATAAAAGCCGGAGGGCAGTTGCAGCCATGACACCAGCACTAAGCCAAGGGCAAAGGCTACGCTCGCTTTGATGATTCGCCGCACCCGATCATCACTGATGGGGTGGAGCTTGAAGCGCCAGCGCCAAGGGCAGTGCGGCTCTGGGGGGGGGTGCTCCTGCTGTAATTGACTTAAATCTTGGTCGATGCGCTGGGCTAAGTGAACGGCTTGATAGATGTGAATGACATCGTCGAGAGGATATTTTTTAGTGATTTGCTGGTGGCGCAGATGTGTCAACCGCTCGTGGAGCAATGCAAAGGGTGGTGGCGAATCTGCAAGCGGGTTAGAGTGCCCTGTGCCTTGCAAGTGGGGTTCTAGCACTCTAAACTTGGCCCTCAAGGCGGGCCAAAGCTGATCAAAAAACGGCTGACATTCTTGGCGAAACTGACTGCTATGGAGGGCAGGACTGAGGTGGCTTAAGCTGCGTAGGTGTCGCCGTAGTCGCCGCAGACCCATCAGGCGATCGCTCCAGTTTTGCAACACCAGCACCCAACCGAGAATGCCATATACCGATGCTTCGAGGGTGGCCTCTGCTTGCTGCAGCTGGCTGACCAATGCCGCTAAGGTTGCTTCATGCTGTGGGACGATACCTGTGGCTAGTGCTTGGCAAACGTCTTCATAGATGTGTTGTAACTTGGCCACAATAGCGCTGGTTGACCGTTTGAGCGTCAGCTCCGGGTGCTCTGGCCACAGGCAAAGGGTCACTAAAATGCCGATGACAATTCCAATACAGTTATCAACCACACGACTGCTGGCATACTCCCACGGCTGCTGACCAAATTCGGTGCTGGCTGCCATAATTGCTGTTACCGCAGCGGCCTGGTTTTGCATGGTTGGCCACCTCAGGACTTCGCACAGTAAGACAGCGGTACTAAACGCCAGTGTCTCCGCAAGGGGATTCAGCCCCAAGCCAGAAATCCACAGGCCTGCACAGAGTCCCCCTAAGAGACTGCCTCCCAGCCGTCCCCAACCGTTTTTGAGGGTTTCACCCGTATTCAAAGACAACATGGTGGCCACTAACCCCATGGCAGGATAGTGAACCATCTTGAGGTTGGCATGCCAGCAGACAATGGCCAGTAAACCGGCTGCAATGCCCACCTTGACAGCGTGTTTAAGCTGGAGGCGGCTAGGCAACAACCAGCGTGACATGGCTAATCTTGAGGTCAAAGCGGGTAACGCGATTCGAACGCGCGACATCAACCTTGGCAAGGTTGCGCTCTACCACTGAGCTATACCCGCAACAGATTTCTAATGTAAAAAATCAAGGGGGATGTTGTCAAGGCACTGCGGTAAGTGCTGGCAAAAGAACAACTCCTGTGAGAGGATCTATAGCCAAGCCCCACCCTCAATGTTGTGAGAGTCTGCTAGCGTGTACCGTTTGTTGGCACCAGCCAAAATTAATCTCTTTCTGCAAATTGTCGGTAATTGTCTGGATGGCAGTGGCTACCATGAATTGGTGATGGTGATGCAGGCGGTATCTTTAGCGGATCGTGTGGAACTGGTACCTCGTCGCGATCGCCAGATTAAAATTGAGTGCACCCATCCAGCAGTGCCCTGCGATCAGCGCAATTTGGCCTATAAAGCTGCAGCCCTCCTGCAACAGCACTTCCCTGATCGCGATGGTGTGGAAATTTTTATTGAGAAGCGGATTCCCATGGGGGCGGGGTTAGCGGGTGGCTCCACCAATGCAGCGGCAGTACTGGTGGGCTTAGACCTGCTGTGGCAACTGGGGCTGACGCAAGCGGAGCTACAGACCTTTGCCCAACAACTCGGATCCGATGTTCCCTTTTGTCTCAGCGGTGGCACCGCCTTAGCCTTGGGGCGCGGCGAACAGCTTTCCCCCCTCCCTGACCTCCAAGACTTGACGGTGCTCTTGGGGAAGTATCGCTCTTTGAGTGTCTCGACGCCATGGGCCTACCAAACCTATCGCCAAGAGTTTCAGCACCTCTATGCTCAGACCGCAGCAGCGCAGGAAAAAGCCCGCCAAGAAGGCGGATCTGCCACCCTATTGCAAGCCATTCACCGCAACGATCTGGCAACGTTAGCCAGTAGTTTGAGGAATGATTTACAAAAGGTGGTGTTACCCCGCTATCCAGCCGTGGCTCAGTTACGAGAAACGTTTATCAAGGCCGGGGCGATCGCCAGCATGATGTCAGGCTCTGGCCCTACTGTCTTTGGGTTGGTAGAAACAATGAATGCAGGTTACGATCTCCTCCAACGTGTCCGGCGAGACTTGCCTGACCCCGATTTAGACCTCTGGGTATGCGAGTGCTGCCCCCATGGCATTCAGCTACAACCCAGCTAGGCAGCCTGTTTTAACTGCAATTTTTAACTACAATGTAGTTGTTCAATGGCAGAAGTGTTGAAATTCAAAAAGAAAGGTAAAGAAAAAGCCTAAAAGCGGAAAATCCGGCTCTATCGTCCGAGTTATGCTTAATCAATAGCTAAATGCCAGTAAATTAAGCAACGTAACTGAAAATTGTCAAAGTTCCTGAACCCATAACCTGACCGCTTGGTCAGCTTCAATTGATTGTTAATACCTTCAACAACACCACTATTTGTGTGATTATCAAAATAGGCGGTGACTTCACCAAACCATCGACAAATTGTTCTTACGCTCTCTTGAAAAGAATCCTGAGCTTGAGCTAACCAATCGAGCAATTGAAAGGTTCCATCTTTCCAATCTTTTGCTGGCTCAAAGATGGCTCTAAACGATTCCTTCTCCTGATGCATTCGAGCCAGACTTGGCACTACTTCTCGAATTTCTTCCAGTTTTGCTTTTTGCTTCTGAGTTAGATTTTCCTCCGGCTTGAGTAACGCATATTTACTTTGTTTGAGCGCGGCTGCAATCTGGGCTTTCTTGACTTCATTTACCGTCTGTTCATTCGCTTTACAAATACTTTTTCGAGCCTTATCCAATTCCTGATTCACAATCTTCATAACATGAAATCGGTCGGCAACCACCGTAGCATTAGGTAGGAGTTTATGAGGGTCTATCGGACTTGGTATGCTAATGTAACATGCTATACGAAATCTAAGATATGCAGCTACTTCTAACTGATCTACTAAACCTACCTGGAATTGAGGTTGAAGATTATACCGATGTTGCGGGAGAATTGATTCTTATAGTGGAAGCAAAGACAACCGAGGCGATTTGCCCACGTTGCCAACAAAAAAGTTGTCATTTACGCCAGAATCATTGGTATCTAGTGCGAGATTTAAGCATCAGTGGACGAACCGTATTTCTTAAGATCAATCGTCGCCAGTTTAAGTGTCGAACTTGTGGTAAGCCATTCAGTGAAACGCTCGATTTCATCGGCAATCGTCGCAAGCAAACGGATCGATTTGCTCAGTCAATCGTGCAACAGGTTTTGCACAGCAACATTCATCATGTTGCAATTTYAAATGGTCTCACTGATGAAGAAGTAT
>NZ_JAKLTU010000046.1:0-12273 GCF_022570815.1 Synechococcus sp. PCC 6716
TGGCGACCCATAAATCAACGTGCGTAGCACATCGTCTTTGGATGTTACTGATAATATCCTACCAGATAGCAAAGAGGATGTGCTACGCACGTTGATTTATGGGTCGCCATTCATCCCACGATTCACCTGCGGTAGAATCGGGGACTTCTTGCGACATTTGTTAAAACGGAAATCCCAGAAAAAAGCGCGAAATCGTGAACACTAGACCAATCCCCACAGCAATTTTGGCACCCATTTGCAGATTGCGGACAAGCTGCTCCGCGTCTTCGCGTTCTTTAATGGCAAGCAACAGAAAGAACTGATCCCTATCGCTTAACCCTTCTACAAAAGAGTCACTAAGGATCGTTATTGGTAATGATTTGAAATAGTCAACCCGCTGCCGAATCAAGACTTCTTGGTCTTGAAGCCGTTGTTGCCGGTGCTTACTGGCACGATTTTTAGCCTCTGCCGTTGCCTGTTTGATCTCACAAATCACCTCATAGGTACTGCTGTTAACGGTATCTGTCAGCAGCACTCCCCAAAGAGCTAGACCGCAGAAGATCAGCCAGCCGATGCCGAGGAACATAAAAAATCCGCCTAAGGCAACTCCTACCAAACTCGGCAGACTAAGAACTATCAACCCTAGAGCAGTAGAAATTTTAGTAGGGAGATCCATTTTGTCTAGATCAGCCACCTTAAGGCCATGGCGAGTGAGCGTTTGGTGTTGGTGGTGGTGAATATCCTCAAGCGTTTGCTGATACTGCTGCTCAATCTCTTTTCGCTCTGCCTCCAGTTGCCTGCGAACAGCGTCCATCCGTACGGGATCGAAAATAGAGCGCGGTGCTTCTGCCTGTGAGGACTGTGCAGACTCCTGCGGCGGCTCGTACACGCTAGGGTGCTCCATCAAGTAGGCATAGGCTTCATTGATCTGCTTGAAATGCTCCTCGACAATGTGCCGTGCTTTTTTGGGGGTGTTGGGGGGCAACGTATCGGGATGGCACTCGATACACAGGCGGCGATAGGCCGCTTTAATGTCGGCTTTGGATGCACCGGGAGTTAGTCCCAAAAGCTCATAGTAGTGGTTCATAGCGGCCACAGTTGATAATACTCCCTTGCTTGGCGTTTGAGTTCAGCAAGGTACTGATTGCGCGGTGCCTGAGTCGCCCCAAAGACTGTAACTACCTGATACTCTCCTAGATCAGCAATCCATACGGGTGAAGGTTTCCCACCACCAGTTCCTTTGCCGCAGAGGTTGCCATCATAGGCTAGCTCTCCTTGTCTGCGCATTTTAAGCTGCGGTGAGTGAAGTACTGTCAATGCAAAGGGCTTACCAAACTCTTCGTGGCCACTACACACTACAATTTTGCAATGCTGGTCAACGGCCTCTTGCCAGCTTTCACGGGTAACTTCACCAACAGCTAAGGGGTGCTGCGTTGATAATGCCAGTTGAGTGAGTTGGCTCAACGCCTCATAGAAGTTACGCAATGTATTTCTAAATAATGTTTGAAACTCACGTCCTGTGTCTGGCAAATCCCAAAATGGGCTTTCATCCTCTGGAATCAGGGAAGACCCCCGCCACCATGGCGCGCGGTTACGGTTTCTACGCGAATAACAGGGGCGACGTGCTCCTTGGCCAATGCCACCTAAATGAAACATCAGCCACGTTAGTGTTTTCCCTAGCTTGGCTAGCTGTTCCCTTTGGAGTTCTGGCGCTGCTGGAGAATAATCCAAGACTAATGTGCCTTCTTGCTCACCGTGGGGATCATTTCTGCCTTGGTCATTGGAACGGGCTTCGGCTTGAGTCACTTTACCATTGAGCACCCGAACCCGCAGGTATCCCTGTTGGGGTTTCGGTTGAATCGTACCAAAAACCAGCCCTTCAAGGCACTGCACTTCAGGAGTGGGCAATACGCCACAGGCAAAGACACGAAACCAATAACGCAACATCGACTTAAAGGCAGTTGCTCGCACTTCCGCTTTTGGCTGACCCCGCATCTCCCATTGTTGCCTTCTGTCACTCCATTGCCACGAAGTAAATTGCTGCTGACCATGGATCAATTGTCCTTGGATGGTGAACTCAACGCTAAAAAAGCCTCGACTGAGATGCTTCTGAGGTTCAACTAGAGCACCGTACCCCGTATTGACTTGAGAACCAATGCCTTCTTGTAACCCCTGTATGAGCCAGTGTTTTACTTTAGATAGTGTATGCTGCTCTGAGGGTGAGCAGTGGGAGGCTAAGCGTAAGCCAATTAAGAACGTGCATTCTTTTAGCGAGAAAAAAGGATTAGGATTCGCTTTGTACTTTGCTGTATTACCCTCCCATTTCCAGAGATTGTTAGCTATGTCCATGGCCAAGCCACCATTTTTCTGTCGCGGTAGGGGGTAGGCATCAAGGAAAATCACTTTACCTGCCCGATCTGGATCCTGAGCATTCAAGGAACCAAAATATTTCTCCACGGCGGCTTCGGAGCCTAGTTCCCGTAACGCTTGGGTACGGGCAACCCCCCGCAGGGTACTTGAAGGAATATAGGGAATCCCTAAGTTGTCGAAGGCAGGTAACAGAATACTTTCGGGGCCGCGGTGACCACCGACCCGAATCCGCCACGGACAGGTAACTTCAAAGCAGTTCTCGTGGCCTGCAATGTGTCGGGTGCGCTCTGTTAATACCTTCAGGCGTTGGCTATAGTTGCCCTGCTCAGCCTTCGTTAACAGCTTGACTTTGGTGCCGTCTTTCGTTGCTGCATCCTCCGGCGATCGCATCCAGCGCAGATATTCAACAAAGCTTGCGGTTGAATCGGGTTTAGGCTCTGGATCGTAGGGATGCCCGAGCCACTCCGAGGGGGCACTTCCTCGGTTACCGCTTCGAATGCTTGGATGATTTTTATTGGCGCCTTGTCCTGCTGATTGGCGCGGGGGTCTGTCGGATACCATAATGATTAATCTGCCTCCCTAATGCCCGCGTAAAGAGCAGTCGTCCAGAAGCTAAATTCACGGGCAATTTGCAAGCCCAAGCCCGTCAAGCCAAGATACTCTTCGGTATCCAAGTTCTTAAGGGTATCTAACCCCTTCTCATTGGCTAGGTTTTTGTTGCCTGAAATGCTCTCAAGAACTGCAAAAAACGCCTTGACAACATCCTTCTTCCCCTCCTGATTCAACGCTTCTTCTTCTGCTTTGAGGCGCATCAAGCCCCAAGTAGCTACGTACGTGTAGAGTTCAGCGGCTTGACTTTTTTGCTCTTTTAGTCGGTTATCGTCCTTTGCTTTGGAGTGGATCTCGCTCAATTTCTGGTAAACCGGTTTCGCTATCGTGCGTGGATCAAAGGCCATCTCTAACTCCCTGTGCTCACAAGTTGAACAAAGCCACGTCCTAGGCTTTCCTGACCGCCAATTTGCAAAATGGTGTGGCTATCAAAGAGATCCTGCAGGTCACTTTTAGCTTTAACGGCAGCACCATTCAGTTGTGCTACGGTGCCCCACGGGAAGTACATGAGGGTGTCGGGGGGAATTGCTTCTTCGTAGCGGAAGCCACCCTCAACTGTTTTATGGGTGCTGAGCTTGACTTTGACTTGCCGCCACAGGCTCATCTGAATGAGGGTGGCACAGTGCTGATCGGGAAGGACTAGGACCCGCTCGATTTGGGTTTTGGGTTTGGCGGGTACCCATTGCTGCCAATCTGGCCAAGTTTTGAGTTCGTTACTTTTGAGGATGGCATCTTTGAGGTAAACCGGCGTGTTGTTGCCTAAATTCGTACTGTAGGGTGCCACGGCTGTTACGGTATTTTTTGTTGCCAGCCGCTGCCAACGGTGCAGTAGCATCGGGCAGCTAATCCAGATAACCCCATGGCTAAGGGAGGGCACGGGTACCCACAGCAGTGAGCCATCGCCCACCCAGATTTGGCCTTGGGTCAGGTTTGTATCGGTACCACCGCTGGTGACATCGTCAATGGTGTTGCCCCAGAGACGGTTCCGGTGGCCGTTAGGGGTACTGGCGCGCAACCGCCCCCGAATCGTGCTGGAGGGAATGTAGGGTAATTCTGTATGGGATTCCCGCGCAATTCCGAGGAGGTTCCCTTCTTGGGTGGTGCCGCCGGTGTGCAGTGGCGATAACAGGTATAGGTAAGCAAGGTCAAGCATCATCAGTCTTCCAGTCAGGGTAGGGGGAGAGGCTCATGTACTTCTCCATGGTGGGTCTGCGGGTTATGCACTGCCCCACAGCAATTGGCCATAGTGCAGTTTTTCAAAGGTAGGGCGCGCTTTGGCGGCAACCCCACTGAGGAGTTGCTGGGGGTGGGGATGGGGAGGAGCTTCAAAGTGATAGAGGGTGCCAGCAGTGACATAGGCACGCTGTGCTGAATAGCCCAGTTGGATTTGGCCGCTGCGACGGGTAACGGTGCTGAGGCCACCGGCCAGCAGGGGGCGATCGCCCACAACGCCCACTAATTGATCTCGCCACTCCCATGGATACAGACCATAGATCGGGGCTTCCTCAACCACTTGAGCTAAGCCGGGGGTTAAGACGTAGGCAAGGGTTTCTGCCCCTTGGCCACAGAAGGGTTCCAGCACAGCCAGTGGGTTCGTTTTGAGGGCGTAAACCTGAGCCTGATGCCCTTCGCCACCGATACGCACCACACCTTCAAGGTTGGGAACATTGATTCCAGCAACAAATCCCCAGCCCGGCTCTAGGCGGTTGGCCACCTCGGTAAAGTAACCGCCATCCTCTCTGACCGTGCGGCGTTGCTCCTCTAGGTAAATATGGGGCAACACTTGGCGAGACCACGGTACCCCATGGAAGTGATCCTTCGCACTGAGTTGATCGAGCTTTCCTTGTAGGTATAGGGCTAGGGCATCAAGGCGCATTAGGGGTTGCGGTCGCCCTTGGAGTTGCTCATTGTTGCCTAGGGTGGGTTCAACAATGGGACGCAACTTGCAACTTAAAGGATGACAGAGGTACATCCAAGCCGGATCGTCTTTCGGTGCAGGTTGGATACGAGCCAAGCGTTTCACCTTGGCGGGATCCGCGATGTCGTTGATATCCGCTTTGTCCGCGTTGTGGTTCCCAATGCAAATCAAATCTTTGGGGGTGGCAACCCATACCTGATTGTGCAGGTCTATGAAAAACGGCCCTAAAAATTCTAGGTCGTGGCGGCGTTCGGTGTAGGGGGCACACAGCGATCGCAACGCCTGAAACACAGTAATTGGCAGGGGCGGAAAAATACTTTTTGCCCAAGACCCCTCACCCGGCTGAAAGGGGCGAGCATCGCGAAACAGGAGCACATCGATGGGATCTAAGCGGTACCAGTTGAGTTGATTCATATTTCTTTGACACAGGAATACCAAACACGAAAGCTTAAGTTGCGCCGAGGGCAACAGCAGTTATCGCGGCATGCCCAGAGTGGGGCGGAAAGCGTTTGTCAATCAAGAAGGCCGTTAGCCGTAGGATGTTGAGCAGGTCTTGCATATCGGTGCCCCGCTGCCCCCGATGAGCCAGTGCCCATTGTTCCCACTGGCAACACCAGTTGCTAAAATTCTCCACAAACCCTTGTGGTAACTCTTTGTCGCGGCGGCTAGCAATACTGGCGATCGCCTGTTCTAGTACCTGATCGGTTCCCAGCCAGCAATGTTGCGGTAACTCGGTCAGCAGACGATACAACAATGGACTCACATCATCATTCGCTTGCGGCACTAAGTGCTGCCATTGATCAAACAAGTGCCCCTTGAGAACGGCACTGAGGGAATTCCCTGAGCCATAGATCACCTCAAAGCACAGCCCATCTTTGCCGGGGAGCCTTTTTGCCTGCTCTTTCTCTGCTTGCCAAAGGTGCTCTAGCACAGTAGGTAAAGGCACACTTTTATGAGCCAGCACCACCCCCATACTCATGGTGGCACCCTCCCCCATCGTAAACAGGCGGCGCATACCCAAGTGTTTCGCAGCTTTACTACCCTGAACGGTTTGCCAATAGCCCCCCTGCGGTTCAAACTCTCCGGCGGCATCCTCACCGCCACACCATGCCTGCCGTAGCACTTGGATGAGGGGCAAGGCATCTTCGAGGGGTAAGACCGCCATGACATCATCGCCACCGCTATAAACCACGCGGCCACAGTAGCGTTGCTCTACCAAGTAGGGCACAAGGCGGTTTGAAAAGTCCAGCAGCGCACGGTTGAGTCCTACATGGGTGGCTGGCCCCATCCGTTTGGGGGTTTCGTTAATAAAGTCTTGCCAGCCGTGCCACTCGGTTAATTTTGGGTCTTTGGCCTGCTGATCAATCTGCGCCACAATATTGCTGGCCACGTACTCACGGTAAGCCTTTAATCGGTGCCCCCGTACATAGTCGCCCATGCTGTCGCCATCCGCAAGGAGGATGCACCACCAATCCGCGGGGGAGCGATCGCCCCAGTGCAACCGCTTTTGCACCCAGTTCACCGCCCCACGCAGCGCTGCCAAGGAACCCTTATCTTCAATCCCCAGATCCTCCGCCAGCCATTTTGCCGAGAACATCACCCCGTTATAGCCCTCTGGCAATGCCGCATCCACTTGGGGAATCTGACTCGGGCGACGGGTCTTGCCACCAAATCGCTCATAGTAGGGGTGCAGATCCGCATCAGCTTTCACCTCGCGGTTGAGGTCGTGCCAGTACCGCTTTACCTGATCGGGTTCGGTCGCCATAAAGCGAGCCGCAGCGATACTGCTGGCATTGGGAAAGCGAACTAAGTTTTCATAGTCATCCCCAGAGCACTCTACCCCCAAAGACGCTGCCACCCCCCCATGCGTCCACGCCATACGTTTGGTGACCTCGATGGCATTGAGCCGCTCTTTGCCGTTAAACAGCCCCGGAAAGGCTTGAGCCATCACGTGCCAAAACAACCGCATTGAACTCGTGGGCAACCCATGCCCCTCTCGAAATGGGTCTCGGTAGAGCAGGTTAGGGTGCAAGGCACTGTAGGCACCAGAAATTGAGGAGCGCTCCCCCGCAGAGGCAGGGAACTGCCAATTGCGAGTATTTTTGAGGGCTGAGAGGGCTTGGCCGAGCCGTTGTTGCAGAAATGGCCACCACGTCCCAACATTGATGGTGCTGTACACCTTTTCTTCAACTTCAGTGGGTAAGGCAGGCTCAGCTTTGGCTAAGACGGTTTGTGCCGTTTTCCACGCTGCGTAAGTGGGTGCCCCCCGCCAGCACGTCAACGACTGCTCCGGATTCCCAAGGGGTAGAGCAATCCAGTAACTCTCCCAAAAGTGCTTCAGTTGCGCCTGCCACAGCGCGTTCCATTCCCATTGTCCGCCGTGCTGCCAACTGCGGAATTCGTTGCATAGGTCAGTGACCATCTGCGCCGGAAATTCTTGGGCAATCCAATTTTCAATTTTGGCTATGTGGTCTGGGTCTTCGTAGAGCCTGCGCACATGGGCTTTGATGCTCTCGCGCACCTTGTTGCCAATACTCAGCCACGTCTGCTGGAGATGGGCTTGCAGTTCATGGCCAATGGTTTCTTTATCTTGAGCGGGAATGAGTGCCGTAATGACGTTGGGGAACCCTGCGGTGGTGAGGCTGGAGGTTGTTGACGGATTGGGAATGCCCAAGCGCTGAAAGTCGGCTGCAAAATCAGGATATTTCCGTAACAGGAAGGCATCAATAATAGTTTGGTTATAGAGATTGGGGGTAATGACAACATCAGGGCCATAGCGCTCGGCTAGGAACCAACACACCTGCGCACTCAGGTAGTGCAGCAGATAGGAACCCGCCCAAAAATCTAGTAGCTTGCGCGAGGATTTGATGAATTCCTGCACAGGAGCAAAAGAAAACATCAACAGCCATGGGTGCTGGGGCGTTGCCTCGTTGGGTGTGCCTTGAGGAAATAGAGTGCCCGCCAAAGCAGCAGTAATGGCAGTGTGGGCTTCGAGGGGGCAGTCGGGAATTCGTGTATCGGCGGGCAACAGCAGCACATCCCTAGGGTAGGCAGCCTGCTGTTTAATGCGGTTATCCTCCGCAATGGCGTCTCCATAAAACCGCCAGAACCACCAGAAAACTTTTTCCGCATCCCTGTCTTGGCGGATGGCCTCCCAGATGGACTGCCCCTCAATGGTTGCTAAATGATCGTCGTTGAGGCTGCCAGCAAAGGCAAAGTTGAGGGTGCTTTTTACGCCGGTCATTGGATGGCAAACTTCTACTTGGGTGACGGCATTCGCCGTGGTGGGGGAGGTTCGCATGGCACTGGTAAAACTCACCCGATCTGAGGCTGAGGCAAGATGGTCTGACTTGATGCCGCCGTGGGTGTTCCACCATGTTTCGAGGTCACTTCGAAGGTGATAGAGGCACGTCACCTGTTGCCATGGGCCTTTACTGCTTTTATTTCTGTAGAGGGCTTTGAGGTAGGGATCATGGAGGAGGGCAAAGAGCTTGCGTTCGTAATACATGAATGGAACATCCGTGCAATTCAGGCTACTGCGCCGTAGAGCTACCGAAGATTTCTCCAGCTTACTTAAGCCCAGCGATGCATGGGGGTCAACACAAACAATTTTTCATAATTTTTAACAGTATTTTATATTTTGTCGCTAATATTGAATATTCATTGTTTTGTACTCAGGATTTTTAGCTTAACATAGTAATTGTCATTTTTGCAGTGCGTTGGTAGGGTGTCTAAGAATGCCTCAAGCTACCTCGGAGCGGATCTTTGTGCTATCTCCCTGCGGTACCAGTTTATTGACCAATGCAGCGAAGACCCAAGAGCGTAGGCTAGTGAGTACCTATGCCAATGCGAAGGAGGCAGCGACGATTCCGGCAGCAGATCGGCAAACTCTTGAGGCACTGGTTGAGCGAGTGCGCGCCAAACTGTTGTCTGAGGGCACCACTGTGGCAGAGGCGGCCAAAATGTCTGCGGAGGTTAACGGCATTGTTAAGCTCTATGGAGAGCAGTTCAAGCCGAACAGCGGTGATTGCCACTATTTACTGTGTACTGATACGTGGCTGGGAGAGCAAACAGCGCGACTTGTTGAAGCTTGGTTCAAGAGTGTGGTGCAGCGCCAGCGCTTAGGGAGTGTTCACGTTGAGGTCTATCGCCAGAGGGATCTGCAAACCAAGGATATGGAGGCATTTCAGTCGGCTCTATCCGAGCTGATTGAGTGGTGTGAACAGACGGTTGATGGCTATCGGCAAGGCGGCTTTCGGGTGATTTTTAACCTCACGGGAGGGTTCAAGAGTGTGCAGGGGTTCCTTCAGACCCTTGCGTTTTTCTATGGGGATGAAACGGTATATGTGTTTGAAACCTCTGATTTGCTGCGTATTCCTCGTCTGCCGGTGCGGCTGGTGGCAGAGGAAACGGTGCGGGATAACCTCTTGACGTTTCGGCAACTGCATCTTAAGTTGCCCGCCCAGCACACCGATAGGATTCCTGAAACGCTACTGTGGCGCGTTGATGATCAGGTGGACTTATCCCCTTGGGGAGAGTTGGTTTGGCAGCGCACCAAAAAGCACATTTATGCAGAAAAGCTGCACCCTGCGCCGAGTGACCGGATTATTTTTAGTGACTCGTTTAAGCGCAGTGTAGAAGGGATTGCTAAGGATCGGTTAGTGCTGGTGAATGAGCGAATTGATGAGTTGGCGCGTTATTTGCAGGATGGCCATCATCTGCAATCGCTAGATTTTAAGCCCCTGAAGGGAAACCCTTGCCCACCATCAACCCATGAACTCGATGCGTGGGCAGATCAAGATGCTAAGCGGATCTTTGGCCACTATGAGGGGAACTGTTTTGTGTTGGATAAGCTGGATCGTGGCTTGCATTAGATGACTTGGCTGGTGGGTGGCTCTAAGGGAGACTGACCTGTGCCAAGGATGAGAATGTTGGCTTCGGTGTGGTGACTGAGGGGATAAATGCGCACATGATCTTCGCTGGGCTTGAGACGGCGATACAGGCGATCGCGCAGTTGTTGCAGTTGTTTGGGAGCCAGCCTTGCCTCGAACACGCTAAACTGCACCCGCTGACCGTAGCCTTCCAATAATTCGGCAACTTTACGGCGGCGTTTATTGCTGGGGATGTCGTAGGCAATGACGTACAGTAGCATAGACTAGTCGATTCGATAGCACCAGAGGTGGTCTGGGCAGCGCAACCACTGGCAAAACGCACGTACCTGTCGTGCTAGGACGTGCCAAAATGGCTCTTCTTGGGTTTGTTGCTCCATGCGCTGAATAAAGTGCTTGAGAAACCGCTGCCGTCCGTGCTCATTGAGGAAACAGCCGCCCGCTTCAAAGCGAAAATTGTCTTCAGGGCGGATGAGGCGCCTGTTGACGAGTTGCAAAACAAGGGAGTCAATAATTGGCGCGCGGAAGGGTTCTAGGAGATCAGAGACAAGGGCGGCATGATTGTGATGCTGTTGGTGTAGGCAGCCAGCATAGGGATCAAGCCCAAGGTTTTCGACGATACCCAAAAGATGATTCCAAAGCACTTGGTAACCAAAGCTGAGGAGGGCATTAATTTCATTACCAGGAGGGCGACGGCTGCGGCCTTGAAATGAGAGTTGTGGATGCTGAAAACACTCTGCTAGGGCATCGTAGTAATGCCGGGCACCACTCCCTTCAATGCCCTGTAACGTTTGCAGGGTGTGGCTCTCTAGGCTGCGCTTTGCAAGTACGTCAAGGCAGTTAATGCTCAGCTCAAGGGTGGGGTGAGGTCGCCGCCGTTGTTGGCGCATCAAGATCACCCGTGAGTTGCGTAACTTCGCATGAATGAGTTGCTGAGCAGCAAACAATTTTTGGGCATCGCTCAACTGGGCTTGTAAGCGCATGAAGGTAGGATGAGATCGCTGGAGCGGCAATAAACGACCATAACAATACCCTGATTTGGATAGGTAAGCGATGGTGATCGATCGCTGTAAACAGGCACGAATAAGCTGGGTTGTTAGCTGTGAGTAGCCAAAGATCAAAATCAAGTCAATTAAGGGCAGTTGAACTTGCTGGATAAGTTTCTTTTGGTGGAAAACCGTAATGTACTCTGCATCGAGGGAGACCTGGCATCCCTGTCGAGAGAGGTAAAGGGTCTGGGTCATTCGCTGCCCTCTAGAAGTAGGGTTCAATATCGCTAGACTGCGGACGGGTTTTGAGTTGTGAGCGCCGTTCTGAGGTTAGGGGGCTGGTATCCTGATAGTTGAGCCGACGGGGAGATAAGGGCTTTAAGATGCGATCGACCGCGACACTGGCTAAGAAGCTGCTGACCATGACCAGTAGGGTCGTAGTAATGACTGCTGCTAACCCCAAGGGTGCAATCAGCAGAATGACAAGGGTAAAAAAGCCATTGCAGCAGGCAACAATCAGACTTCGGATGAATGAAAAAGCAGTATAGGAAGGCATAGGGCAATAAGCTTATGACTGTGTTTTTATCCTTGAGCGTTGTTCAGACTATGCAGCAAGCTCCGAGGGATCTGCCGAATAGCCTCGATGCCTCATTAATGCGTTGGATCCCTCGGAGTCGCTCAGCAAGCGGCTTTGAGTATTTTATACTGTGCCGTATAAAAAACATTGCTTGCTTGCAACGGGGATCCCTCGGAATAGGGGGTTGCAGTTCGCTCAGGGAGCGGCTAGTATAGGGGTACTCCTTCCTCTTCAGGGGGAAGGCGATCGAATGGAAACCATCAGCACAATTGCCGTTGTTGTCGCTATCTGTCTCATCCTTCCTCTTCAGGGGGAAGGCGATCGAATGGAAACAATACACGGAGCGGCCCCAGCCATGATCGAGCCGCAGCGTCCTTCCTCTTCAGGGGGAAGGCGATCGAATGGAAACCATCAGCACAATTGCCGTTGTTGTCGCTATCTGTCTCATCCTTCCTCTTCAGGGGGAAGGCGATCGAATGGAAACAAACGTCGGGAGCACGATGGCTCCCCGCGCTGAGTCCTTCCTCTTCAGGGGGAAGGCGATCGAATGGAAACTTATTCTCGTGGCAGATGATGGGAATCATCAACCCGTCAACCTTCCTCTTCAGGGGGAAGGCGATCGAATGGAAACCCCCTACTAAAAAAAATTTGCCCAGGCCTCGAGCGTAGCCAGCCTTCCTCTTCAGGGGGAAGGCGATCGAATGGAAACATCACCCCTAGCGTCGTCAAGCCACGTGATTTTTTCCTTCCTCTTCAGGGGGAAGGCGATCGAATGGAAACGGTCGGGGTCTGCTAATCGGTGCAGGTTTTTCTTATATAGCACCTTCCTCTTCAGGGGGAAGGCGATCGAATGGAAACGTTCCGATGGCCATCGCGATTGATAATGTGTATTTCTCCCTTCCTCTTCAGGGGGAAGGCGATCGAATGGAAACTCCACCAAAC
>NZ_JAKLTU010000047.1:0-22825 GCF_022570815.1 Synechococcus sp. PCC 6716
TGACCGCTTGATCAGCTTCAATTTATTGTTAAAACCTTCGACAACACCACTATTTGTGTGATTATCAAAATAGGCGGTGACTTCACCAAACCACCGACAAATTGTTCTTACGCTCTCTTGAAAAGAATCCTGAGCTTGAGCTAACCAATCGAGCAATTGAAAGGTTCCATCTTTCGAATCTTTTGCTGGCTCAAAGATGGCTCTAAACGATTCCTTCTCCTGATGCATTCGAGCCAGACTTGGCACTACTTCTCGAATTTCTTCCAGTTTTGCTTTTTGCTTCTGAGTTAGATTTTCCTCCGGCTTGAGTAAGGCATATTTACTTTGTTTGGGCGCGGCTGCAATCTGGGCTTTCTGGACTTCATTTACCGTCTGTTCATTCGCTTTACAAATACTTTGTCGAGCCTTATCCAATTCCTGATTCACAATCTTCATAACATGAAATCGGTCGGCAACCACCGTAGCATTAGGTAGGAGTTTATGAACCAAACTTTTATAGTTTCCAGACAGGTCAATGCTCACCTCAATAATTTGATTGAGTACTGCTGCTCCCCATGCCTCAAGCACTTGCCTCACATCTTCCTGCTTGCGAGAAGGGGCAAAGGCAAGGGGAATTCGCCGCTCTAAATCGACGAAAACAACTATGTAATCTCCTTGTCCTTTACCTAAGGAAATCTCATCTATACCTAATCGTTTTACTGAACTCACATCGACGTTGAGTTTTTTTTACTGACATACTGTACCATTGACCATACTTCTTCATCAGTGAGACCATTTGAAATTGCAACATTATGAATGTTGCTGTGCAAAACCTGTTGCACGATTGACTAAGCAAATCGATCCGTTTGCTTGCGACGATTGCCGATGAAATCGAGCGTTTCACTGAATGGCTTACCACAAGTTCGACACTTAAACTGGCGACGATTGATCTTAAGAAATACGGTTCGTCCACTGATGCTTAAATCTCGCACTAGATGCCAATGATTCTKGTGTAAATGACAACTTTTTTGTTGGCAACGTGGGCAAATCGCCTCGGTTGTCTTTGCTTCCACTATAAGAATCAATTCTCCCGCAACATCGGTATAATCTTCAACCTCAATTCCAGGTAGGTTTAGTAGATCAGTTAGAAGTAGCTGCATATCTTAGATTTCGTATAGCATGTTACATTAGCATACCAAGCCCGATAGACCCTGGTTGAATAAGCGGGTTGCCAAATTCAAATCGATTCTGACTCATGGCAAGCCATCCATGAAGGGCGCGACCTCGAAGCGAATCCAACTTATTACCCATAAGCGAAATTGCTACGTGCGAGACTACATCAACAAAGCAGCACGGTGGGTCGTCAACTTCTGCTTGGAAAACGACATCGATATGATCATCTACGGTCGAAACAACGGGCAGAAAGATGAAATCAATTTGGGTGCAAAAATGAATCAGGAGTTCGTGCAAATTCCGCACTACAAGCTGTTTGGACGAATTAAGCASCTTTGTTTAATTTTCGGGATTCGATTAGTCGAAACCGAAGAATCGTATACGTCTCAAGCCTCGTTTTTTGATAATGACTTCTTGCCTACGTTCGGCGAAAAACCTGAAGGGTGGAAGGCATCAGGAAAACGAATTCTTAGAGGTCTGTACCGAACTGCTCAAGGATGGCTCATCAATGCAGACTGTAATGGAGCCTGCAACATCATGAGAAAGGTAAGCACAAAGCTCAATATCGAGTTGAGTGGAGTGTGTAGAGGGGCTGTGGCAGCCCCTTCTAAGGTCAAGTTAGGGCAGATTGGTTTTGCTCTAGCCTAACTTAGAGAAGCCTCGCCGTTCCACGGCGGGGAGTGTCACGCCAACTACACTGCCGAAAACGCTAAACCGTACTGAGCAACTCTGCTGCCGCTGCCTTCAGGGCGGGAACTTTGTCAAGTCTTTCCCATGGCAGATCCAGATCGTTGCGGCCAAAGTGACCGTAGGCAGCAACATGTTGATAAAAACAACCGTTGCGATCGCCCGGTAGGTGGCGCAACCCAAAGGTTTGAATAATGGCTGCAGGGCGCAGGTCAAAGTGGGCAGTAATTAGCTCCAGCAGTTGCTCAGGGGCAATGGTGCCGGTGCCAAAGGTATCGACAAAAATACTCATTGGCCGCGCCACCCCGATGGCATAGCTAATTTGTAGCTCACACTTTTGTGCCAACCCTGCCGCCACAATATTCTTAGCAATGTACCGCGCCATATAGGCCGCGCTGCGATCTACTTTTGTCGGGTCTTTACCAGAAAAGGCACCACCGCCATGGCGAGCATAGCCACCATAGGTGTCCACCACCAGTTTGCGACCGGTCAGCCCTGAGTCTCCTTGGGGGCCACCAATGACAAATTTGCCGGTGGGGTTCACCCAAAACTTCGTTGCCTCATCCGGCTGAATCATCAAATCGGCAAAGACTGGTAGAACCACAGCGTCCCATAGATCGGCTTTGATCTTGGCTTGGATAGCTGCTTCATCCGTCAGACCGGCCACCGTTGGGGCGTGCTGGGTGGAGATCAAAATTGTATCAATGCCAACGGGCTGGCCATTTTCATAAATGACGGTGACTTGGGTTTTGCCGTCCGGTCGCAGGTAAGGAAGCTGCCCCGTTTTGCGAACGGCTGCCAAGCGCCGTGCCATACGATGCGCCAAGCTAATGGGCAGCGGCATATACTCAGGGGTTTCATTGCAGGCATAGCCAAACATAATCCCCTGATCGCCAGCACCAATGCGATCCAGTTCTGCATCACTGAGTTGCTCGCGCGCTTCTTGGGCAGTATCTACACCGCGGGCAATATCTGGCGACTGCTCATCTAAAGCCACCAGCACGGCACAACTGTTAGCTGCAAAGCCGTTTTCAGCATCGGTATAACCAATCTCCTGAATCTTTTGGCGGGCAATGTGGACATAATCCACCTGTGCTTTGGTGGTAATTTCACCCGTAATCAGCACTAAGCCGGTATTGACGACCACCTCGGCGGCAACACGACTATGGGGGTCTTGGGTTAGGAGAGCATCCAGAATCGCGTCAGCAATTTGATCGCAGATCTTGTCAGGATGCCCCTCTGTCACCGATTCCGAACTAAATAAGTACCGCAAAATCACACTCCTGTTGCGTCATGAAAGCGATGTCTGCAGAAATAATAACGCTGGGTAGGGTCAGCACAACGGATAGCGAGATAGGCACCTCCCTCTTCATTGTGTTGGTTGACCTACTCTGCCATTAGTAATGCTGCAGACGCTAAATTTCAGAATTATACCGCTTTTGTGCTTAAACACAGGTTTGCAGATTGAGCAGGGGATGCAAACAAGACTCACTGCCGTGCGGCTTGCCGAAGACGATGGTAGGGGTTGTCCCCCTTGGCGAGGGACGGTGGGGTAACTATGGTTGAGGCAGCGGCATATTACGCGATGCGTCTTTACCATTGCCGAGTTGTTCAATTCTAGTAAATGACGAGGAGGCAATCTGTGATACTGTTCTTGACCATGCCGTCCTGCATAATAATCACCAAACCTATGCTCTAGAATTGTTGGCAAAACAGAGTTGCTCCGGCATTTTTAATTTTTCTTTAGTAGTTATTCAATAAGGTGTATTTATGCAATCATTCCCAACTTCGACTCGAAAGGCAAAAAATACACTACCGAGAGCTTTTGCAGCACCACAACCTCAAATTCCTGCCCGCCAGCCCATTGCCCTGATCTCGGTGCATGGCGATCCAGCGGCTGCAGTAGGGCACGAGTCCGCAGGTGGCCAAAATATCTATGTGCGGCAATTAGGGGAAGCTCTGGCAGCAGCAGGCTGGCACGTTGATATGTTTACTCGCAAAGTAAATCCTGAAGATGCTGATGTGGTTGAGCATGGTTCCCACTGTCGCACTATTCGCCTTGAAGCTGGACCTGTAACCTATATCCCCCGCGAGCGTCTTTTTGAGACTCTGCCAGATTTTGTTGAGGCGTTTAAGCGCTATCACACCAAGGTGGGTTACCCCCTTGTCCACACGAACTACTGGTTATCGGGCTGGGTGGGGTGCCAGTTGCGTCAGGAGTTACATTTCCAGTGGCTACACACCTATCATTCCCTTGGGGTGGTGAAGTATCAGGTGGCCTCTGAGCAAGCTAACCGCGATGACACTCGCCTCAGGGTGGAAGCGGATATTTTGGAGCAGGCAGATTGCGTTATTGCCACTAGCCCACAGGAAGAAGCCTACTTGCGATCGCTGGTCTCGCGCCTAGGGCACATTCGCCTGATTCCCTGTGGCACCGATTTAAGCTTATTTTATCCTCAGCCGGATGCCCGCCGCCGGTTGCAGATTCCCCACCAAGAGCCATTGATTCTCTATGTGGGACGCTTTGATCGGCGTAAGGGGTTAGAAACCCTTGTGGCAGCCCTAGCGCAGGTACCCCGTGGACAACTGTTGATTGTTGGGGGGAGTAACCCCCAGCGCAGTGATGGGGCAGAGCGATGCCGAATTGAGCGGCTAGTTCAGGCGTACGGCTTAGGCGATCGCGTCACCTTTGTGGGGCAAGTGGCGCACGAAAACCTAGGCGCTTACTATAGCGCTGCCGATGTCTGTGTGGTGCCTAGCTACTACGAACCCTTTGGCTTGGTGGCGATCGAAGCGATGGCCTGCGGCACTCCGGTCATTGCCTCTGCCGTTGGCGGCCTTCAGTTTACGGTGGTACCCGAAGAAACTGGCCTGCTAGTGCCCCCTGAAGATGCAACCGCCTTAGCCGCAGCAATTCAACGGCTGATTGATGCCCCCCAATGGGCACAGACCTTGGGTGCGAATGGTCGTGAGCGCGTGGCCGCTCAGTTTGACTGGCAGGCGATCGCCCTGCAAATGGGAGCACTTTATCGCCAGCTGTTTGCCGCGTCCTTAATGGGGATGTCCGGTTGCTTGACGGCTCTAGCCAATACCGATATGCTAGCGTCCATGGATGCGTTGCTCAATAACTCACCGGCCTCCCTTGCGTCCTAAGTCAATCCCTGAGATCTAGTGAGATTAGGCGTTGGCATTGTTGTGTATTCATGATAGGATAAGAATCCTGACTGGGGCTTGTAGCTTAGTGGATTAGAGCGGCTGACTACGGATCAGCAGGTCGGGGGTTCGAGTCCCTCCAAGCCCGTAAAGTTCAAACCAGTACTTAAATCTGGGTGGTCACGCCATTCAAATGTGGCCAATTTGAGGTGTTTTTACTTAATGTCGTGGCTGCAATGTGAGTCAGATAATGCTGCAACATTGCTACTGTCACTCCCTGACGGAAAGGAATAATTTCATTCCTATCATGATGCTGTAGTAATAACATTTGTGCAGTTGCCAGCAAGGAAGGAATGGGCTCAGTCTCTTGCTCACTCAGGTGCAGCTCTATCAGTTCAATGTAGGCAGCTACAGTGTTGGGGCTTAAGAAAATAATTCGTCGCAGGTACTCCTTTGCTGTGGCTTTATCGTCCTGTTCTTCAGCAATGTGAGCCAGTAAGAAAAGTGCATTCACATTTTCTGGGTTCACGCTTAATATCTGTTGACTGGTGGCGATCGCCTCGGCGTAGCGACCCTGATTGGCATACATTTGTGCCATAAGTAGCAGGCAGTCCTCATCCTTGGGGTGGCCTGCTTGCCATTGCTGAGCCAAGGCCAATGCACGGGTATAGTTCCGTTGTGCAAAGTCTGCGCGGGCTTCCTCTAGAGCAGAGATTGGCGGCGGGGTCGGCTGTGGTTGTACGGGCGGATCAATCCCAAGTTGATACACCACTGATTCAGGATAGCTGAGGATCTCTAGCGGGCTGATCTCCTGTCCTTGTAGCTCGGTGTGACCCGTTAACAAATAACCATGGGGACGCAGGAGAGAAACAAATGTGCGTAAAATTTGGCTGATGGCGGTGCTGTCAAAGTAAATGAATACATTGCGACAGATGATGAGGTCAAGACTTGCGGGCAGCAGATCGTAGTCTTCTGGACACAGTAAATTGACGCAACGAAAGCGCACCCATTGCCGCAGGGCTGCATCAATGACCCAACCTTGGGCTGTTTCCTGAAAGTAGCGCGCCTGTAAGGTCGGATTCATGCCGCGAAATGACCAGCGGCTATACACCCCTGCCCGAGCTTGAGCAACAGCATTTTGGCTAAGATCGTAGCCAACAAGGCTCAATTGCCAGCGTTCTGGGTTGGGAATCAGTTCCTTGAGTAAGATGGCAATGGAATAGAGTTCCTCGCCGCTGGCGCAGCCTGCACTAAGAATTCGCAAGGTGCGATCGCCCTCATGGCGAGCAATCAGATCCGGCAAAAGACTCTCGCGCAGAACTTTAATTTGGCCGTGGTCGCGGAAAAAGTAGCTCTCACCCGTGGTAATCAGATCCGCAAGGTGCTGCCATTCCTTTTGGCCTGCCACAGACTCTGAATTCACCAGTAGGGCGAGGTACTGGCTGGGATGCCGACAGTCTAGGGCACGACAGCGCATCAGGAGCTTCTTGGTTAGTTGCGGTCTGTCCTGTGGCCGAATACTAATCCCGGTTTGACGGCGAATTAATTGTAAAAATTGCTCGAGTAATTGATCGTCCATGACGGCTGTAGTGCACCAGCTTACACCGTAACAAAAACGAGCCACCGCTGGGGGCGATCGCTCGTTGAGCTAAGACATTTTTTATTTTTAGATGCCTAATGATGACAGTTGGCCAACCCCCATGCCGAGATCAGCCAACCTCAGCCTTACTTTTTCGTGATCCGCGGCGGCTCACGGAAGAAGATCGCAAAGAAAAAGAGGGCGATTAAACAGGCAAAAATGAAAACGTAGGTGATAGTTTCCATGGTAAGTCCCTAGGAGTACTAGCTAAACAGCTTCTTTACGACGGGTGCTCAGATCACCCACTTTCTGGTAGACACCCCATTCCACCTGTTCCGGCGACAGCTCAGGATCAATCCCCGAGAAGACATCGCGGAAGAGGGTACGGGCACCATGCCAAATATGACCAAAGAAAAAGAGCAGGGCAAATACGGCATGACCAAAGGTAAACCACCCCCGGGGACTGGTGCGGAAAATACCATCGGAGTTGAGGGTTTCCTTGTCAAACTCGAAAATCTCCCCAAATATGGCCTTACGGGCATAGCTCTTCACTGTTGGTGCATCCGTGAAGGTTTGGCCATTCAGCTCACCACCATAAAAGGTGACGGTTACACCCTGCTGCTCAAAGCTATACTTCGACTCAGCCCGCCGGAAAGGAATATCCGCCTTCACAACCCCATTCTTATCGGTGAGGATGACGGGGAACGTTTCAAAGAAGTTAGGCATACGGCGCACAAATAGCTCTTCGCCCGTTTTGTCCCGAAACACCGCATGACCTTTCCAGCCTTGGGCAATACCATCCCCTTTGTTCATTGGCCCGGTGCGGAACAGGCCACCCTTGGCGGGATTATTGCCAATGTAGTCGTAAAAGGCCAGTTTTTCTGGAATTGCCGACCATGCTTCTTCTGGCGTTGCGCCGCTCGCCAAAGAGGCTTGGACGCGACGATTAATTTCTTGCTGGAAGTAGCTGCTATCCCACTGATAGCGGGTTGGCCCAAATAGTTCGATAGGGGTCGTCGCACTGCCATACCACATGGTGCCAGCAACAACAAAGGCAGCAAAGAAAACAGCGGCAATACTGCTGGACAAGACTGTTTCAATATTCCCCATGCGCAGGGCTTTGTAGAGACGTTGTGGGGGTCGCACCAACAGGTGGAACAGCCCCGCAATAATACCTACAATTCCCGCAGCAATATGGTGAGCTACGATTCCGCCCGGATTGAAGGGGTTAAACCCATCAGGCCCCCACTCCGGTGCCACAGGTTGCACACTTCCGGTGAGACCGTAGGGATCAGAGACCCACATTCCCGGCCCAAATAGACCCGTGAGGTGAAATGCGCCAAAACTAAAGCAGAGCAGTCCCGATAGAAACAGGTGAATCCCAAACATTTTGGGTAAGTCGAGGGCAGGCTCACCCGTGCGGGGATCGCGGAATAATTCTAAGTCCCAATACACCCAGTGCCAGCAGGCCGCAAGGAACAAGAGGCCGGAAAGGACGATGTGGGCGAGGGCAACCCCTTCAAAACTCCAAAATCCGGGATCAACGCCAGTTTCACCGGTGACGCTCCAGCCACTCCAGGAACCAGTCACCCCCAAACGGGTCATGAAGGGCAGGACAAACATCCCCTGCCGCCACATCGGGTTCAAAACTGGATCACTGGGATCAAAAATAGCTAGCTCGTAAAGAGCCATCGACCCTGCCCAACCGGCGACCAGTGCCGTGTGCATCAGGTGGGCCGCAATCAACCGCCCCGGATCATTGATCAAGACGGTGTGGACTCGGTACCAGGGTAGTCCCATTGACTACGCTCCTCCTATACAAAAGTTTAGCGTTTGCATGAACAAATTTTATTAAGCAGCCGGATCACGGTGACAACCGCTTCCCTACTAAGAGTTTAACGGCCAAGTTACCCGTAACTTCAGCTCTGGTTGGTCAGTTTTTCTGCCAGAATGAGAATGTATTAAGAATGGTAACTAGCGTGGGTCGCTATGGCAAGCAAAGCTGAGTTTGTGGGTACAAATATTAAGTTTGTTAACGAAGGCCAAGAAATTGTTGCGGCTCAAGGGGCAAATTTGCGCTTAAAAGCAATGGAAGCGGGGGTTGATCTGTACACCTTAAAGGGTAAGCTCTTTAACTGTGGCGGCTATGGCCAGTGTGGCACCTGCATTGTTGAAATTCTCGAAGGCATGGAGCATTTATCGCCCCGTACCGCGGTGGAAGAGCGCAAGCTCCGCCGCAAGCCGGACAACTACCGCTTGGCGTGTCAAACCTTGGTTAACGGTCCGGTATCGGTCAAGACAAAGCCATAGCACTCAACAGGAATGAGGGTCGTGCTGACCTTGAGACTACAGCGGCTGATCGCGCCCCCTTTTACTCCTGCGTGGGCAGTGGTTCTCAATAGTGCCTTCTTAATTGCAGTTGCTGTGGGGGGGGTGGCTTTTGCTCGCTATCTCTTTTACTACCGCTCTACGATTGTTCTTTACGCGCCTTTTCTGTTTCAAGCTGCTGTCACTACGTTTTTAATTGCCCTAGTTAGCCTTGTCTTAGCAGTTATTTTGGGGGCGATCGCCACTTGGGCACGGCTGCATTCAGCTAAATTACTGCGACTGGCTAGCACCCTCTACATTGAGTTTGTGCGCGGCACCCCCACCTTGGTGCAACTCTTGGTGTGGGGGTTTGGCATTGGTGGCCTGCTGGGACACTTGGGGGTTGACCCACGACAGATTGCCTTTGACATCATGACTGTCCTGCACAGCAACCGCTTGGTGTCGCCCCTCTTTAACTTTATTTTTTACGGTATCCTTGGTCTCGGTTTTAATTATGGTGCGTACCTGAGTGAGGTCTTTCGCAGCGGCATTGAAGGAATTCCCCAAGGACAAACAGAAGCCAGCCTCAGTTTAGGACTCTCCCCTCGGCAAACCATGGGGCGGATTATTCTCCCTCAAGCCATCTTAATTATGCTTCCTCCCTTCACCAATAACTTTATTACCTTGATCCAAGATTGCGCCCTCCTGACCGTGATTGGAGTGCCAGAACTCCAGAACATGACCAGCACCTTTGCCAATCCCATCACCGATCCCCAGCGTAAGCTCTTTATCTATATTTTGGGTGCTCTATTCTATTTTGCCCTCTGCTATCCCCTATCGCGCCTCTTGCGCTATTGTGAACGCCGCTTTAGTCACAGTGGCATTTCGTAGTCAAGATCGTTATGAGTATGATATAGTAGGCATGGCTGTTAAAAAATGTTAACAGCCCGCTATCGATCTGTTCCATGCAGAGCTGTTGTAGTTAGGAGCACAAGGTTTTATGTCTGAATGTTTGCGTGTTGGCCAAGCAGCCCCCGACTTTGAAGCGGTTGCGGTGTATGATCAGGAGTTCAAAACCATCAAGCTGTCCGATTATCGCGGCAAATATGTCGTCCTCTTTTTCTATCCCTTGGACTTCACGTTTGTGTGTCCCACCGAAATTGTGGCCTTCAGCGATCGCTATGCTGAATTTGCCCAACTCAATACTGAAGTGTTAGGGGTATCCGTTGATAGCCAATTTTCCCACTTGGCTTGGACACAAACTGACCGCAAATCTGGTGGTGTCGGAGATCTAAAATACCCCTTAGTTTCTGATCTCAAAAAAGAAATTAGCACAGCCTATAATGTGCTGACTGAGGAAGGCGTTGCGCTGCGAGGACTATTCATTATCGACAAAGAAGGGGTGATTCAACACGCGACAATTAACAACTTAGCCTTTGGTCGCAGTGTTGATGAAACCTTGCGGGTTTTACAGGCCATTCAGTACGTGCAGTCCCATCCCGATGAAGTATGCCCCGCAGGCTGGCAACCCGGTGACAAAACGATGAATCCGGATCCAGTGAAGTCAAAAGTGTATTTTGAGGCCGTTGGCTAGGCCTCCTTGCTGAGTGAACTATCTCATAGTCCAAACCTGCCCCTAGGGTAGGTTTTTTCCTTTGATCATTGACGGTGTAGGGGTGGTCTTGTCAGCGCCAAACAATTTTGTGCGCCAATGGTGCAGAGCCGACTAAGTGCAAAAGTTAAGTGCAAAACAAACAATCAGTGGTATGGTCCCTCGGCTAGGTTGCCTAAACCCGAGGGCTGCTGCAACAGACCTATTTGGGCAACTATTGCCCTTGATGATTTCTAGAAATAGTTTAGTGTCCTCTGGGTAACATTAAGACCAACAAATCGTTACTTAGAATACATTTTACTGGCAAGGGTAAATTTTAGAATAAATAGAGTAAAAGACTAAAGACGATAATGGCTTCATGTAGTGCCTTAGTCGCCCTTTTTTCTCAAAATTCAGTCGATGGGGGATCTGTTGTTGAACCAGTGGCTTGTACTGTGTGTTCTCGCTGGTGGAAGCTGGCATGACATCTGGCCTACGGTTTTACTTGAGACAGTCTTAGGTCTCTGTGCCGCAAAACTCCTACAGTCGGTTCAACACTGAATGTACTGAATGTACTTTATGAAATGACCACCACAATTTTGTCTAGGAATCTTGACAGCGCTATGACCATGACCTCTACGCCATCACCAGCACTGACCCCACAGCAGGCACCCCAAGCCAATAAGGCACTTGTTTTTCCAGCACGGGTTATACAGCGGGTAATGGGCGATCGCCTCTCGGGGCGGTTGACATTTACAGACCCCAATGATGTGTCTATTGCGTGGAATCTTTATGTAGGGAGTGGTCAACTTCACTATGCCACCAGCAACACTGGCTATCAGCAGCGGTTTGACTACCTTTGCCAGCGGTACTGCCCACAATTAGCTGGGACGTTGCCAGAGGGCGACACTGAGTACCAGTATCTCTGTCGCCTTTGGCAATCTGGGCAATTAACTCTCCCCCAATTGCGGAAGCTCCTATTCTTGTTTACCCAAGAAGCGCTGATTCATATCTTTGCCATGCCCCAAGCCTCCCTCTCAGTTGAGCGAGTCTTGGGCTTAGATCACCTTGTCCTGTGTGTTCCTATCAAGCAAGCCCTCAGCCAGTTGCGCGATGGTATTAGTCAAGCGGTACAAACCCGAGCCTACCTGAACTCACCCCTGCAACGTTTGGGTGTGGCGCATGCAGATAGGCTTCATCCCAGCCTTTGGCAACAGGACTATGGTCGCGATGTGGCGGCGGCTTTGCCCCAACTGTTGGCTCAGACCCCTGTGCTCTACGAAATTGCAACCCAGTTACGCTTAGAGGCGATCGCCACGGCTCAACTGCTGCGCCCTGCCCTAATGAATGGCGCGATTGTGCAGTATCCCCACACCCCTCCTGAACGGGACGATCGCCCCGTCGTTGCCTGCATTGACGATAGTCGCACCATTCAGCGCAATGTGCGGTTAATTTTAGAGACCTCTGGCTATCGAGTGCTAGAGGTGATGCAGCCCGCCCATGCCCTCAGTACCCTTGCCGATACCAAGCCCGACCTAGTGCTGATGGATATTTCGATGCCGGAGATGGATGGCTATGAACTCTGCCGTCAGTTGCGGCAAACCGACACCCTCAAGGATGTCCCCGTGGTGATGCTTACGGGGCGTGATGGCCTCGTGGATCGGATTCGCGCCCGCATGGTGGGTGCCACCGATTATTTAACAAAACCCTTTACCCCGCAAGAGTTACTATCATTAGCGGAGCGATTTACGCATTCCGCAATTTTGGAGACGAACTGATGAAGCGAGTGCTAGTGGTTGAAGATTCGCGAGCGCATCAAACAATGATTGTTTCTATCCTTGAAAAGCTAGGCCACGAAGCTCATCTTGCCGAAAGCGCTGAAAAAGCACTGGAGTGGTTGGCCAACCATCAGCCACCGGACTTGATTATCCTAGATATTGTCATGCCCGGTGTCAATGGCCTCGAGCTGTGCCGCGAAGTACGGGCTAACCCTGACTTAAAACATGTCCCCATTGTCTTTTGCTCCTCTAAGGATCAAGACTTTGATCGCTTTTGGGCACTTCGACAAGGTGGAAATGCCTACCTGACAAAGCCCTTTGAACCGGAAGACCTCATTCAGACGATTCGTGAGTACTTAAATCCTGCTGAGTAAGCTATGGCAACTGGTTCCCTGAGTGCTACCGAGTACTTTCACGTTGAGTTGCCTCGAGGGGTGAACGTGGCCATTCCCCTTGATCAAACGGCAGAGGTACTGAGTCTGCAAGCGCGGGATATTTGCTTAATCCCGGGGGTGTCTCCAGCACTGCTGGGCATTAGTAATCAGCGCGGTCACCTCCTGTGGATGTTAGATTTATTACAACTCCTAGGGTTGGATCACCCCAGTGGCCAAGCCACCAATGAACGCTTGACGGCCTTAGTGGTCAGGGAGGCAACGCCGCAGCAGCCCCGCCAGTTTGCCTGTATTGTGAGCCGTTTACGCGGCATTATGAGTGTCCTGCCGGATCAACTTCAACCTGTTCCCAAGCGGCTGCAACGAGAGGTTCGCCAATACTTGGCGGGATTTGTACAAATGGAGCGGTTACCCATTTTACTGTTAAATATTGAAGCAATTTTCCAGGCCGTGGCTCGTTCACCGTTGTCCTCCTCTGCCCTCAGCCTATGACATCCCTTGCCGATAATGCTCGTCGCCCGACTCGCCCCCTGAGCGATCGCTACTTTAACGCCATCCTCACTCAGGATATTCCGACCCTACGGGATATTTTAAGCGAAGACCCAACGGATTACTTGGTTCAATTAACCTTGGCCACTGCCCTAGAGCATCAGGGGGAGATCGCCGCTGCCACAGAACTGTACGGTGCGATCGCCCAAGGGGATCAGGGGATTTTTGGCCAAAGCGCCCGTAATGCCCTTGCCCTCTTGCGGGATAACTCTCCCCCTGCAACCCCTGCGATACCAGCACGCTCCGCCGCGCCAGTTCGCCCCACAGCGATGAGCTTTGGTCGTGGCCAAATCAAACAACTGCGACAGGAACTACATGCCCTAGAAAGCGCGCTAGTGCAACTGAATCAGCAGCAGTGGCAGACCCCCTTGCCAGAGGTGGGCGATCCCCAGTTGCGAGGAATTGCCCAAGGAATTGCCGCCTTGGTCGAGCAATTGCAACAGCAGCAGCAGCAAATCATGGATCTAGAGGCGCAGCGGCAATCGGATAGTCAACTACAGCGCCAAGAGCGCATGAAAATGCAGGAGGCCGTGATTAATCTGCTGTTGGATATTGAGGGGGCACAGCGGGGGGATCTCACGGTTCGCGCCAAGGTCGATGAAGGTGAGATGGGGTCGATTGCCGATGCCTTTAATGCTACGGTGCGCAGTCTGCGGCAAATTGTTGTGCAGGTGCAGGCCGCTGCAAATCAAGTGCAAGCTGCGGCTCAAAGCAGTCAGCAGGCGATCGCTGGCCTTGTCGAAGGGGCAACCCAGCAAGCCGAGGATATTCAGCGCACCCTACAAGCGGTGGAAGCCATGGCAGCCTCTGTGCAAGATGTGGCCAAATCTGCCCAAGACGCTGCAACCATTGCTGCGGAAGGCTTAGCCGCAGCGGAACTGGGGGATGCCACAATGGATACCACGGTGGACAGCATGGAAAATATCCGCCTCAGTGTAGCCGATACCGCCAAAAAAATGAAACGCTTGGCGGAGTCGTCCCAGGAAATCTCCAAAATTATTAATATTATTTCAGGTATTTCTGAGAAAACGAACCTTTTGGCCTTTAACGCCTCCATTGAGGCCGCGCGAGCCGGGGAGCATGGTCAAGGGTTTCGGGTTGTGGCCGACGAGGTTCGGCGCTTGGCTGAGCGAGTGACTGATTCAGCCCGTGATATTGAGCAATTAGTGACTGGTATTCAGCAGGAAACTGCTGACGTATTGCAGCAGATGGAGGGCAGCACGGCTCAGGTGGTCAAAGGCACCCAGCTGGTGAGTCAAACCAAAACAACCCTACAGGGGCTAGCGCGGCTGAACCAGCAAATTGACTCGCGCTTACAAGCGATTTCTGAGCGTACCGTCTCCCAGACAGCCACTGCCGCGGAAGTGACTCAGATTATGCAGGCTGTGGCTGAGATGGCTCAGACGACCTCTTCGGCCTCGGCAGCGGTGGTCGCAGCGATGGAGAGCTTGGTCACGGTGGCGGCAGAACTCCAGTCGTCGGTGTCACGGTTCCGTGTTGAAACCTAAGGCCATTGGCAATGCGTGGGACGGTGCGCTATGACCCTAAATGCTGCAGAATTGGATGCCATTACCCAAGAAGCCCGTAATTGCTTTCTCTACGAGGATGCCCCAGAGTACCTACTGCTTTTAGAGCAGTGGGCAGAGCAGGTTGCGGCAGACCCGCAGCGCCGCTATAGCCCCGACGACTACAACACGCTGATGCGAGCGGCACACTCCCTCAAAGGGGGGGCAGGCATTGCCCAGTTGGCAGAGCTACAGGAGCTAACCCATCGTCTTGAGGATGTGCTTGAAGCCCTCAAAGACAATCAGATGGGCGATCGCCCCCGTGCCCACCAATTATTGCTGCAAGGCATTGAGCAAACCCATGAGCTACTGGAGGCAGCAAAACAGCAGCGGCCAGTGACACCCACCCCGCAACGGCAGGCACTACTCGCTGGCTTGGCGGAACTGTTGCAAACCGTCCCCCCGCCTGCGACGACTGCGCCCCTCTCTGGGGGAGATCTCCAGAGTGCCCTAACGAACGACCTAGACGCCTGCTTACAGGGTTTAGAAGTCAGCACCACCGATGCCGAGCGCGAGGAAGCGTTTATGGCTCTAGTGAGGACAGCCCAAACCCTCGGCGATCGCCATCAGGTACCTTGGCTCAGCCAATTGGCCGCAGAACTCCCCAATCTAGTGGCGGAAATGCCCTTGGCAGAATTAGTGCCCGCGGTCATTGCGGAATTTCGCCAACTGCGAGAGGCAGAGCTAACCAAATTCGCTGCCGCCGCTCCTCCTCCCCCGCCAACGGTGCCGCAGCCAGACGAGTTTTATGTGCGCATTCCGGTAAGCAAGTTAGATCGGCTGGGCAACACCGTCAGTGAGCTGCTCATTGGTCAAGAGCGGTTAACCCTCTACCAGCAGCAATTTTCCCAGACAAACCGCCAACTGAAGCGCCGTATTGAACAATTCCGTCCGATTCGGGATCAGGTGCAGACCGTTTACGATCGCTTGGCCACGCCCCTTGCGGCGCGGGGAATGGTTAGCCATGGCCATGCAACGCATGATTTTGATGCGTTGCAATTTGACCGTTATACGGAACTGCACACCACCCTCCAAGACTTTCAGGAATTACTGGCGCGGATTCAAGAGATCGGGGCAGACATTGACCTGCTCAACCGCGACCTCCAAGAAGCCCTCGATCTGGGGCGGCAACACCTGAATAATCTCTACAGTGAACTGACAGACTCACGCCTTGTTCCCTTTCGCCAGTTAGCCGAGAAATTTATCACGGCTGTGCAAACCCTTGGCGATCGCCACCAGAAACCTGTGCAACTGGTGATTGAAGGGGGGGACACTTTAGTCGATCAAGTGATTTTGCAGCAATTGAAAGCTCCCCTCACCCACTTAGTCCGCAATGCCTTTGACCATGGTCTAGAACCTCCCAATGAGCGCCAAGCGAGGGGCAAGCCCAGCATGGGTACCATCTATCTGCGGGCAAAGCTGCGGGGCAATGCAGTGGAGATTCAAGTGGCCGATGATGGCCGTGGCATTGATCTGCAGCGGGTACGGCAAAAAGCAGTGGCGCTCAATCTCTGCCCCATTGAAAAAATGCCAGAGCTTAGCCGTGAGCAAATCCTTGAGTTCCTCTTTTTGCCGGGTTTCTCAACGGCTAAACAGGTGAGCGACCTCTCGGGACGGGGCGTGGGGCTGGACGTGGTTCGCGAGCAAGTGCAGCGATCGCGCGGCAGCATTAAGGTTACCACTGAGCCGCAGCAGGGCACGACCTTTACCCTGACTCTGCCGTTGACCCTGAGCATTTTGCCGATGGTGCTGTGTCAGGTTGGCGATTTAACCTTGGCCATTCCTGATTTGAGTATTCGCGAAGTCATTGCCCTCAAAGAGTACACCGATATTCATCAACCGAGTGCCACCATTCGCTGGCAAGGGCAAAGTGTCCCCCTCTATCCGCTGCACAGCTTCTTGCCCTACCAACGCCCCACGGCTGCCCCGCTACAACCGTTGGGGGTGGGGGTTGTGGTGGATGTTGCAGGGCAACCCGCTGCCTTAGGGGTGAACTACCTCATTGCTGAGCGGGAACTGGTGGTCAAGCCCTTTGATCAGACGGTGCCCGTCCCCCCCTACATTATGGGGTGTACGGTGCTAGGCAGCGGTGAGGTGGTGCCTGTTCTTGCGCCCGATAATTTTACGGCGCTGCTGGCAACTCCTGCTCCCCCTGCAGTTCCCAGTGAGCCTCCGGCACGACGCACCACTCCCCAAGTGATGATTGTGGATGACTCTATTGCGGTGCGGCGGCTATTGGATCGGGTGTTGCGTCAAGCTGGCTACGAAGTCGTGCAATGTCGCGATGGCAAAGAAGCCCTAGAGACGTTGCTGGGGCAAGGGCAAGAGGTTGACTTGGTCATTACCGATGTAGAAATGCCGCGCTTAGATGGTTATGGCTTACTCGAGGCAATTCGCACCGCAGCACCGCTGCAACACCTGCCCGTAACGATGTTAACCTCGCGGGGGGGCGATCGCCATCGCCAGAAAGCACTGCAATTGGGTGCCAATGGTTATATTACAAAACCCTTCCAGCCCCAAGCCATGCTCGAAACGGTGGCACAACTTCTTGGGAAGCGCTGATCTAGCAGGGGGTAGTTTCAGGCTTGAAGGGTCGCTCTAGGAGATGGGTGAGAGCCGCTTGGGGGGTGAGTTGCTCTTGGAGCACTGCTGCCACCATTGCGGTAATGGGTATCTCTAGGCCGTGGTGCTGAGCGTACCGATACAACACAAGCGCGGTATTGACCCCTTCTGCGGTGCCATGGGTTAGCTCTAAGGCTTGGGGCAGGGATTTTCCTTGGCCGAGGTGCCACCCCACCTGATAATTGCGACTCAAGGAGCTGGTACAGGTAGCCAACAGATCCCCTAGCCCAGATAGGCCATAAAATGTTGCCGCTTCCCCTCCCCAGTGACAGCCAACCCGTACCATTTCCACTAGGCCACGGGTAATTAGGGCGGAGCGGGCATTAACCCCTAAGCCTAAGCCATCGTTGACCCCGCAGGCGATCGCGATGACATTTTTGAAAATGCCACCCATTTCAACCCCGCGCCGATCCTCATTGCTGTAGAGCCGAAACGTGGCACTGCCGAGCAAGCCCTGTACCTGCTTGGTAGCGGTGGCTTGACCGCCAACCACCGCTGCTGCCGGTAACCCCTGTTGAATTTCTGCGGCTAAGTTCGGCCCAGATAGCACCACCAGCGCTTGATCGGGGCAGTAGGTTTGCCAGATGTCTGCTGCGGTGGAAACGGTTTCTGCCTCCAGTCCTTTGGTGGCACTGACAAGAATAACATCCGGACTCGGCTGTAGAGCCGCCACCCGCTGGGCAACGTCGCGCACTGCCTTGATGGGCAACGCCGATACAAGGAGGTCTATATTGTCTAGGAGGTCTTTCCCTAGCGCTCCTTGCGATCGCCCCCACAAGCGCACAGCACATCCCTGTTGTCTAAACAGATAGGAGAGTGTTTGTCCCCAACTACCTAAACCAAGAATGAGTACAGAGGAATGGGGGTGCATGAAAACAGTTGTCGTCCCTTAGGGAGTCACCGTTGAGTTTTGGAATTGCTCCCGCTGCCGCTGCCGAAACGCTTCGGCTTCAGAGCTAAGATTTTCCATTTGATCTGCAGCAATTTCGTTGGGATCGCGGCCATCGAGCAGCCGCAGCCGATTCATTAAGCCCGGCACCGAAAAATTGGAGTTTTGACTGGGGTTGAGGATAGAGTTGAGGTCTCCACTCCCCGAGTCATTTTGCTGCCAACCGTCCATGGGGTTGTTGGTGGGTCGGGTCTGAGCCATAACAACACCACACACACTCAGGCTGAGCAACGCAAGGGCGCAACTGGTAAAAAGGTGACGCTTCATGTATAGTACTCCTCACGATCCATGCAAGCGGGTGACGATGGGCAGAGCATTCAGGTGCCAGAACGCATCCAAGGGCTGTTGAGGATGGCACTGAGGAAATGCTGCAATTATAGCAAGTTCTTGGCCTAGGGATTACAAAAGTAGCACTGACTTGGGTCGGCCAGAGGTTCTTGAGTCGGGACGCTGAGGACGTGAGCGCAGCGCTGGCAGCGGTAGCGGACTGCTTTAGGGAGGCTGGTTGGTGCACCACACAGGGCGCAGGGGCGACCGGGGATGGTTTCTGTTGCGACAAAGCCGGGCAGACCACACTGGGGGCAACCCTGTTGCATGGCCTTGACCAGTTCAGCGGTGGCGCTGGCAATCACGCCCATGCGGGTTGGGTTCATGTGGGCGCGCATATCGGTTTCTAGGTGGAGGCGGCCATCCGGGCTATGCGGGTGTAGCGCCGCGATCGCTGCTTCAAGTTCCTCCACAGTTTTAATGCCCTTAAAAATCGGCGTATTCGGTACTGGGTCAGAGCTGACCATGGCAATTAAGCCATGGCTGGGAAACCCCACCGTTTTGGCAAAGGTTAAGGCATCAGACAGGCTGCGGATGGTGGCATGGCTAAAGTTAGTGTCTAGGGAGATGACCTCCCCCCACAACTTTAGATCGTGGCGACGATCTACAAGCAGCACCAGCTCGCGATCGCCCGGGACTAAGGGACACTGGGGATGGGGGCCAAAACTCCCCTCACTGGCGATCGCCAAATCAGCCCCCGTTTCAGATAGCACCACGTTGGCTTTTGCTTCAGCAGCCTCCTCTTGAGTACCGCAGCGGGGGCGATCGCGGCTAAAGGTGCCAAACTGATCCGTATCAATGGCGGCTGCCACCTCGACTTGGATTCCCAGTGCCGCAAGCGCTGGGGCAATCACCTGCTCCTTGCCATGCTTTGTGGCTAGAATGGCGGTTCGTCCGTGAAAGTAAGCGGTTGTGTCCTTAAACATCACCACCCAAGTACGCCTCAATGACCTTGGGATCATTTTTCACCCGGAGGGGGTCACCTAGGGCAATCAGTTGACCAAAATCCAGCACGGCGATGCGATCGCAGAGATTCATCACTAAGGGAACATGGTGCTCAATTACGATCACCGTTAACGCAAACGCCTCGTGCAGACGGTCAATCAATTCACACAGTGCTTGCTTTTCAGCCGGATTCATTCCCGCCGCTGGTTCATCCAGCAACAGTACCTTTGGTTGCAAGGCCAAGGCACGAGCAATTTCAAGGCGGCGCTGCTCTCCGTAGGGTAAATTGCCGGCCAATTCATCGCGGCGATCGTAGAGACCCAGCCAGTATAAAAGCTCAGTGGCGCGATCGGCCAAGCGGCGCTGCTGTTGTTGCACCGCAGGAGTGTTTAGCAGATTGGCCCAAAACTGCGTTGAGCCGTGGCGATGCTGCCCCAGCCGCACATTCTGCCACACCGTCATCTCCTTAAACAGGCGAATATTCTGAAACGTACGGGCAATCCCCAAGGACGCAATCTGGTGGGGGGGCGCATGGGTCAACCGCTGCTGCTGAAAGTAGATGTCGCCACTAGTGAGGGGAATCAGCCCCGTGAGCAGATTAAAGAGGGTGGTTTTGCCCGCACCATTGGGGCCAATAATGCCAAAAATTTCCCCCTCTTCAACCGTCAGCGATACCCGATCCACGGCCTTCAGGCCACCAAAGGTACGGCTGACCTCTCTAAGGGTCAGGACGGCTGCCCCACTCATGGCTGCGGCGGTGTTTTTTCAAAGGCTTGGTAGGCTAAGCGCGACACTTGACGGATCAGCTCACTACCTTGGGGGTCATTGTAGGGGCGCTTGACCATCATGGCGGCAACATAGCGTTGACCGTTGGGCATATCCACCATGCCAGCATCCCCCACGACGGTGCCAATGTCACCTGTTTTATGGGCAATGGTGGCACCTGGGCCAATGCCAGCCGGTAGCAGCGTGTTGGTAACCGTGCGGCGCATAATATCGAGGAGGCGATCGCGACTGCGGGGAGAGACCAGTTCCCCTTGGCCAATCTTCAGCATTAGGGTAGCTAAATCCCGAGGGCTGGTGGTGTTGGTGCCCTCCATATCCGGCAGCAGATTATTGATCACTGTATCCTTTAAGCCCCACTCCTGAAACTGTTGGTTGAGCACGGCGGCGCCCCCTAGGCGATCGATCAGCATATTGGTGGCGGTGTTGTCACTGATGGTAATCATCAAGTCGGCCACTTCTAGGGCTGGGTACTGGGAGTTGGGTTTTTGGTACTGTAAGGTTCCTGCCTCCGGCGCAATTAAATCGGGTCGCATGGTCAGGCGCTCACTCAGGCTAATGCGGTTCTCATCCACTGCTTTGAAAAAGGCCACCAGAATCGGAATCTTAATGGTTGAGGCCGCAGGAAAGACATCGTCACCACCGACGTTCAGTGCTGCACCGGAGTCAAGGTTGAAAAAGTACAACCCAGCACTGAGTTTGGGTTGACGGGTCACTAACTGCTGAATCTTTTGCTGCAAATTCCCTAAGGGGCGCTCCGGCGGTAGATCAGCGTTGGTCACATCGGGGGCGATCGCCTGCGCAGCAACCGTGTCTAAGGAGAGTTCCCGCGGTTGCAGGATGGACAGCAGCGTGCCAACAATAGCCGCAAGGGCAACGACGCTCACCCCAAAGCGAAAGCTGATCAGCAATAGGTTAGGGCGAGGATGGGGTGGCGACGACGGTGCGGAAGTATAACGGGGGAGTGAGGAAAGGTTAGACTGTTGAACCATCGATCGATACCGTGCAACCATGCCACTACTGTAAAGGGAATGTGTCTGATTTTGTGGGGGAAGGCTGACCAATCGCCCATTCCAATTGCCGTACCATCCCCCGCAGCAGAGCCACTTCTGCCTCTGTTGGGTAAGCACGGCCCAGGAGCGATCGCACCTTTTCCATGCGACGGGCTGCCGTATGGGGGTACAAAAAACCAACCCTGAGCAATAGCTGCTCTAAGTGGTCGTAGAACCCTTGCAACCGCTCAAATGTGACGGCAGACTCCTGATCGGAAGTTCCCGCTGGGTTGCTGGCAGCGCACCACAATTCATAGCAACATACGGCCACAGCCTGGGCCAGATTCAAAGATGGGTAGAGGGTTGCTGTGGGAATGCGAATGAGTCCTTGGGCTAAGGCGAGTTCCTGATTCGTTAAGCCGCGATCCTCGCGACCAAAGATGAGCGCAGCGGTACCGGTACCTAACAGTTGCGGTGCGCCCTCGCGCGGTGGCCAGCAGGGAAGGGCTAAATCGGCAACATCACGGCCAACGGTAGCAAAAATCCGCTGGCACCCTTTTAAGGCAGTGTCTAGGCGATCGGTAATCGTAGCTTGGGTGAGTACCTCTTTTCCATGTACTGCCCAGCGATAGGCCAGATCACTGTGGGGGCAGCAGCGGGGACTCACAATCCATAACTGCTGTAACCCCATATTTTTCATTACCCGAGCTACGCTGCCGATATTGATGTCACCGTTGGGTTCGACAAGAACAATACGCACCCCAGCAAGCCGCTGGACAGCAGAAGAGTTCAACAAAATATTGCTTCCCTTGGCATCGATTTTTACCAAGCAGCGCCGTAAGGCCCTGCCCTTTAGGGCGGGGATATAAGGCGCTTTTGCTTTGATTAAAGACTTGCACGCAAAGCGAGATCGTGGTACACCGCCATTATAGCGGGAGGGTAGTCAACCGCTCTAAAAACCCAACAGTCAAACGACTGAATACAACCTCAATAGGTTTGTGTTTGTTTGCAACGAAGCCCACGACGTGGGCTACGGTACCTTAGGGCATAAGGGAACCGCTCCGAAAGGAGGAACGCTTGGGGAGAGATGCACCTCTGCTTTAGAGGGGCAACCTGATGAAGTAAGTGCGCTCGTGGAACCAAGAACAAGAATCCTCAGCCTTTAGGCTGGGGAGTATGTCAAAATCCTGATGGTACACGGACAGCGAGGCCGACTGTCTTAGTCTTTTGCGAGCCACAGGAGAAACAAGAATGGGTGTTGCTGAGTGAAGCTAGGGTCATCTCTCTGATGCAACAGGTCAAACTCGAATCATCGGTTGGGACAGTAGAACCCGCATGACGCAAGGCTGAGTAAACACCTGATTTACCCCCAGACAGGCGCAAAAGTGATATGCAGGATCAAGAACAATAGATTGGCATTGATGTGTGTAAGCGGTGGCTAGATGTAGATCGGA
>NZ_JAKLTU010000048.1:0-4068 GCF_022570815.1 Synechococcus sp. PCC 6716
GCTCAGTGACCGAGAGTGGAGGTGCCCATCGTGCGGAAGGCAGCATGTTCGCGACGTGACCGCTGCATGGAATATCCTGCAAGAGGCGGTTCGTCTTTTACCGGGGAACCCGGAATTAAGCCCCTAACCGGGGTAGAAGCCTCGCCCTTCTAGGGCGGGGTTCAGTTCACAGCGATTTGGCAATTTTGAACTACCCGTCATACCCCAAAAGGGTACTTGCCATTGTGGTCGTGGATTCAAGCACCTACTGCAACATGTTGCAGATCCCTTACCCTGAGTGTAGGGTCAAACCCAAAAACTAAGCTGTTAGCGTGACCAACAGCAGGATGACATCTCGATGGCCAATTGCCCTCAAATTGTTGGAATTGTCAAAGGTCCGGGGGAGTCCGGCAACGAATACGTGTTTATTACGGCAGATGCTCGTCCGGTGCGCATCGGTGAATTCGTTTTTTACAGTATTGACGATGGCAATGCAGCCGTGCCTGTGGTGCGGCAAGTCCTAGGCAAAATTAGTACCTGTTGCCTCATTGAGCATTTACCGGATCGGATGTTTGCTGACTACGAGCTTGACCCTGGGGCGATCGCCGCCTTAATTGGCTTTACCTGCGAACCCGCCGAACTCTACGAAATCACCGTAGAAGTGATGGGCTACTTTGACCCAATTTTGGGCTTTAGTAACCTGCGCCGCCTCCCTCCCCCGGGGGCAAAGGTCTATCGTGCTGAGGATGAATGGCTCCAGCAGGTGCTCAACAAAAAACCCATGCATGCCCCTGGATCGGCTCATATCGGCTCGCTGCTGCTGCGGGATGAAGGCGCGGTGCCCATCAGCTTGGATGTTAAGGAACTGGTGAGCACTCACATGGCTATTTTGGCAGGCACAGGGTCTGGTAAATCCTACACCGCAGGCGTACTCCTTGAAGAGTTACTCCTGCCGAAAAATCGGGCGGCAGTGCTCATTTTTGACCCCCACGGTGAATACCATACCCTCAGCGCCATTCAGGGGCACTCAGCATTTCGGGGGGAGGATGGCTACCAGCCCAAGGTCCAAATTATTACCCCAGAAGACATTAAAATTCGTGTCTCCTCCCTCGAGTTTTACGATATTTTGACCCTGCTGCCCCAGATGAGCGATCGCCAGCAAGCTATCCTTAGACGCGCCTACGATGAGGTGCGCAGACGCTTTACTAATGATCGGTGGGGTATCGCTGACTTAATTGAGGCAGTCTATAGCGTAGATCGCAGCGTTGATGAGGACGGGAACACCCAACAAGGCTCCTCCGCGCCAGCACTGGCATGGAAACTAGAGAAAATGGAGCGCTCTGACTATTTCCATGCCTACGAACACCTGCCACCGCAACGCCTTTTTGTGCCGGGGCAAATTACGGTTCTGCAGATGAATGAAATTCCCCTCGAAGAGCAACAGGTGATTGCCACTGCTATTCTGCGGCAAACTAACCATGCCCGCATCAATACCCACAAAGGGCGCTCGTCCAAAGGCGATGAGCAATMCCTGCCGTACCCTGTATTCATCCTGATCGAAGAAGCCCATCGCTTTGCTCCTGCCCATGAGCCTTCGCAGTGCAAACAGGTACTGCGCACTATCCTGAGTGAAGGCCGTAAGTTTGGAGTTGGGGTTGGGCTCATTACCCAGCGTCCGGGCAAGTTGGATAGCGATGTGCTCTCGCAGTGCATGAGCCAATTTATTTTGCGAATTATTAACCCCGTGGATCAAGAGAGCCTGAAGCATGGCGTTGAAGCCGCAGGCAGAGACCTCCTCAAGGAGTTACCCGCCCTCAGCAAAGGACAAGTGATTATTTCCGGTGCCTGCGTCAATACACCCGTGCTGTGTCGGGTGCGTCAGCGCCTCACCCGCCATGGGGGCGACACGCTGGATGCTCCAGCCCTGTGGCAGGCGTACTTTGAACCACAAAAACAACTGGAACGCCAGTTAGAGGTTGCTCCACCAGTACCGCGCCCGAAGGCGAAAACAGTTGGCCGGCGATCAATTGAATAGGAATTGAGAATGTCCCCTGTCGTCAATTCCAAAAAAATAAGCTAGATTAGTGGTAAGTCTAATCATGGGGCTGAAACGGCTTCGACGTTCTAGTGAAAGTTAGGCTGTGATACAGGTCGAGAGTGGACTATCTCTCGTTAATCCAGAGTCCAAACCAAAAAGTAACTGCGAACAACATCGTTCCTTTCGCTCGTAAAGCTGCTGCGGTAGCCTAAGACCTCTAAAACGGTTCGAGCACTCGTTGTCTGACTCCGTTAAGGGCAGCGGGTTAACCCCAACGGATGCGCTAAGCAGTTCTCTCTGGTGGCCTGTTTAGCAAAGACTCTACCAGAGCATCCTACTGTTCGGGATAAGGAACAGTTCCTGCCTGAGGGTCAGAAAGGCTAAGCCTGTGAATGAGCAGTCGGTGAGTAGCTAGGGCGGACACGGGTTCGACTCCCGTCAGCTCCATCAATATGTTTTAGCGGGTATCATCACTGATAAGTACCGTGTTGAGAAAAAAGTTACCCGTTTATGCTGGGTGATGTGAAACCACGCAGACTGAAGCCTAGTGATAAAGTGTTGAGCTTGCCTGTTGGCATGGGTCTGTTTAGCTTAAAAAATATCGAAAATAGGACGACTCCAGATGGGCTTGGTGATATACCCCCTAACCTGCACCAAAATCTGACAAGGAGACTGGTGATGTCACAGCTACTCCGAAACAGCTAGGGTGCAAAGCTGAGGGAGATAACCATGAGTGAGCCGATACCAGCATCCGAAGCCAAGCAAATCATGGATATTCTTAAAGAATTGCAAGGCGATATGAAAAGGGTTCAGTCTGAACTCCAAGCATTGACCTTAGAAGTCAGGGTGAACCAGTCCAAGAGTAATGAGCAATTTAATACGGTAAGGGCTGAAATCAAGGTAATTAATGATAAGGTTGATGGCTTACGCTCTGAACTGCGGGATGACATCAATGAGCTTCGTACTCAGCAACGTGCTACAGATGCAAGGCTATGGGCGTTTATTGTCGGACTCGTAACTCTAGTCGGTAGCGGCGTGATTAAGGTTCTCTGGTTTGACCGTGCTTAAATACTAGGCTGGCTTTTAAGGTCCATACCAGTTCCGGGGCTGGTAAATAAGATGCCATTGACAGGAATTTACCCCCAGTGATACCTCAAATATATTCGTCAAGCGCCGTACCACCACTGGCGATCGCGTCCTTCTAGGTGGATCCAGTACAGGGTGATCATCATGACGGTGTTTGTTTCTCGATGGTAAACGGCGTAGCTAGGGTGGCGCTTTGTTGCCCCATCCACCACTAATCGACGGCCAATCCGCCGCCAACTCGGTTCTTTGCTGCGCCACGCAATGCGGCAGCAGGGCCAAGGTAGCTGCTCGCGATCAAACAGGCGACAACACGGGCCAATGACCTCATAGCTAAAGGAGTAGCCCGGACTGTAAAAATGATAGCCCGTTGGCCATGGTGGCAGGGGTGTTGTTGGCGCAGCAGTAATTGTGTTTAGCATAGAGGCTTTCTCTCCCCAATGTTGCTGAGTGTGGCTATGAATTGCCCTCATCCCCAACCCGTCTCCCTAGGGAGAAGCGATTATCTTAAAAGTCAAGCAAATTATGATGCTGGAACAGCCGATTGACTCCCATCTGAGTTGGACGGCTGCCAGTCCGTACCATGTTTGAGCATGGCATTGAGAATTGTTAATAGCTTATGCATACAAGCCACTAACGCTACTTTGGTAGCCTTGCCCTTCGCTAATAAGCGGTGATAGAAGACGCGAATCACTGGATTATGGCGCACSRCCACCAAAGATAGCGCGTTTGCCTTGCTTCTGCCCACTATCTCGGTTGAATGGGGCAACGCCCACCAGCGTACTGATTTTTCGAGTGGACAACTGTCCCAGGTCTGGCAACAGGGCTAACAAGGTAGCGGCGACGACCTTGCCCACCCCTGGAACCGTCATCAGCCGCGTCTGTTTTGCCTGCCAGGGCTGACATGGATGGATTTGGGTGGCGATCTGCTCGTCTAGTTGCTGAATGCGGTCTTTGAGATCGGAAGA
>NZ_JAKLTU010000049.1:0-5682 GCF_022570815.1 Synechococcus sp. PCC 6716
TCCGATCTTGGTTGTTTTGGGTTTGACGCGCTCATTGGCATAGTTGCAAGCAGCAGCAAACGCCTGAAGCAATGCCTCAATCTTGGCATTTTGTTCGGGTGTGGTTGCAAGTTTGCAAACTAGTGTCAGAGTTTGTTTCATCCTTTTATATTCTCACCCGTGACTATGAAAAACAAGCGTACTAAACCTGGCAATTTCGGGGGTATTGAACCCCTCTCAATTGCCGCTCCTGTCCCTCCCCGACCTGAAGGTGCGGGGCTTCTCGGAGGTTTTCGGTGAACCCTGCCCCATTGTGAACAGCGCAAATTTTACTGGCAATTAAACTCAGCCAAGAACTTTCTTAGCTCGCTCCTGCGGCTACTCAGAACATTACAGTGCTGACTGCTAGGGCTTGTGCTTGGGCAGCACTTTCCGTATCTTGGCCAAAAAGAAATCCAGCTCTGGCAGCCTCAAGGGTGCAATGGCAATGCTAAATATGCCAAGACCCATACTGCCGGCGATCGCCAACTGCAGCAACTGGATCACCACCCCTTCGCGCCCCCACAGCCATTCCAAACCGTGAAGAGTGCCCCATGCCGTAAGACCACCGAGGCCACTGGCCAATGCCACCCCCAGCAGAGGCGGGACAAGTTGCCGCCACGGCAACCCCCCTAGGCGGCGTTGCAAAATCCAGACTAAGGCAATCAGCGAGACGGTATTTACCCCCACAGTAGCCATCGCTAGCCCGATCGCCCCAAAAGCATTGGTAAAGAAAAAACAAAACAGAGCATTAAAGGCCAATCCCCACAGCGTCACGTAAAGTGGAGTACGGCCATCCTCAAGAGCATAGAACACCCGCACAATCACATCCCGTGCCAAGTAAAAGAACATACCGATGGCATACACTAGCAACAGCGCTGCCACCAACTGAGAGGCAGCGAAATCAAAGGCGCGGCGTTCATAAACCACCCGTACCGCTGGCAATGCCAAGGCCGCCATAATGGCACCGAGGGGCATCATACTCAAAGCGGTCAGCACTAAGCTCTGACGAATACGCTCTTTGAGGTCAGACCACTGATCTGGGCGTGCCAGCCGCGAAAAAATCGGCATGTAGGGCACAAGGATGACGTTGGAGAGAATCCCCAAGGGAGTTAAAAACAGCAGTTGGGCATAGCCCAGGGCAGAGGCCGCCCCTACGGGTAACTGAGAGGCAAAAAAGAGGCTGATATAGACACTGATCAATAACATCCCCGACGAGAGGGTGGCAGGTCCCATCAGCCGGATGAGTTCACGCACCTCCGGGCGATTCAGATCAAACCGTAGCCGCAGGGTACCCATTCCCGCCTGCCACTGTGCCGGAATTTGCACCAGCCACTGCAATATGCCCCCTGCTAGCGTGCCCCACGCCAAGACCGCCGGCCCAAACGTATCCGCAAAAAACCAAATGCCGATAATTACGGTCAAGCTCGACAACAGGGGGCTAATAGAGGGCAGCCAGTACTGATCCGCAGCGTTGAGGGTGCCAAAGCCGATGCCAATCAACCCCGAAAGTACCGCCAAGGGAGCCATGATCCGGAACTGTTCTGCCGCTAGAGCCTGAATGTCGGGACTGGCACCGGGGGCAATGAGGTGCACCAGTGGCTCCGCAAAAAGCATTAGCAGTGCGGTCAGCAGTAGCAGCAGCCCCCCCACAACGGTGGTAATGGTTTCCACTAAGGGAGCCGCCTTTTCCGGTGGTTGCTTGAGCACCACGCTAATAATGGAACTGTGAAAGGGGCCGTTAATGCCGCCTAGGAGCACAAACAGAAACCCCGGAATCACGTAGGCGTAGCTATAGGCATCCACGGCTGCCCCCACACCAAACTCGGCGGCGATCGCCTGCTGTCGCACCAGACCGGCCAGCTTACTCAGGAGGGTGGCAATGGCAACAATCGTGGCAATGTGGGCAAGGGATCGTTGGGGTTTTTCCACGCGGTAGGCTAGCCTCGAGTCACTCGTTCGTCGGCGATCGTAGCAACGAATGCTCCCGCCGCATAGCCAAGGCAGCGATACAATGGAAATGCTGCGCTCCAACGTATCTGCGCTAGGGATGCAATTTATTGATCTTGCGGAAATTCATGTCAAAGGGGGGAAGGGGGGCGATGGCATTGTTGCCTTTCGTCGTGAGAAATACGTGCCGGCGGGCGGGCCGGCGGGCGGCAATGGCGGCAACGGCGGTTCCGTCATCCTCAAAGCCGTGCCTCATCTGCAAACACTCCTAGACTTTCGCTATGCCCACACGTTCAAAGCCGAAGCGGGTCAGCGGGGTGGTCCGAGTAATCGTACGGGTGCTTCTGGCGCCGATCTCATCATTGAAGTACCCTGTGGCACCATGGTGTGGGATGCTGACACAGAAGAACTGTTAGGAGATTTAACCACCCCAGAGCAAACCCTACAAGTTGCCAAAGGCGGCAAAGGAGGGCTGGGAAATAAACACTTCCTCAGCAATCAACAGCGGGCACCGGACTATGCCTTACCGGGGCTAGAGGGCGAAGAGCGACACCTGCGCCTAGAACTCAAGCTGTTAGCTGAGGTGGGAATTATTGGCCTGCCCAACGCCGGCAAATCCACACTGATTTCTGTTCTCTCAGCGGCACGGCCAAAAATTGCCGATTATCCGTTTACGACCCTTGTCCCCAATTTGGGGGTTGTGCGCCGGCCCAATGGCGATGGCACCGTCTTTGCCGATATTCCTGGCCTGATTGCGGGTGCTCACCAAGGAACCGGTCTAGGGCATGAGTTCTTGCGCCACATCGAGCGCACTCGGCTCTTACTGCACCTTATTGATGCGACAGCAACGGATGTCATTGCCGCCTATGACACCATCCGCGCTGAACTGGTGGCCTACGGCCATGGCTTAGGGGAGCGTCCGCAAATTGTGGTGCTCAACAAAATTGATGCCCTTGACCCTGAAGAGATCGATGAGAGACAGCAGGCACTCGCCACCCATATTTGCCAGCCGGTCTTTGCTATTTCTGCCGCCACCCGCCAAGGTGTGGAACCGATGCTGCAAGCGGTGTGGGCACAACTCAACTTGGCCACCCTGAGGAATGGCTAAGCTCTATTGGGCTGCCTCTGTGTCTAGTGGAGACTGGTTACCGTTACCCTAGAGTTAGGGATTATGTTTCGAGCGATTCAATGCCGTCTTGCCCTTTGGTACGTTGGTGTGACGGCACTCTTGCTATTAATTTTTGCAACGGGCTTCTTCCTCTATGTGCGCGGCACCCTTATCGAACGGATTGATGATACGCTCAGCCATGTGGTAGAGGTGGTCAGCCGGGCGTTGGTGATTGAGACGGGCACCGCAGAGGTCATTGATTGGCAAAAAAGTTTGGGAAGTGATCCCCTAACAAGCGCAGCCCTTGAAGATGACCACATTGATTTAGAGGGGTTTGACCCAAATCGGCAGTTGGCGTGGAGTACGTTTGCGGAACCGCTGAACCTACCCTTGCATTTGAGCCGCACCCCAGAAACAGTTCCGATGGGGGGCGATCGCTGGTTGCGGCAAATGACCGTGGCGTTGGTTGTGGGCGATCGCCTCTTGGGATATTTGCGCGTAAGCCACCCATGGTTTGAGGTTACTCAACCCAGTCAAGCGCTGCTGTGGGATTTGCTTTTGGGAGCTACGGTAGCATTAATTCTTGTCAGTATTAGTGGCTGGKTTCTTGCCCGCTTGGCGATCGCCCCGCTGCAGGAATCCTACGCCTACCTCAAGCAGTTTACAGCAGATGCGTCCCATGAACTGCGTAATCCCGTGGCACTGATCCAAACCAATGTGCAAGTAGCCCTAGCCACCGCTGATCCAGCAACGCAGCAGCAACAATTACAGGTGATTGAACGCCTCAGCCGCCGCCTTAGCCGCTTGGTGGATGATCTTTTGTTTTTAGCCCGACAGGAGAGCGGCATGGTGCCCTTGAACCCGCAGCCGTGCCACCTCGATGCATTGCTCTTAGCCGTTGTGGAGGAACAAGAGCCATTAATGCAGCAAAAAGCGATGGAACTGTGCCTTAATATTGCGGATCCCCCCGTAACCGTGCCAGAGCAGCAAGCGTACTTCGTTTGGGGAAATCCAGATCATCTCAGTCGGTTGCTGACAAATATTGTGAACAATGCGGTGCAATATACCCCTGAGGGCGGTACCATTCACATCACCCTAGATCAACAGGGGAAGTATTACCGTGTTGTGATTGCTGACAATGGCAGAGGCATTCCGGCGAGTGAGTTACCCCGCTTGTTTGATCGGTTCTATCGTTTGCAGGGCACAGCATTACCGGGAACGGGGCTTGGGTTGGCGATCGCCCAATCCATTGTTCAGGCGCATCGGGGTCAAATTCAGGTTGAGAGTGAGGTAGGGCAAGGTACAAAATTTACAATTTTGTTACCGACACCAGCCAAGGATCGCCAAGGGTAGCGATACGCTGCTGCTTTACCACGGTTGACCCAGCGCTAATGTGTACTAATCTGTAATGCGCGGATCTGCCCACCTCAGCAACAGATCCGCCAACAAGTTGCCGATAATCAGCATCAGTGCCCCCATCATTAGGCTAGCCATCACCACGTAAATGTCCTGAGCGGTCACCGCCTGTAAAATTAAGCGCCCCAACCCCGGCCAGTTAAAGAAAAACTCGGCAATAAAGGCACCGCTCAACAAGCTAGCAAACTCAAACCCTAGGAGCGTAATCAGGGGGTTAATGGCATTGCGGAGGGCATGGACGTAAATCACCCGTGACTCCGGTAAGCCCTTGGCGCGAGCCGTTTGAATATAGTTTTGCCGCAGCACATCCAGCAAATTCCCCCGCATCAACCGCTGCAACCCAGCAAAGCTCGTCAAGGTCAACGCTAGGGTGGGTAAGATTAAGTGCCAGCCAATATCGAGCACCTTAGCCACCCACGGCAGGTCATCGTAGTAGAGGCTAGTCATGCCCCCCACCGGAAACAGCGGTGTACTCTGGGCTAAAAAGAGCAGCAACAGCGCCGTAATAAAGCTGGGAAAGCCTTGGCCAAGGTAGCTGAGAATCCGCAAGAGGCGATCGCTCCAGCGGTCTTGGTTGACGGCGGCCCAAATTCCCAAGGGAATCGCCACCCCCCACGTTAGCACAATGGAACTCAACGACAGCAGCAGCGTTGCCGGGAGCCGCTCCCACAACAGAGAGGCCACCGATCGCTGATAGACAAAGCTCGTGCCAAAATTACCATAGCGAATAATTTGCCACAGCCAACGCACGTATTGCTCCACTGGCGATTTATCTAGCCCAAACTGCCGCTCTAGCTCCTGCAACCGCTCTAGGGAAATTTGCGGATCCGCTTTGAGGTTATCTAGATAATTCCCAGGGGCTAACTGCATAATGGCGAAGCTAAGGGCAGAGGCCAGCAACAGTGTAATCAGGGCTTCCCCCAAGCGTTTTAGCAGCAGCCGGGCAGTACCATCCCGAAGCGCGTTTTGGACGTGGCGGCTAACAGCGTTCAGCGTTATGGTCTCCTACTTATCAGGTGAACTACCGCTCATCATCGCTACGCGATAGATAAGCGGCTTCCTTGTTCAACGGGGACAGCATCTAGCAAAACCGAAGTTTTACCAGATGTCTTACGTCCCCTCCCAAAGGCAGTAGAGCTAGTTCCTAACTCCAATATCCGCAAGGCTTCATTTCTTAWGWGATCGGAAGA
>NZ_JAKLTU010000069.1:0-2861 GCF_022570815.1 Synechococcus sp. PCC 6716
TCCTCAACAACTTGGCAGGGTTGTATCAAGCACAAGGGGAATATAGCAAAGCCGAACCGCTATTCCAGCGCAGTTTGGCGATCAGGGAACGAGTTCTAGGTGCCAATCACCCAGATGTCGCCCAATCCCTGAACAACTTGGCGCTACTGTATCAAGAACAAGGCGAATATAGCAAGGCCGAACCTTTACTACAGCGCAGCTTGGTGATTTTGGAGCAAGCCCTAGGCGCCAACCACCCAGATGTCGCCCAATCCCTGAACAACTTGGCGCTACTGTATCGAGAGCAAGGCCAATATAGTAAAGCCGAACCCCTATACCAGCGCAGTTTGGCRATTWTGGAGCAAGCCCTAGGCACCAACCATCCAGAAGTGGCCACGACCCTCAATAACTTGGCGCTGCTGTATCAAGCGCAAGGGCAGCATAGCAAGGCCGAACCTTTACTACAGCGCAGCTTGGTGATTTTGGAGCAAGCCCTAGGCGCCAACCATCCAAAAGTGGCCCAATCCCTGAACAACTTGGCGCTACTGTATCGAGAGCAAGGCCAATATAGTAAAGCCGAACCCCTATACCAGCGCAGTTTGGCAATTTTGCAACAGACCCTAGGGGCTAACCACCCAAATGTGGCCGCTACCCTCAACAACTTGGCGCTGTTGTATGAAGCACAAGGGGAATATAGCAAGGTCGAACCTTTACTACAGCGCAGCTTGGTGATYWKGGAGCAAGCCCTAGGCACCAACCATCCAGAAGTGGCCACGACCCTCAACAACTTGGCGCTGCTGTATGAAGCACAAGGGGAATATAGYAAGGCCGAACCCCTATACCAGCGCAGTTTGGCAATTTTGCAACAAGCCCTAGGCGCCAACCAYCCAAATGTGGCCGCTGTCCTCAACAACTTGGCRSKGTTGTATSAAGCACAAGGGGAATATAGCAAGGTCGAACCTTTACTGCAGCGCAGTTTGGCGATCAGGGAGCAAGCCCTAGGCACCAACCATCCAGAAGTGGCCACGACCCTCAACAACTTGGCGCTGCTGTATGAAGCACAAGGGGAATATAACAAAGCCGAACCTCTTTACCAGCGCAGTTTGGCGTTAAGGGAACGAGTTTTAGGCACCAACCAYCCAGAAGTGGCCACGACCCTCAATAACTTGGCGCTGCTGTATGAAGCACAAGGGGAATATAACAAAGCCGAACCTCTTTACCAGCGCAGYTTGGYGATTTTGGAGCAAGCTTTAGGTGCCAATCACCCAGATGTCGCCCAATCCCTGAACAACTTGGCGCTACTGTATCGAGAGCAAGGGGAATATAGTAAAGCCGAACCCCTATTGCAGCGCAGTTTGGCGATCAGGGAGCAAGCCCTAGGCACCAACCATCCAGAAGGGGCCACGACCCTCAATAACTTGGCGCTGTTGTATGAAGCACAAGGGGAATATAGCAAGGTCGAACCTTTACTCCAGCGCAGCTTGGTAATTTTGGAGCAAGCCCTAGGCGCCAACCATCCAGAAGTGGCCACGACCCTCAATAACTTGGCGGTGCTGTATCAAACACAAGGGGAATATAGCAAGGCCGAACCTTTACTACAGCGCAGCTTGGTGATTTTGGAGCAAGCCCTAGGCACCAACCATCCAAAAGTGGCCACGACCCTCAATAACTTGGCGCTGCTGTATGAAGCACAAGGGGAATATAGCAAGGTCGAACCTTTTCTCCAACGCAGCTTGGTAATTTTGGAGCAAGCCCTAGGCACTAACCATCCAGAAGTGGCCACGACCCTCAATAACTTGGCGCTACTGTATCAAAAGCAAGGGCARTACGCCAAAGCCGAACCGCTATTGCAGCGAAGCTTGGCAATCAGGGAGCAAGCCTTGGGCACCAACCATCCAGAAGTGGCCACGACCCTCAATAACTTGGCGCTACTGTATCGAGAGCAAGGCCAATATAGTAAAGCCGAACCCCTATACCAGCGCAGTTTGGCAATTTTGCAACAGACCCTAGGSGCYARCCACCCAAAAGTGGCCACTGCCCTCAACAACTTGGCGCTGTTGTATGAAGCACAAGGGGAATATAGCAAGGTCGAACCTTTACTACAACGCAGCTTGGTGATTTTGGAGCAAGCCCTAGGCACCAACCATCCAGAAGTGGCCACGACCCTCAATAACTTGGCGCTGCTGTATGAAAAGCAAGGGCAATACGCCAAAGCCGAACCTCTTTACCAACGCAGCTTGGTGATTTTGGAGCAAGCCCTAGGCACCAACCATCCAGAAGTGGCCACGACCCTCAATAACTTGGCGCTGCTGTATCAAAAGCAAGGGCAGTATGCCAAAGCCGAACCGCTATTGCAGCGAAGCTTGGCAATCAGGGAGCAAGCCTTAGGCACCAACCATCCAGAAGTGGCCACGACCCTCAATAACTTGGCGCTGCTGTATGAAGCACAAGGGGAATATAGCAAGGTCGAACCTTTACTACAGCGCAGCTTGGTGATTTTGGAGCAAGCCCTAGGCACCAACCATCCAGAAGTGGCCACGACCCTCAATAACTTGGCGCTACTGTATGAAAAGCAAGGGCAATACGCCAAAGCCGAACCKTTWCWMCAGCGCAGCTTGGTGATTTTGGAGCAAGCCCTAGGCGCCAACCATCCAAAAGTGGCCACTACCCTCAACAACTTGGCAGGGTTGTATGAAGCACAAGGGGAATATAGCAAAGCCGAACCGCTATTGCAGCGCAGTTTGGCGATCAGGGAGCAAGCCCTAGGCACCAACCATCCAGAAGTGGCCACGACCCTCAACAACTTGGCGCTGTTGTATGAAGCACAAGGGGAATATAGCAAGGTCGAACCTTTACTACAGCGCAGCTTGGTAATTTTGGAG
>NZ_JAKLTU010000005.1:0-103421 GCF_022570815.1 Synechococcus sp. PCC 6716
TAAGCCATTCAATGAAACGCTCGATTTCATCGGCAATCGTCGCAAGCAAACGGATCGATTTGCTCAGTCAATCGTGCAACAGGTTTTGCACAGCAACATTCATAATGTTGCAATTTCAAATGGTCTCACTGATGAAGAAGTATGGTCAATGGTACAGTATGTCAGTAAAAAAAACTCAACGTCGATGTGAGTTCAGTAAAACGATTAGGTATAGATGAGATTTCCTTAGGTGAAGGACAAGGAGATTACATAGTTGTTTTGGTCGATTTAGAGCGGCGAATTCCCCTTGCCCCTTCTCGCAAGCAGGAAGATGTGAGGCAAGTGCTTGAGGTATGGGGAGCAGCAGTACTCAATCAAATTATTGAGGTGAGCATTGACCTATCTGGAAACTATAAAAGTTTGGTTCATAAACTTCTACCTAATGCTACGGTGGTTGCCGACCGATTTCATGTTATAAAGATTGTGAATCAGGAATTGGATAAGGCTCGACAAAGTATTTGTAAAGCGAATGAACAGACGGTAAATGAAGTCCAGAAAGCCCAGATTGCAGCCGCGCTCAAACAAAGTAAATATGCCTTACTCAAGCCGGAGGAAAATCTAACTCAGAAGCAAAAAGCAAAACTGGAAGAAATTCGAGAAGTAGTGCCAAGTCTGGCTCGAATGCATCAGGAGAAGGAATCGTTTAGAGCCATCTTTGAGCAAGCAAAAGATTGGAAAGATGGAACCTTTCAATTGCTCGATTGGTTAGCTCAAGCTCAGGATTCTTTTCAAGAGAGCGTAAGAACAATTTGTCGTTGGTTTGGTGAAGTCACCGCCTATTTTGATAATCACACAAATAGTGGTGTTGTCGAAGGTATTAACAATAAATTGAAGCTGATCAAGCGGTCAGGTTATGGGTTCAGGAACTTTGACAATTTTCAGTTACGTTGCTTAATTTGCTGGCATTTAGCTATTGATTAAGCATAACTCGGACGATAGAGCCAGTTTTTTTTACTGACATACTGTACCATTGACCATACTTCTTCATCAGTGAGACCATTTGAAATTGCAACATTATGAATGTCGCTGTGCAAAACCTGTTGCACGATTGACTGAGCAAATCGATCCGTTTGCTTGCGACGATTGCCGATGAAATCGAGCGTTTCACTGAATGGCTTACCACAAGTTCGACACTTAAACTGGCGACGATTGATCTTAAGAAATACGGTTCGTCCACTGATGCTTAAATCTCGCACTAGATACCAATGATTCTGGTGTAAATGATAACTTTTTTGTTGGCAACGTGGGCAAATCGCCTCGGTTGTCTTTGCTTCCACTATAAGAATCAATTCTCCCGCAACATCGGTATAATCTTCAACCTCAATTCCAGGTAGGTTTAGTAGATCAGTTAGAAGTAGCTGCATATCTTAGATTTCGTATAGCATGTTACATTAGCATACCAAGTCCGATAGACCCGACATTGAGGGTGAGGCTGAGGAGCTGCACTGGCTGGTGTTGGTTCAAATGCTCAGCCGCTGGTAAATGTCTTCGAGGTACTTGAGGTGGTGATCGGGGTTAAAACACGCCTCTAACTCAGTGGTGCTCAGGTACTGCATCACCTCGGGATCGCCTCTGAGATTAGCGGCAAAGTCACCATCGGTGCGGTTCCAAGCGGCATGGGCGTGTTTTTGGACTAGGGCATAGGCGGCTTCGCGGCTCAGGCCTTTTTCCACCAGTGCCAGTAACACCCGCTGACTAAAGATTACCCCGCCGTAGCAGTTCATATTGCGGCGCATATTCTCGGGATAGACTTGGAGGTGTTGCACTAAGTCCGTCATCTCGACCAGCATAAAGTGGCATAGAATTGAGCTATCAGGGAGGATGACCCGCTCTACGGCACTGTGGGAAATATCCCGCTCATGCCAAAGGGCAACGTTTTCGAGGGCAGCCATGGCGTTGCCGCGCAGCACTCGTGCGAGACCGGTGACCCGCTCGGAACGAATGGGGTTGCGTTTGTGGGGCATGGCGGAGGAGCCTTTTTGCCCTTTAGAGAAGAATTCCTCGACTTCGAGGACATCGGTGCGCTGGAGGTTGCGAATTTCAACCGCAAAGCGCTCAAGTGTAGCACCCAAAAGGGCAAGCGTTTGGGCATAGTCAGCGTGGCGATCGCGCGAGATCACTTGAGTAGAAGCAGTATCGGGGTGTAATCCTAGTTTTTGGCAGGCGATCGCTTCGACCTGTGGATCAATATTGGCGTAGGTGCCCACTGCACCAGAAATTTTACCGACTGCAATGGTGCGCTGGAGCTGACAGAGGCGATCGCGATGGCGCAGGAGTTCGGCCAACCAGCCAGCGAGCTTAAAGCCGAAGGTAATGGGTTCGGCATGAATGCCGTGGCTGCGCCCTACCATAACGGTATAGCGGTGTTCTTGGGCACGATGGCGCACGGCTTGGATAAGATGCTCTAATTGTTCCTGAAGCAGGGTCAAGCTCGCCACTAACTGCAACGCCAAGCCGGTATCTAGCACATCGGAACTGGTCAAGCCAAGGTGAATGTAGCGCCCAGCATCACCGACAAACTCGTTGACATTGGTGAGAAAGGCAATCACATCGTGCTTGACTTCGGCCTCGATTTCCAGCACTCGTTGCGGGTCAAAGGCGGCCTTTGCTTTAATATCTGCCAACGCCTCCGCAGGGATATACCCTAGTTCTGCCTGAGCTTCACAAACGGCTAGTTCCACATCGAGCCACGTTTTGAATTTATAGGCATCCGTCCAAAGGTGCCCCATCGGGGCAAGGGTGTAACGTTCAATCATGGGTATGCTGTCAACTGGTGATGGTCAATTTCTAGTATCAACTCAATACAGTCCAGCCCTACTTGCGTTCGGGATGGTAGGTGGCTGTGGCGGTTGCCAAGCCATTGAGGCGATAAATCAGTTGATACAATCGACTGTAGTCCCGCTGGTTAAAGTGCAGGATCAGGCGAGGCAGATGCAGGGTATGGGTCAACAGGGGGTGGTTGGTGGGCTGTTCGTCTTCTATTTCGCGCGGCAGGGGGGCAGTGCGCTCAATGCTACCGGAGAGAAGAATATCGGCAAAATCGCGATTAAGGTCTGCCAAGGCCGCATCACTAATGTCTTGGTTGAGGCGCAACACGAGGCGATCGCCCACGTAACGGCAGGAGTGATACACCCGATAAAACCCGCTTAAATACTCTAACCCCTCCTCAACATTGGTGCAGATACGATATAGTTCGCGGTCTTCGTTACTAATGAGACCCGCGCCACAAAACTCCTCTTGCACCAGTTGATCCCAACGTTTCCAGTAGGTGCCTTCCGGCACATCCATCAACACGAGCGGGGTTGGCGGGGCTTTGCCCGTTTGGCAGAGGGTGAGACACTCAAAGGCTTCATCTTGGGTGCCAAAGCCCCCCGGAAAGACGGCGATCGCGTCCGTTTCCTTGATCAGAAATACCTTGCGGGTAAAGAAATACTTAAAGTGAATCAGGCGGGGGTCGCCTTCGATGTAGGGGTTAGCTCCCTGCTCGAAGGGCAATTCAATGTTGAGGCCAAAGGACTTCTCCGGACCAGCGCCTTTATTGCCCGCCTCCATGATGCCGCCCCCTGCGCCAGTGATAATCATAAATCCGGCAGCACTGGCTGCTTGGGCAAACTTGACCGCCATGTGATAGACCGGTGCGGTATCCACTGTACGGGCGGAGCCAAAAATTGAAATTTTGCGGGTGTGGCGATAGGGGGCAAACACCCGCAGCGCTTGGTGCATATCCCGCAAGCACGAACGGAGTATTTTCCAATCCAGCCGTTCGAGTTCCTCGTCAGCAATATTCGTAAATATTTGCAGGGCTTGGTAAATGAGATCGCCGTGGGGTTGGCTGTCCAAGCGCGCTAATAACTGCTCTAACTCCCGCTGTAGGTTACTTAAAGCGACTCGCGAAAGGGTCATGGCACCCTGAAAATGTTAGCACCCTATTTTATCATTAGGGGTGGGGATCAACTCTCAGCAGTTTTGGCAATGGGAAAAATAAGGGTAAAGGTGGTGTAACCCGCAGTACTGGTGACACTAACCTCTCCCCGTAATTGCTGCACCAGTTTTTGGGTCAAGGCCAAGCCTAGGCCGGTTCCCCCCTGCTGCCATGGGTCGGCGTTGGGGATGCGGTAAAACTTTTCAAAAATGCGCGGCAGTTCGCTACTGGGAATTTCAGAGGGGTTGCTGACTTGAATTTGCAGGCGATCGCCCTCTAGCAGCAGCAAGGATAACGTAATGTGCCCACCCGCCGGACTGTACTTGTAGGCATTGTTCAGTAGCTCTGCCAAAATGCGCTCCAAGGCGTGGCGATTGGAGAGCAGTGGCGGCAACGAGGCGGGCTGGACGATTCGCAAACACTGCTGCCGCTGCTGCATCCGGTTATGAAACGGTTCAAGGATGAGGGGGAGCCATGTATTGAGATCAATCAGCTCCTGTTGAATTTGGCTGTTCCCCGCTTCTAGGCGCTGAAGGTCGAGCAGGTCGTTGATCAGCTCTGTTTCACGAGCACACTCATTGCTGAGGATATTCAGATAACGCTGCTGTCGTTCGTCCATGGGCGTGTGTTTGAGCATGTGAATTGCCATTTTCATATTGGCCATGGGGGTGCGCAATTCGTGAGACACGGTACTGAGAAAATCATCCTTGAGCGCATTGAGCCGCTCTAGCTCTTTCATTTTTTGCTCCAATTCTGCGGTTCGTGCCCGCACTTGCCGCTCGAGATCCGCATTCAGTTCCTGCACCCTCTGGTAAAGCTGGGCTTGATGAATCGCTAGGGCACACTGATCGGCAATGGTTTTCACTAAACTTAGATCATCAAGAGTCCAGCCATTGGGTAAACTTTGCTGTAGCATTTGGCCACCGCCCCAAAAGATCGAGGTGCGCTCAATCGCCTCGCTGTCAACCTCCAGCAGAGTAATATGCCCCAACAGTTGCCCCAGATAAATTAAGGGGGTGACCACCAGAGCATTGACATTACAGTGAGTGATCTGCTCTTGGAGGCGATCCGGAATCTCCCCACTTCCCGTGATCAACATGATCTGTTCACCCGTGATTAAGGCGGGTTCATAGGTGGCAATAACTGCTCTGTTCAGGGCAACCAACGGTGACGGGGGCGGGTTCAGGTGGGCACGCGCAGCATAGGTAGAACTATCAACTGTAGATTGGGTAATCAAACACAGACTAGAACCAAGAACCTCCAGTAAAAGATCAGCCGTAATTTGCAAGACTTCCGCCGCCACCATGGTAGTCCGCATGGCTTGAATAATCCGGTTAATAATTGCTTCGCGACGGGCTTGGTTGCGCAACTGCTCCTCCGCTCGCTTGCGATCGGTAACATCCATCACATAGCTGCGAATTAATTCACTCTCATAGATATAGTGAATGGACTGTTCATAGATACGCTGCTGGTATTCCACTTCCCGCACATGGACTTTTTCTTGGGTTTGCTGCATATAGCACGCTAGCTCTGGCAAGCCAATGAGCAAGGGGTGACTCAGTTTGCGCTGCTGTAAATCCCCAAACTGCATCACTGCTGCTGGGTTCAGATACGTCACCGTACCCTCTAAATCCACTTCTAAAATGGGGGTGGGGGTCAATTCCGGGTAGGAAGCTAGGCGCACAAGGGCAGCTTCACTAAATTCTTCAATATTGGCTTGGTCATGGGGAACCAAGGTGGCAAACGGGTTGGTGGTTTTCGATAGGAACCCCAATACATCTGTACTTTGGCAAAAGTCGCTAAATTCTTCATCGGTCAGGTTGGTCAGCGTCAAGTAGCGTGCCCGCACATCGCCACCAAAGACGATCATGTCGCCGCTGCGCAAATCATGGGCGATCGTACGCTGACCATTCACTAAAATACCGTTGGTGCTGCGCTTTCCTTGGAGATCGCCATCAATAAGCCGAAAAAGATAGCTATTACTCTCGGGACTGGTGACTCGCAACAGTAAGCCATGCTGCCGTGACACCATCTTTGAGTGCAGCACAATGGAGTTCGTGGGGTCGCGCCCAATGGAATAGGTGGCTGCTTCCAGAAGAATAGGACGACGACCCGCAGTATCTTCGAGCACTAACAGGTGCCGTACCTGCCCTCGCTCCCCTGCCGCCATGGGTTGCTCCTAAGCTATGACTGTTGTGCGTCGTTGGCTACAAAAGATACTGGCGTAGCCATTGCTTTCCACGCTGGTTCTTTCACCGGTAAATGGGTGTATTGGCGCACCAATGCTCGGAACTCATCCCCATCAATCGTTTCTTTTTCCAGTAGCAGTTCAACGAGTTTGTCAATCGCCGCGCGATGTTCGCGGATGAGCTTACGGGCAATGTCGTAGCAGTGCATTACAATTTCGCGCACTTGATGGTCAATCTGCACCGCCACCGCCTCTGAATACTCCGATCGCGGCATGAGATCCCGCCCTAAAAAGACTTCATTGCCCGGGGTTTCAAGGGCAAGGTGCCCCAAGTCAGACATCCCGTAACGGGTGACCATTTCCCGCGCCAAATTAGCCACCGCCCGCAGATCACTACTCGCACCGATGGTAACCTCGGCATCGCCAAAAATTTCAACTTCGGCAGCACGCCCCCCCAAGAGAATAGTGATTTCATCTAGGAGCCAAGCGCGGGTATAAAGCCCACTGTCCACCCGCTCTTCATCAAAGATCTGTTGGGCAAAGCCCCCCACTCCCCCAGAGCGGGGGATAATCGTCACTTTGTTGAGGGGGTCTGCGTGCTTCAGCAGCGTCATGAGCAGTGCGTGCCCCACTTCGTGATAGGCGATGAGCCATTTCTTTTTGCTATTGAGTAGGGGGGCGAGGGTCATGCCAATGGTGACTCGATCAAAGGCATCGTCAATTTCGGCGTTTGAGATGGCACTCTTGCGCCGACGCGCCGTGAGAATAGCAGCTTCGTTGAGGAGGTTCGCCAGTTCTGCCCCAGAAAACCCAGGGGTACGACGGGCGATCGCCTCTAAGGAGACCTCGTCTGCTATCTTCTTATCGCGGGCATGGACGTGCAAAATTTGTAGGCGGCCTTTGTAGCTCGGCAAATCCACGGTAATTTGGCGGTCAAATCGACCGGGGCGCAGCAGTGCCGCATCTAAGACATCGGGGCGATTTGTGGCTGCAATCACAATAATGCCGGTATTCCCTTCAAACCCATCCATTTCTGTCAGGAGTTGGTTGAGGGTTTGCTCGCGCTCATCATTCCCACCGCCAATGCCAGCTCCCCGCTGCCGACCCACGGCATCAATTTCATCAATAAAGACCAAGCAAGGGGCATTCTCCTTGGCTTTTTTGAACAGATCCCGCACCCGTGAGGCACCGACACCAACAAACATTTCTACAAATTCGGAACCGGAAATAGAAAAGAAGGGCACTGCGGCTTCACCGGCGATCGCCTTGGCCAGAAGGGTCTTACCCGTGCCCGGCGGCCCAATCAACAGCACCCCCTTGGGAATACGCGCACCAATAGAGGTAAACTTCTCGGCACTTTTGAGGAACGTAACGACCTCTTGCAGTTCTTCCTTAGCCTCTTCAATGCCAGCCACATCATCAAACGTAACACCCGTCTGAGCTTCCATCTGAAAGCGTGCCCGCGACTTGCCAAAATTCAAAATTTGACCGGGGCCACCAGCGCCATTGGCACGGCGAATAATCATCAAAAACAAAATGAGCAGGAAGAACCCCAGCAACAGATTAGAAATCACCCCCACCACAACGCTATCACTACCGGAGGGCACAACTCGCACATGGGTGCCATATTTGAGGCTGACTTGCCGCAGGAGTTCCACCAATTCTGGATTGCGGTCAAAGAGGAAGACATCGTTTGGGGGCGACTTCTCTGGCTGATCCTTGCGCCGAAACTTGGCTAGACGTTGCTCTTGGTACAGCTCGACAGAGCTGACCTCCCCAGCTTTGAGGTCAGCAATAAACTGGCTGTAGGACACGGTCTGGCTATTACTCGACTGCGCCAGCCCAACGCTTGTGGGGGTTAACGATAAGCCCAGCACCAAAACCAGTTGACTGAGTCGCTGGGAAATGCGTTGACCGTGCTTCATGTGCAGCTGCCACTGACGAAATCGAACAATTATTCCCAGTTTAACTGATCTTGCGAAACCCCCTATCCATGTACATAGCGGGGATGAGTCGGTCGTCGCTATTCACGCCTGCAACGTATCAACGTGGAAAATTTTTAGATACTCTGTTAGTTTACCCCCGTGGCATGGGTATGTTGATCTCTAGGGACAATCTGTCTTGCCTTACTTGAATTCAAGGAGTTTCATCGTTATGAAAACTGAGCTTAAAGCTAAATTCCTCCAGCACCTGCTCGCCAAGAAAAAAGCTGACGAAGGCTTCACTCTCATTGAGCTACTCGTGGTGGTGATCATCATTGGTATTCTGGCTGCCATTGCGCTGCCCTCCATGCTGAACCAAGCCGCCAAAGCCCGTCTCTCTAGTGCCAAAAATACCATCGGTGCCATTAACCGTGCCCAGCAAGCCTACCGTCTTGAGAGTACAACGTTTGCTTCTAATGTTACCCAGTTAAAATTAGGCGTTTCTACCCCCGACGGCTACAGCACACCAAAGATCACTGCTAATGCTGGAAACTCTGCAAGCGCTAGTACAGCTGCCACCGATCCCGCTGGCACAGGGGTAACCGGCTGCGTCACCGTCGCCAGTGGCATCACCACCTCCACTGTTATAGAAGGGAATAGTAATGCAGCTCCTAGTTGCAGTTAACTGCTAAACACGATATTTTCATCCGGCCAAGGTGACTCCCTTGGCTTTTTTTGTGTTTTGCAACACATTCGCGCGTCGTTGTTGCAGTTCCTGCTGTTCACCTGCTCTCAGGATGGCCTGAGATAGGGCGCATCGGGACATATCGTCTTACTGAATGCGTCCTCTAGGCATCCATAACGGTACTCAGCCGCTAATGGGGACGGCTAGGATAAATGCGTAGCCGCCGGTTGGGTTCTTCGCCGAAGCTACAGGCGGTTAACTGATAGTGCTCAATGAGTTCGTGTTGCATCCGGCGAATATTGGCGGAGCGGGGCAGTAGCTCGACCGCCTGCCCTTTGGGCAGAACAATTTCTTCGACCGCAAGGCGGGCTTCCTCAAGGGCTTCGAGTTCATCGTTACTGCCGCTAGGACTAAACAAGGATAGATCGGCTGTGTCCGTTGGGCTGGTGTCTTCCATCCCTAATAGGTGCCGCAGCCCCCGCACAATTTGAGCCATGCTATTGGCTTTAATGCTATGGACTGGCAAATGGTGAATATGAGCCAGATGCCGTAATTTACTTTCCCCCTTTAGGTGCGATCGCAGGGTAAGAATTACATCTGCTTGATCAATGTCTCGCGTAATCACCACCGGCAGATGCAGGGTGTGAATGGCTTGCTCGAGGTGGTGGCGGCTCACCGCGTAGGGAAAAATGTGCAGGGGCAGTTCCTCGCCGTTGGGGCCAACGGTCGGTGCATCTAGGGTTGCTTCGAGAAGCTGGGCAAAGTTGGCGCGATCGCGCAGCGGCTCTCCTAGGGGTTGCATCTGGCCACTGTCGCGCCATGAACTGCGGACGTTGGCAGGTGGCCACTCTGAACGTTGGGGACTAGGTTCCGGCTCCGGATGGGTGACAACGACAGTGCCATTCTCGGCAACGGTGCGTAACTCAGGACTGGGTACGCGCCCCCGCAGGAGCAGATCGACACTTTCGGCCACATCGAGGTGAACAACCCAGCGATCGCGCTCGAGCATTTCGACTGCAATCTGAAAGGTGGGAGGAGCTTTCCGTTCAAGAACACTTTTTTGGGTGCCCCGCCGCCGTGCCTCCTCATCCCCAAGGGTCACGGATTGAATCCCCCCCACCAAGTCTGCCAAGGTCGGATTTTTAATCAAATTTTCAATTTGGTTGCCGTGGGCGGTGCCAATGAGTTGCACCCCCCGCTCAGCAATGGTGCGAGCCGCTAAGGCTTCCAGTTCGGTGCCAATTTCATCAATAACAATCACCTGCGGCATGTGGTTTTCCACCGCCTCAATCATCACTTGGTGCTGGAGTTCGGGGCGGGCCACCTGCATCCGCCGCGCTCGACCAATGGCTGGATGGGGAATATCGCCATCACCAGCAATTTCGTTGGAGGTGTCAATAATCACCACTCGTTTACGCAAATCATCCGCTAAGACCCGCGCCATTTCCCGCAAGGCAGTGGTTTTACCCACACCGGGGCGACCCAGCAACAAAATGGATTGGCCACTTTCTACCAGATCGCGAATCATGCCAATCGTGCCAAAAACAGCGCGACCCACGCGGCAGGTGAGGCCAATGATGGTGCCCTGACGGTTCCGCAGGGCGCTAATCCGGTGCAGGGTGCGTTCAATGCCAGCGCGATTATCGCCGCTAAACTCACCCACTCGAGCCACGGCGTACTGTAGCATCTCGCGGCTAACAGGGGTTTCGGCAAGGTACTGGGTACTTTGCATAAACCGGGCTTCCGGCAGCCGCCCTAAGTCTAAAACAATTTCTAGGAGTTCTTCGCGCTGGGGATGATCAGTGAGGGAGTACCCCAAGGGTGGTGGCAAAATGGCCAGTAGTTGATCCAAATCATCGGTAACCTGACGTTGTCCAGCAGTCAATTCAACCATAGGGTGCAAGGGGCGACGGGACAGATTTGAGAGGGTGGACAAGAGCAGCCGCTGCGGCAACCGCCGCATTGAGAATGTCGGGAACGGTTTGCCATGGTTGATCGGCCATTGTGTGAAACACGGCCAAGCACTTGCGGGCATAACTGCCGTAGGCGACACCGGCGATCGCCTTTGCTGTTGCCCGTGGCGGCAATAACCCCATTGCCCTGAGTTTAGCAACCGTATGCCCATTTGTGCCGCCCGCAAGCTGGACAAATCCGGGTAAATTTGCCTCCAGAATGGCTTGGCCAAATTGAATGGTGGCTCGGGTTGCCCCATCGCCAATATCGCCACTCATAGGGCGACCATCCGCCTGCCAGATGAGTTCACACTGCAGGGGCTGGATCAACTCACTGAGCCACCGCAGATAGCTGATGACCTCTTCCCCTTGGGGACAGCTAATGGCTAGTACTTTCAGGTACCCTGTCCACGGCTGTACCTGCTGCCACAGGGCGTAAAAGGCATCGTAGCGATGGGGCTGGGTATGAATTTCAAGGGCTTGCACGGTGCCTGCCTGAATCAGGGGGGTGATGTTGGCAAAGGCAGCGGGTTGTTCGTAGGTCTGGATAAGGCCAGCGGGGCACAGGGGTAAACAGCGCCCACAGCCATAACAGCGATCGCGCAGGATTCCTTGCACATCGGCAGTAAACGAAATCGCAGCAGCGGGACAAATTCGCTGACAAGGCCGCTCACAGTCGGTGGGGCATTGGCGCGGATCAAAGGTGGCTTTGCGAAAGTGGGGGTCTGCGCCATCGTTAATACTCACCATGATCAGCGGACGGCCCCCCCCAAGCCTTTGGGCTGTTTCCACTGCTTCAACCGCTGCCTGAATCACCGCTGAATCCGCTGCCACATCAATGCAGTCGGCACCCGCTAAGCTGTAGGCCAGCGTCACATTATACACCTGTGCCACATCCTGAAAACTGGCACCGTTAATGAGCTTAAACCAGCGGTGCTGCCTGAGGGCGGCTAAGGGTGTGGCAATATCGGGCATAGGGCACAAGCGCATCAAGACTGTACATTTACCGTGACATACTTCCGCACTCATGCTGACGCATAGAGTATGGGTTTCTCAGTGACCCCATGTTACATACCATCCATCAGCCTTACAGGTAATGGTAACCGTTTTGATCGTAAAACCATTGGGTTCCATCGTCGCCGATGAAGGTTCCTGCTTTAATGAGGTGATGTACTCAACCCCTGCCTCCAGAAGATGAGTAGCGGCCTCCTCTCCACCGGCGTAAGGTTCTGTACAGGAATACCTGACCGCCTATGTGAATGGGATGGAATTTAGAGCGATAGAGCGATTAAAGGGAGTCCATCACACCACTATGATTCATTGGGTAAAATCTGTGGGAACACGGTTGCCAAATGCTAATGACTCTGAAGCAAGTCCTGAGGTAGCAGAACCCGATGAGTTGGAAACGTTTGTCGGCTCAAACAACAAAATCTGGCTGTGGAGAGCCGTTGGCCACTTTAGAAAAGGAATTTTAGGCTGGGTCATAGGCGATCGTCGTCATGAAACATTCCATCCTTTGTGGCAATTAGTAAAATTATGGGGATGTTATTTTTATGTAACTGATGGATGGCCAGTTTATGGACATTTCATAGCGGACGAAGACCATATAGTTAGCAAGAGGTATATGACGAGAGTAAACAGTGAGCATACACGTTTAAGACATTATCGTGCTCGGTTGTACCGGAAAAAACTGTGCTATTCTAAATCCGTAGAGATATTAAGATAGTCTATTGGTTTACTAATTTATTATTTGAAGTTTCAAAAATTACCCATTCCTCTCTAACTCATAGCTCTATTCAGCAATGCTCTTACATCTTTAGGACTACCGTTGCTTGATTGCTTATTTGATTTTATTGTTGGTTGAAATCCTACAGATCTCGGGAAATAAAGTTTTAGATAAACTGCGTTATTTGCAAGGGTGCATGAGTCACGAATTGAGTTATATACATTTGGATCGATCGCATCCTGAGCAATCGACCTTTTCGGCTGCTCATGGGGGCAACCCCCTAAAAATGTAAAGTTATGTATCTACTTTCAACATTTCTGGAGCCAACAGCCATTAAAATATCTCCCTAGGGGCTGAGCAGTTAAGAGCAAGAGAGAGTTATGGCCATTCAGTTACCTTTCCTGACCTCGAATAACTTCAGTGGCCTTTTTAATGACCGCTTTTGGCAAAATGCATGGCCTGTGCCTGCTCATAATCAACTGCTACAGGGAGAAGCGGTTCCTGACGGTGAATTGCCTGCAGTTGGGTTGGCTAACCAGGTGCGTCTTTCAGCAGTGTGGCAAGAGCAGCCCCTACTACTCGCGTTTACCCGCATTTTCACAGAGCACCAGTACTGTCCCTTGTGCTACCCCCATCTCAAAGCGCTAAATGAACACTATGAAACATTTCAGAGCAAGGGGGCAGCAGTACTTGTGGTCACGAGTACTGATCAACGGCAAAGTGAACAAGTGGTAGCAGACTTGGGGTTGAAGATGCCATTGCTGGTGGATCCCCAATGTCGCCTGTTTCGTAAGTATCGAACAGGGCAAGCATTGGGGGCACCCTTACCAGCGCAATTCTTGATTGATCGGCAGGGAACGCTACGGTATAAGCATCTCTTTTCCTTTTTGGAGGCAAATGCACCCATTGAGCGGCTCCTGAAAGAGGTGGAGGCACTTCAAGCTGGTGCCTAGACTGGACGTGAACTCAATGGATCATTTTTATCGGGGTGGATGTAATGCCTAGAGAAGGCTGGTATGTTKTTTTGGAGTCAACCACCGCCACAGAGGTGTTTCTAACTGCGGCAGAGTTGCAAGAGAAGCTTGTGACCTATTTAGAATTACCGGACTTAGAGTTGCCCTACGATTTACAGCCGTTACCTGATGCCGTTAGCCAAGCGCAACACCTGATAGACACTGGTTGCGAGCTACGACTGCCCAATGGCGGCTATGTGCAGTGGTATGCAGTGCGCCTAGAGAAAACATAGCTCACAAGCATCGTTATCTAAGCCACGTGAACTACCGTGACTGAATCAAAGATTACCACAGGTTTCGAACTAATTTTTGGTAAATCTTCTGAATTGGCGCAGGGTCTCTGTGTTTCCAAGCTTTGGAAATGGTGGACAGGTTGAATTTGACGTTATGGTATTTTAACTGAAACAATAGGGCATGACAACTGTTGACGTTTTTATCTAAAATGAGGGTGAGCCACAAGAGGAAAAATCACTGTGAGTTGAGTTTAGGGTCATCACGGCTGGGCAACTCAACGAGTAAAGATTTGACAATACCCAGGAGAGATTTTAGGATGCTCACAAACAATTATTTGTTGTATTTGTAGCCAAATCATAGCTGTTTGGCTACTTTTTTCTGTCTTTCTTTACTAAATTCAACACTCGTGAGCTTAGAGAGGCCGTACTGACCAACTCCTTTGTTATGCATCCAGTAGCGCAGACATGTGTTGCGACGGTGTACACTTGTAAAGTGTAGGACACCTGTGGTGAGTCACGGTGATGGCTGCGTGTAAACCAGCCAAGTGGTTGAGGCACCATGCATCTATGGGTTACGCCCAGACGGTGTACAACCACTAGTAGAGTCTCCAGCGGTACCGTGTACTGTAGGGGCTTAGTTTACAGACACTCTACGTGTGTACGGTGGGCAATGACCCGCCTTTTTTATTTCCTATGACAATGCAATCGCTTCTACCTGTTGTCCAAGCACTGGCGCAGCAGGTCGCTAACCAAGAACACCTAGACCTTGTGAGTGTGCAGTGGCACACCCATCAGTCGCCGCCAATTCTGCGGGTTGAGGTGCGGCACCCTGGCACCGACACCAGTTTAGACGACTGTGAGCGCATGAGTCGCGCCCTTGAAAGCGTGTTGGATGCAACGGCGGATCTGACCTGTGCTTACGTGCTGGAGGTGTCAAGTCCGGGTCTGTCGGATTTCTTGACGAGCGATCGCGACTTCAGTACGTTTCGTGGCTTTCCCGTGCGGGTGACCACTACTGCGCCCCATCGCGGCAAAACCCTATGGGAGGGCAACCTAGTTCGCCGGGATGAGGTTAATGTCTATCTGAGTCAAAAGGGGCGATCGCTGGCCATTCCGCGTGCCCTGATTGCCACGGTTCAGCTTTACACCCCCCCTGCCGAGGCTTAAAGGGTCTGGGCAGCTTAACGACACATCCATTTGGAGCTTACCATGAGTACCTATCGCTTACCGGGCCTACGGGCCATGATTAACGAAATCAGTCAGGAGCGGCACTTACCAAAACATGCCGTCCACCAAGCCCTTCAGGAAGCCCTTCTCAAAGGTTACGAGCGGTATCGCCGCAGCTTGCGCCCTGACCATGCCCACTTCGAGGACGATCACTTTGCCAATTTTGAAGTGGAGTTAGATACCGAGCAGGAAGGATTTCGGGTGCTGGCCACAAAAACTATTACGGAAACAGTTACCAACCCAGATCGTGAGATTGCCCTTGCGGACGTGGTGGAAGTCGTACAGGATGCCCAATTAGGGGATACGGTGCTGTTGGACGTGACCCCCGACCACCAAGAATTCGGCCGCATGGCTGCCATACAAACCAAACAAGTGTTGTCTCAAAAGCTACGGGATCAGCAGCGCCGACTGATACAGGAGGAATTCCAAGACTTAGAAGGCACCGTATTACTGGGTCGGGTTTTGCGGTTTGAACGCCGCTCTGTAATTATGGCAGTGCGCAGCGATGCCAGCCAGCCGGAGGTCGAAGCGGAGCTACCTAAACGGGAGCAACTCCCCAACGATAATTACCGTGCCAATTCGACCTTTAAGGTCTATCTCAAGCGGGTTAAGGAAGGGCCGCAACGGGGAGCACAACTGGAGGTCTCTCGGGCAGATGCTGGGCTAGTGGTGTATTTATTTGCCAACGAAGTCCCGGAAATTGAAGATGAAGTGGTGCGGATCGTTGCCATTGCCCGCGAGGCCAATCCCCCGAACCATAAGGTAGGGCCGCGAACCAAAATTGCGGTGGATACCCTAGAGCGGGATGTGGATCCGGTGGGTGCCTGCATTGGGGCGCGCGGCTCTCGTATTCAAGCGGTGGTCAATGAGTTGCGCGGCGAGAAAATTGATGTGATTCGGTGGTCGCCGGATCCAGCCACCTACATTGCTAACTCCCTCAGCCCAGCTCCTGTGGAAGAAGTGCGCCTGATTAATCCCGAAGCCCGAATTGCCCATGTGCTGGTGGCTCCCGATAAGGTGTCCCAAGCCATTGGCAAAGAAGGTCAAAATGTTCGTTTGGCAACCCGCCTCACCGGTTGGAAAATTGAAGTCCGCGACAGTACAACCTACAACTACGAGGAGGAAGATCGGTTGGCGATCGCCGCCCTAGAGGATCAGGATCAAAACACGGCAAGTTAAGGGAGATATGTCCATGGGGATACCACAGCGGCGCTGCGTGGCCTGCGGTCGTGTAGCGAATCGCACTGAATTTTGGCGCATTGTCCGCCGTTGGCCTGACCATGCCGTCAAGGTTGGCGAGGGGATGGGGCGATCGGCCTACCTCTGTCCTACGTCAGAGTGCCTAAAACTGGCGCAGCAAAAAAAACGCCTCGGGCGATCGCTCCGCTGTGCGGTTCCCGATACGGTCTTCAGTACCCTAAAGGCTTGCCTTAAGTCTAGTCAGGCTGACGGTAACGCTGTGCCCCCGCCGGAGACCTAGCCATGCCACACTCACCTATTTGGCAGCCCTTCACCCAAATGAAAACCGCTGACCCCCCACTCCATGTCGAGCGGGCAGCCGGTGCCATCCTTGAGCTGAAGGAGGGGCGCCAGATCATTGATGCCATTTCTAGTTGGTGGGTCACCCTCCATGGTCACAGCCATCCTGTGCTGGCAGAGGCACTCTATCACCAGGCGCAAACCCTTGAGCACGTCATTTTTACTGGCTTTAGCCACGAGCCAGCGGAAACCCTAGCGCACCTCCTGTGTGAGCACACCCCCGCTCCACTGCAACGGGTCTTTTTTTCGGATAATGGCTCAACCGCAGTTGAAGTTGCCCTCAAAATGGCTTACCAGTATTGGCAGCAGGTCGGCCAGCCCCAGCGATCGCGCCTGATTGGCTTTGCCGGTGGCTACCATGGCGATACCCTAGGGGCGATGACCGTCGGCCAAAGTTCCCCGTGGTGGCAACCCTTTCAGCCGCTACTGCCCCCCCTAACCGTTGTTCCCTATCCCGCCACCTATCCGGATGACCCAGACGTCAGCGCTAAGGAAGCAGCAGCGCTTGCTGAACTGCAAAAGACGCTGGATGCTGCACCGAATGAGTATGCAGCCCTATTTATCGAACCCTTAGTGCAGGGTGCCGCAGGGATGCGGATGTGTCGCCCTGAATTTTTACAGGCGGTCTCCGCACTAGCAAAGGCCTATGGGGTATTGGTGGTGTACGACGAGGTTATGACTGGCTTTGGGCGCACGGGTGCCCTCTTTGCCTGCGAAAAAGCCGGAACCCAGCCGGATGTGCTCTGCTTATCTAAAGGCTTATCAGGAGGCTGCTTACCCCTTGCGGTGACCTTGGCCACTGAGGCGATTTATCAAGCATTTTACGACGATGATCCGGCGCGAGCCTTCTTCCATAGCCACTCCTACACCGGCAATCCCCTCGCCTGTGCAGTCAGTGTGGCCTCCTTGCAATTGTTGCTGGCACAGCCGCACACCTATGAGCGCTTAGAAGCTCTTCACTGGCAGTGTCAGCAGACTTACCTTGCGGATGTGCCCAATCTGCACCAGTTCCGTACCTGTGGCACTATTGCGGCGATGGAACTCGTCCTTGACCAGCAGACCTCTTATTTTAGTGCGCTAGTACCAAAACTGCGCCGCCGTTTTTTGGAGCTAGGGGTGTTATTGCGTCCCTTGGGTTCAACGCTCTATATTCTGCCGCCCTACTGCATTACTGAAACGCAACTGGCCGCCGTCTATGGCGCAATTCGCCAAGTGGCGATCGAAGTCGCTGAGGGCCTCTTCGGTCAGTGACTCGCTAGGTAACTTAGCAGCCAGTTGACGGCGGTGGCGCGGCGGGTGCGGCGCGGGGTTAATTCGCTAATCTGGTAGCCCTCAAACCCTAACTGCTCCTTCAAGAGTTGCTTATGGGCAGCTGGAATTGAGCGGGTTAGCTTGACAATTGCTGGGCGACTGCCAATAAAGTCGGGGGGATCGGGGTAGGCTGTGGCCCATTCCGCGGGGACGCGATCGCAGCGCCACGTCTGCTGGTCAGGATCGTAGCGGTACCCCAGACAGTGCCACAATAGGTGGTTCACTGTGGCATCCTCAATTTCATCATTGAGAATTTGCCAGAGGGTCTCTGTTGTCAACGGAGGCAACGGTGAAATCATGGCTAGGATTAGGCTTCAGCGTTCAACTTAGCCACGAGAAGTTGATTGGTGAGCTTTGGATCCGCACGGCCACCGGTTTTCTTCATCATCTGCCCGACAAAGAAGCCCTGTAGCTTGGTTTTACCCGCGCGATACTGTGCCAGTTCATTGGGATGGGCTGCCAGTACTTCATCAATCATGGCCTCAAGAGTGGCCACATCGGAAATTTGGCTCACGCCTTTTTGCGCCACCAGTGCTTTAGCAGACCCACCGTTCGCTAACAACTCTGGCAGTAAGTCTTTAGCAATTTTGCTGCTAATGGTGCCCGATTCTATGAGGTCAATGAGTTCCGCTAACCCTGCGGGGGTGAGGGGCAATGCCTCAATACTGAGCTTCTGTTCCTTGAGGTAGGCGGTTATATCCCCCATAATCCAATTCGCTGCTTGTTTGGGGGGTGCCCCTGCCGCCACTGTAGCTTCAAAGTACTCGGCCACCACCCGCTCATCCGTTAGCACCCGGGCATCTTGAGGGGGCAAACTCCACTCCGACTCGTAGCGGCGCCGCTTTTGGGCGGGCAGTTCCGGCAGTTCCTTGCGCCATGCCGCCAATTGCTCGGTGCTCACTTCAATAGGCCCTAGATCCGGCTCCGGGAAATAACGGTAATCGCTAGAGCCTTCCTTGACCCGCATCGTTAGGGTGCGCTGAGTGGCCTCATCCCAAAGGCGAGTTTCTTGGATGATGGGTTCCCCCGCCTTAATTGCTGTCACTTGGCGTTCAATTTCGTAATCAATAGCGCGCTGGATGGCATTGAAAGAGTTCATATTTTTAATTTCCACCTTCGTCCCAAAGGTGGTTGCCCCCACTGGCCGCACAGAAATGTTGACATCACAGCGCAGAGACCCTTCCTGCATATTGCCGTCACAAACGCCTAAATAGCGCAGGATACGTCGTAGCTCTTGGGCATATTCCGCTGCTTCTTGGCCACTGCGCAGATCTGGCTCTGAAACAATTTCTACTAAGGGAACACCTGCCCGGTTCAAATCCACAAGGGAGTAGGTCGAACCGGCAAGGCGATCGCTCCCCGCGTGAACCAACTTCCCTGCATCCTCTTCCATGTGTAGCCGGGTAATGCCTATATTTTTACGACGGACGGTACCCGCGTCATCGATCAACTCAATTTCCAGAAAGCCGTGCTGGGCAATTGGCAGATCGTACTGGGAAATTTGGTAATTTTTAGGTAGATCAGGGTAGAAGTACTGCTTGCGGTCGAATTTACTGTAGGGGGCAATCTGGCAATTCAGTGCCAAACCCGCCTTAACCGCATAGGCCAGCACTTTCTCGTTGAGCACCGGTAAGGTGCCCGGCAGCCCCAAACACACCGGATCAATATTCGTATTTGGCGGCGCACCAAATTGAGTCGAGCTACCGGAAAAGATTTTTGTGGCGGTATTAAGCTGGCAGTGAATTTCTAGGCCAATCACCGCCTCGTAGGTGAGAGTGGCAGGATCCACCACTGCTGGTGTGGCTCCCGTCTCTGGCTTGGCGGCTTTTGTTGCTGTAGATTTCGGTGATTTCTTTTTGGTTGCTTTTGCCATGCTGAGCCTGTAATTCCCAAACTGACCTTGTGTCCACATCTCTATCTAGGGTGACATCCTTCCGAGGCTGATGGCAAGCCAAAACTTGATAAGGTGAAATCAGGTTTTTTTCTCCCATGCGCCTATCCACTGCTATTTCGGTGCCTTACCTGTCCTTACTGGATCGCTACATTCTCCGGCAGATGATCCAACCCTTTGTGGTTGGGTTTGGCATTTTTACGGCGATCGCCGCCGTGATTGGTACTGTGTTCTACCTCATTCGGAACATGGTCGAAAATAATCTCGGCATTTTTAGTGCCGTGCAAGTTTTTTTCCTACGTCTGCCGACCTTTGCCGTCCTAGGTATTCCTATGGCCGTGCTATTTGGGGCACTGTTAGCCTATAGCCAACTTTCCCGCCGCAGCGAAGTCATTGCCTGCACAAGTTGCGGGGTTAGCCCAGTGCGCTTGGTCTGCCCTGCCCTCATGGCGGGCTTCCTTGCCTTGATCCTAACCTTTGGCCTCAATGAGCTTGTGGCTCCCCCCCTTGCCTACCGCGCCATTGAAACCCTGCGCACGGCCATTGGCCAACCCGTGCCAACCTACCATCCCAAAAATATTTTCTACCGTCGCTTTGCCCATGGTCAGCTTCAGCAGTTGTTCTTTGCCCATACGTTTGATGGCCGCATGATGGGAGAGGTCACAGTACTAAATTTTCAGGATGGCGAGTTGCGAGAAATCCTTAGAGCAGAAGCAGCAGAGTGGCAAGGCGCTGTTTGGATATTTCGCCGTGGCGCACTTTATCGCCTCAACCCCGCCCAAGACTATGAAGCCGTTGAACCCTTTGGGGAGCGATATTTTGCCTATCCACGCACCCCCCTTGATTTAGCCCAAGAAACCCGCGATCCTGAATTCATGACCAGTCGCGAAATGTACCACCACAGCCAGATCTTGGCCGAAAGTGGGGATATGAAACGGCTGCGACAATGGCAGGTGCAGTTGCAAGAAAAGCTGTCTTTGCCCTTTGTTTGTGTTGGTTTTGCCCTGATCGGCGCAGTTTTAGGCATTAGCTCACCTCGCCAAGGTCAGGGACGTGCCTTTGGCCTTAGTGTAGCGATTATTTTTGGTTACTACGTAGTGAGCTTCATTTTTACAGCGTTTGGCGAAGGGGGAGCTGTCAGCCCCATTGTTGCCAGTTGGCTTCCCAAGACGGTTGTGACGGCGATCGGTATTGGCATGCTGCACCACGCAAATCAACACTAGACTAACCGTTGGGCTGGGAGTCTGGCCAGATTTCGAGATCGTTAAAGTCTTGAAACTCGAGGAGTGCTTCCCCCAACGCATCCAACTGCTCCAGAGTTGACATCCTCCCCTTCCTTCGCTGTGCTCAGGAAGAGGATTCCATCGTCGCCGATGAAGGTTTCTGCGTCAACGAGGTGACGTGCTCAACCTCTGTTTCCAGAAGATGAGTAGCGGCCTTGTCTCCACCAGCGTAAGAGCCTGTGTACCCCACAGTCCGTCAACCTAGCTCCACAATGTTGATAGCTGCGTTGGGGTCTCTGTCCAGCACAGTTCTGCACTGACACACACTGACACAAATGAGAACGAGTGCTGAGGAACCTCTTGACCCAATGGCCGCAACACGAGGATGTCTGGGAGGTGTACTGAGGTGGGACAGCGACAGTTACCACCCCAAATACGGTCCCGAAATAGTCCAGCCACTGGCGGAATTGATACCATGCTGCATCAACAATTGACTTGGCTACCTGATGGGTCTTCGCCACGTTTCTGATTTGCACGTCCTCATACGCCACGACAAAGCGCTCCGCGCCGCCAAAGGCGAACGTTAGATATCACTACGCACCGGGCTAGTTTCACAGCCCAGTCCTTACGCTGGCGTTGGACTGTTAGGTGTTTTCTTCCCAGTTTAAGCCTTGCTTTGGCGCGATTTTTTGACCCCTCTTGTTTGCGAGATAGACGGCGTTGTTCCCGTTTTGCCCTTCACTTTTTGCTTGCAGTTGTTGTAGAAGCGAGAAATCGCTGACCACGCTCGTTCTGCCATCGTTGGTCGTGCCATCGAGTTGAGTTTTTTCGCCCAAGGATACTCTTTGGCTAAAACTCGGCAGTATTTGTTGAGGTATTTGTTGAGGTCAGCCGTGCGTTTGCCTTGCCCGTCCATCCAGTAGCGAAGCGCTTTGTTGCGAACAAAAAGACCCGTCCGCAGCGTTTGAGCGAGCCGCTGATCCTAGTCTTGAGTTCCTTGTAACTTGGCTTCATAGACGAGCATTTTATCTACCAAATCTGAGATAATTGTACCAAAAGTTGATTCTTGACTCCCCTCGACTCGCGCGGGGAGTCCATGTATCCCCACCCTTCACTATCGTTCATGACGGGGTTTTATCGCTCTCCCGAACCCCCACATGCTGATAAGTTCTGTTAGTGTTAGCTAGAATAAGCCCTAGGGCGTTGTTGATGAGCAGCTATGGCCTTCTTTGGATTCAAAAAATTAACCCTTCCCAGTCCGCAGACTGCCTTGCCTGGGCGCAGTGAGCCAATGCCTATTCCCAAGGCGCATCTAGTCAACGGTCATCCCTTGGCTCCTCCCTATCCCGCAGGCTTAGAACTAGCGTTGTTTGGCATGGGGTGCTTTTGGGGGGCAGAGCGCAAATTCTGGCAAGTGCCCGGTGTGTATGTTACTGCGGTGGGCTATGCTGGTGGTTATACGCCAAACCCCACCTACGAAGAGGTGTGCACTGGGATGACTGGCCACAATGAAGTGGTGCGTGTTGTCTATGACCCACAACAGGTTAGCTACGAAGCGTTACTAAAGGTGTTTTGGGAGAACCACGACCCCACCCAAGGCATGCGCCAAGGCAATGATGTGGGTACGCAGTATCGCTCTGGGATTTATTACTATTCCCCGGAGCAAAAGGCTCTTGCTGAAGCCAGCCGAGATCGCTACCAAGCTGCTCTGAAAGAAGCGGGTTATGGCCAGATTACGACGGAAATTTTACCCGCCCCTGACTTCTATTTTGCTGAAGCGTATCATCAACAGTATCTCCACCGTCATGTCAATGGCTATTGTGGCTTAGGAGGTACCAACGTGCGCTATGAGCCCAGCACCGGGGCTAGCTCCGTCTGCTAGTCAATCACTTGCCTTAGGGATGCTAAGAGGGTTTGAGCGGTTTGGCTGGTTGCCACGATTTGGCGATCGCGCCGAAATAGAACTGCTCCCACCTGCAATGATCGCGCTACCGAGGTAGAGCAGTGGGTACGCAGGTAGGCAAGGGTGCGCTCGTCAATGCGGTTAGCAATCTGGCTTAAAATGGGTGCTAACTGGTCTGGGGCTTTGGCTGCAAGTAATTGGCACGCCGCTTCTATGGTTGGCGATCGCCAAATTTGCTGGAGTAAGCTGCCTGTAATGCCCGCAAGGGCACAAAATGCTGTGAAGACTTCTTGGCGAGCATCCGCTAAGTGATGATGGGTGTGAAAAATACCCGCCGCTAACTTGATCAGTTTGCCATGGTAGCCTAAGAGCAACAACTGCTGAATATTGTGCTCTGCCGCCGCCACTAACATCGGACCCAACCAATTGGCAGTCTTGACGCACAATTGCCGGGGAATGTGAAGGGTTTGCGCCACCTGCAGGCCATTTTCGCCAATGCAAAATACAAGGGTCGAGGATTGGGCTGCTTTTGTCGCCAGTTCAGCGAGGTACTGCTCAAGTTGCTCTGGGGCTGTCAAGGGCTGGGCGATCGCCCCGGTACCCAGCAGCGATAAGCCCTCGACAATCCCAAAGGCTGCATTGGAGGTTCGCTGTGCCAATTGCGCCCCCTCCGGCAAAATAATTCTGACCCGAATGGCGCGATCGCTGGGGCAGTAGAATTCTAGATTTGTGGTTAACAGCAACTTGGCGTAACGGTAGATTGCTGCTTCTCCTGTGGCTTGGTGGCGGCCAATGCCGACCCCCCCCTCAAGGTGAATCCGTGGCTGAGTCGTGGCATCTGCCCAAGTCACCCATGCCCAAACAGGAGTCTGCCGCGTAATATCTAGGGGATCACTGGGTTCGCTGTAGGTAATGGCAAGAGCCTGTTGAGGGTCTAGGCAAGCTCCTTGGGCAATGGTAAACGTTTCGCAGCGATTGGGGTTCAGCAAGGCTAAGGTGACTGCTGACGGGCAAGTACCCTCGGTTAAACACCGCAGAGCAGCAACAGCCGCCGCTGCTGCAAACACAGGTAAGGTATAGCCCACAGCGGTTGCCAAATAGCCCTACGACGTCAACTGTGCCAAACTTGTCTGGACGGCTTCAACCACCGCTTGGGCACTATCGGTTTGCATTTGCTCTAGTATCTGTTTGGCGTCGGCGGTGCCAATCTGGCCGAGGGCGATCGCCAACCGATGCCGCMCCTGCCAGTCAGGATAATCCACAAAGGGGCGCAGTACGTCCAAGATGTCTGGTTGCCTAAGTTCGCCAAGGGAACCAATCGCCGCCAACATCACCAGTTCTTGGGAGCTATTCAAGGCTTCTTTGAGTAAGGTAACCGCGGCTGGATTAGCCAAGGCCCCTAGGGCAGCAACAATACTAAACTGTAACAGCCAGTCATCCGTACTGTGGTAAGCCGTTTCTAAGTCCTCGAGGGCAAAGGGAAGTTGCAACGCCGCCATTGCGTCTGCAGCGGCAGCCCGCACATCCGTTTCACTGTCATGGAGCAGGCGATCGCGCAGCAACTCTTGAGTTTGGGTAGGGTTGACGTGACCTAGAGTGGCTAACTGACTCACCGCTGCGTAGCGAATCCGGGCATTAGCATCTTGGATGAGGGGTTGAACCAAGGGAAAGGCAACCTCCGGCTCTAGGGAGCGCAACTGGTTCAGTCCCTGTAGGCGATCGCCCACATCTGCTGATGCTAAGAGTTGCTGAATCGTGGTTGTGTCCACCCCAATTACCTCAACCTATTCCCTTGATCCTACTGCGGTTAGTGACCCGCGCCAAGAGAGCCACTCGGCACCATTCGCCTATTTAAGGCTTGGGCAAAGAACGATGCGCATCCAACTTAACCCCGACATCAACGTTGAAGACCTGATGAGGGGCAGGTTTTATCAATTTGAATGGCGGTAATACTAGGGGTTGTGGACAGGTAAGTGAGCACATCCTCAGCGCTCATCAGTCGCTTGAGCGTGACTTGACCAATGGTGGATTCTGGATTAGGGTGGCTGGGTTTGACCTCAACCATCACCACAATTTCTTCCACTTGGTACAGCCACAACTTTTCAGACCCTTCGAGAATATACAGACAGGTGTGGGTAATCACGGGTGAGCGCCGCCATGCCTGCACATCCCATAGCCCTTGGGGTTCCCAAACACGACCAATTTGCCAGCCATCGGTGAGGAAAAAATACTTCATGCCATGGGTTGTGCTGACTCAGTCCCTTGGGCGTTACGGGTTGCCGCTGGTGGCTCTTCGGGTTCCATCGAGTTAAAGCAGGCCGCAGCAATTAGTAAAAAAGGAGTGCCCGGCACAAGGGGCAGGATAAACCCTACCACGCCAATCATGCTAAACAAGACGCCTAAAATCATCCGAGCGGTATTACGAATACGTTTAGTCACAGGCCAACCTTTGAAAACAGTGCAGGAGTTATGTCGTTCACCCCTCTATATTGCCGCAACTTAAGCACAACTGTGACGATGCTGATGCCACTGCCACGCATGAGCGATGATCTCTTCGATGTCGGCATACTGGGGCTGCCACCCGAGAATACGCCGGGCGCGATCGGCATTGGCCACAAGACGAGCCGGATCCCCAGCGCGGCGATCGCTGTGCTGGACTGGAATATGACAGCCAGTAACTCGTGCTGCCGTGTCAATAATTTGCCGCACCGAAAACCCCTGACCATTCCCAAGATTCAATACGTTTGACTCCCCCCCTGCCAGCAAATACTTCAACCCCAACACATGGGCATAGGCAAGATCGCTGACGTGGATATAGTCGCGGATGCAGGTACCATCGGGGGTAGGATAATCAGTGCCATAAATGTTAATGTGGGGGCGCCGTCCCAGAGCAGTCTGTAGCACCAAGGGAATGAGATGGGTTTCGGGATGGTGATCTTCGCCAAGGCGGCCGTGGGGATCTGCACCCGCTGCATTAAAGTAGCGGAAAATCACATATTTAAGGCCATAGGCACGCTCCATATCCGCCAAGATCTGCTCCACCATCCACTTCGAGCGACCGTAGGGGTTAATGGGGGCACAAGGATCGGTTTCCTCAAGGGGGAGGCGCTGCGGCAACCCATAGACCGCAGCGGTGGAGGAAAAGACGATGGAGGGAACTTGAGCCGCCACCATCGCCTGCAACAGGGTCAGTGTACCGTTCACATTATTTTTGTAGAAGCGATCGGGAAAGCGTACCGACTCCCCCACTTCGATATAGGCAGCAAAGTGCAGGACTGCGGCAATCGAACGGCTGTGAAATACCTGATCTAACAGGGGGCGATCGCCAATATCCCCCACAATGAGTTGAGCGTTTAGAACTGTTTCCACCAGATCCCGATGGCCGCGCTCTAAATTATCTAGAATCAGAACCTCAAAGCCGACCTGTTGCAGGGCGAGAACAGCATGAGCGCCGATGAAACCTGCGCCACCGGTCACTAGAACTAAGGGTTGTGCCATAGAGGGTCTGTTAGACTAGGAAAGCAGTGACATATCTTGCCATGACCAGCGACTTGCAAACTGAAATTGCTTACGAAGTCAGGCGGCGGCGTAATTTTGCAATCATATCTCACCCTGATGCGGGGAAAACCACCCTCACCGAAAAACTGCTCCTCTACGGTGGCGCAATCCACGAAGCGGGAGCGGTCAAAGCCCGGCGAGCACAGCGTCAAGCCACCTCCGACTGGATGGCGATGGAGCAGCAGCGGGGGATTTCCATCACCTCAACGGTGCTCCAATTTGACTACCAAGGCTATCAAATTAACCTACTGGATACCCCGGGTCACCAGGATTTTAGTGAAGATACCTATCGCACCTTGGCGGCTGCCGATAACGCAGTGATGCTGGTGGATGCGGCCAAGGGACTCGAACCCCAAACTCGCAAGCTCTTTGAAGTATGCCAGTTGCGCGGCCTGCCCATTTTTACGTTTATTAACAAGCTGGATCGCCCAGGGCGTGAACCGCTGGAACTCATCGACGAAATTGAGCAGGAATTGGGGTTAATTCCCTATCCAGTGAATTGGCCGCTGGGAATGGGCGATCGCTTTCGCGGTGTCTATGACCGCCTCAAACGCAACATTCACTTTTTCGAGCGCAGCAGCCATGGCTCTCGGGCAGCAATCGAGACCATTCTTGCTTTGGGAGAGTCTGCCATTGATGCCTACATTGAATCCTATCGCCTAGAGTACAACCACCTCAAAGATGAGCTAGAACTACTCGATGGCGTAGGAGCCGAACTGGACTTAGGGTTAGTCCATCAGGGGAAAATGACCCCCGTGTTTTTTGGCAGTGCGATGACGAACTTTGGGGTGCGCCTCTTTCTGGAGCACTTTTTGACCTATGCGCTCCCCCCTGCGGCCTACCGCAGCGATCGCGGCCTCATTGACCCCAACCATGAACAGTTCAGTGGCTTTGTCTTTAAGCTCCAAGCCAACATGGATCCCAAACATCGCGATCGCGTTGCCTTTGTGCGCGTGTGCAGCGGCAAATTTGAGAAAGACATGACTGTCTGCCATGCCCGTACTGGCAAAACTATTCGCCTCTCTCGCCCCCAAAAACTCTTTGCCCAAGGCCGTGAGTCCTTGGAAACCGCCTATGCTGGCGACGTGATTGGCCTGAATAATCCGGGGATGTTTGCCATTGGCGACACCCTCTACACGGGCACCAAGTTGGAATACGAGGGGATTCCCTGTTTTTCACCGGAACTGTTTGCCTACCTGCGCAATCCCAATCCCTCTAAATTCAAATCCTTTCAAAAAGGGGTCAGTGAATTACGGGAGGAAGGTGCAGTGCAGATTATGTACTCCACGGATGAATCTAAGCGGGATCCCATTCTAGCCGCCGTCGGCCAACTCCAGTTTGAGGTAGTACAGTTTCGGCTTCTGAACGAGTACGGTGTTGAAACCCGCCTTGACCCTCTGCCCTACACCGTCGCGCGTTGGGTACTTGACGGTTGGAACGCTCTAGAGGCCGCAGGACGCATCTTTAATGCGGTGACGGTTAAGGACAGTTGGGGTCGCCCAGTGCTACTGTTCAAAAACGAGTGGAACCTACAGCAGGCGATCGCCGATCATCCAAAGCTGCGCCTGAGCGCGATCGCCCCCCTAGCCAGTGCGGTTTCCATCTAGCCTACTTATGAGTAGCGTCTATACCCGTCCCCTAGCACGGTTGATCGAACAGTTGCAGCGCCTACCGGGCATTGGCCCTAAAACAGCCCAACGCTTGGCACTCCACCTTGTTAAACGACCGGAAGCAGACATCCAAGCCCTCGCCCAAGCTCTCTTGGAGGCCAAACAGCAGGTGGGACTGTGTTCTGTGTGCTTTCATCTGTCTGCAGAACCCGTGTGCGATATTTGTGCTTCCCCCCAGCGTGATGATCAAACCATCTGTGTGGTGGCCGACTCGCGAGATGTCATCGCCATTGAAAAAACCCGCGAATATCATGGGAAATACCACGTTTTAGGGGGATTGATTTCCCCCATGGAGGGCATCACCCCCGAACAGTTGCACCTGCAACCTCTCATTCAGCGCGCCAGCCAAGCCAACGTCAAAGAAGTCATCTTGGCGATTAACCCCAGCATTGAGGGTGAAACGACGACCCTCTATATTGGCCAGCTGCTGCGACCCTTTGCCACCGTCACCCGTATTGCCTTTGGCCTACCAGTGGGGGGCGACCTCGACTACGCCGATGAAATGACGCTGGCTCGTGCCCTCGCCGGTCGGCGCGAACTTGAATGGCAGTAGCAAACCTTAGTGCGCTCCCTGTAATCGTCGCAATGCAGCCACAATTTGGTGTACCGCCCGCTTGAGCTGTTCCACTTCGGCATGGAGTTTCTGATTTTCAGCCTCTAGGGCAGCCAAACGAGCCTCATCACCATCCCGCGGCAGAGTTGCTTGCAGTTGTGCCACCGCCGCTTGGAGTTGCGCAACGGTGTCTGCATCCCCCACAGGCTTGGCTTTGAACTCCTCGAAGGCCGTTTCTAGCGCTGCGAGTTTTGCGTAGATAGGGGATAGATCGACACTCCCGCTGGCTACCGTCTCAGAAGCCGGAGCAGCAGCTTTGACCGGCCTAGCTTTGCGTGCCTTGCGAAACGCTTCTTGAATGGCAGCTTCTAATTCTTCACGCTCAAACGGCTTTTCAATGAACTCAAACCACTCAAAGGGTTCCTGTAACTTTTCCGTAACCTCCTCTTTACGACCCGACATAATCACAAGGGGAATGGCTCCCAGCAGACCCGTCTTCGCCAGTTCTTGATAGACTTCCCAGCCGCTGACTCTTGGCAGCAGAAAGTCCAGCATAATGAGGGTCGGGTCAGACTGTTCAATGAGTTGCAAACCCTCACGGCCATCCTTCGCTTCCAAAATTTCGTAGTCGCCCTCCGGTAACATGTCGCGGACGCGCAACCGAATAACTTTACTGTCGTCAATGACAAGGACTTTTTTGCTGGTCACGGAAACACTCCATCCTTAGACGAGACGTTGTGAATAGAGGGCAGCAAGGTGGAATGTTTGCCCACCATGATGTGATTCCAACCTTAGCATAGCCTTGGGACAACCTGAGACAGTGTTAGCTGTCATACTAATATGGGCATAGCACTTATTTTATCTGTTTTTATTTTTAGCCGTAACAACGACCTATGCGCCATCTCTCTGCAATCAGTTGCTTGCAACTATCTTTGCGTATCCTATCAAACGAAAACACCGCTAAGGATGCTTAACAACAATTAACGATAGTGCCTCGTCGTGTCATAGAAGCAGTCGTTGTCAGTTTTCTAGAAGTTTTCAGGCATGGGGGCGGGTTGTACCCTAAAGGTTTGACTTGTATTGCCGCGTTGCACCTCAAGGGTAATGGTTTGACCCGCTTGAGTTTGCTCAACAATGGTTTGAACTTGCTGGGGGGTGGGCTGATTCACATCGTTGATTTTGGCGATCCAATCCCCTGCCTGCAGTCCTGCTTGGGCGGCGGGAGAGTTAGCCATCACATCCGTAATGAGCGTGCCTTGGGTTGTCTTAAGGTTCCAGTCGGGGCGTTCTTGGCGAATGCGCAGGGCTAGTTCAGGGCTGAGGCGCACCATGCGAATTCCAAGGTAAAGATGCTGGGCGCGCCCTGTGGTGATTAACTGCTCGGCAATTCGATAGGCGGTGTTGATGGGGATGGCAAACCCCAGCCCTTGGGCTTGGGAGATCACGGCAGTGTTGACACCAATGACTTGGCCAGCGGCATTGAGCAGTGGCCCACCGGAGTTGCCCGGATTAATAGCGGCATCGGTTTGAATGAAACTAACGCGCTTGTCGGCAGCGCCAATTTCGTTACTACCGCGACCAGTGGCACTGATAATCCCTGCGGTAACTGTATTACTCAGACCTAAGGGATTGCCGATGGCGATCGCCCACTCCCCCGGGACTAGATTATCGGAGTTACCTAGGGGAACCGTGGGTAAATTCTCTGCCGGAATTTCCACCACCGCCACATCCGTGAGGCGATCGGTGCCGAGCACCTTGCCATCAAATTCACGGCCATCGGGCAAGGTGACGCGCACGATACTGGCATTTTCAACGACATGGGCATTGGTCATGACCTTGCCACTGGCATCGAAGATAAAGCCAGAGCCTTGCCCTTGGCGCACAGGAGCGTCCGGTTCAGGCATTGGGTTAAAAAAACTATCTTGTTTATTACTCGGGAGTTCTAAGGTGTCGATACTCACCACAGCCGCTCCTGCATCGCTCACGACCTTGGCAATGAAGTTTTGGGTGCTGTTATTCCCCTCGCCCACACTGACGAAGGGGCTGGAGCCATGACCTGTGGAGCCAAGAGGCTCTGGCACCGCCTGCCGCAGCGGGCAGCCTGTCAAATTCAGCAGGGCGATCGCCCCTAAACCTAACCAAAAGAAACGTTGCATCGTCAAAACTAGAGTAGGATTATCTCCACTCTAATTCTCTCCTTAGACACCTGCTAGAGATGGGAGGACGTTGGCAGTCACCATCGTGGATCGAGACTATCACTCCGCTGCTGTGTGCACCATCACCGCGGCGGCTGGGGACACTGCTTACTTTAGACTCCTTGCCAGAGCCGCGGGCGAGATTGACCTTGCAACTGGCTATGGGCTTGCCGCAGGAGTCTAGGAATCTCTAGCCTACTGGGACAGCGCGGCAGGCACTCCCCACAATCAGTGCAGCGATCCGCTGGTTGCCCCGGAAACCAATGCCCCGCCCGCCCAAACATGCCATAGCGATACTTGCCAAACTCCTCCATGTTGTAAGCTAGGGTCAAATTCCGCAGCCGCAGGACTTCGGGAATATGGATGTCTTCTGGACAGGGTAAGCATTCATAGCACTGGCGACAGTACTCAGCCCCGAGAGCCTGCTCCATGGCGCTTGCCAGGCGATCGGCCACTGCCTGTTCTTCCGGACTCAGGGGTTCCACCTGATCGGCCACTGCCAAGGGAAACGCCAGCTCGTCTGCGGTAGCAGCTCCCACACTAAGGGTTGTAATACCCGGCTGACTCAAGAGCCAGCGATAGTTCCAATGCAGGGGATGGAGGGGGGCACAGAGGTCTTGTAAGTCGCGTGGGGGCCGATAGAGTTGCCCCCCCTTATCGGCAGGGGAAATAATGAACACGCCCATATCCAAGGCAGCAGCCCGTGCCACCGCTGGCGCATTCCGTTGCTGGAAGTAGGTGTAGTGTAAATTCACAAAGTCAAACAGCCCTGTTTCGATCGCAGCTAACAGGACAGGCAGGGAACCATGACTGGAAAACCCCAATGCACCGATGATGCCCTGTTGTTGATACTGCTGCAGGGTGGCCATCCCCGCAGTGTTGAGCCATGCCAAGTGCTCCGGCGTATTTAAGCCATGAAGGGCAACGCAGTCAAGCCGATCGACCCCCAAGCGCTGCCGGGATTGCTCGATTTGCTGTTGCACATGACGTGCATCCCCAGCGGGCAAAATTTTTGTGGTTAGCCAAAGGTTGGGATACCCCAAGGCTCGCAGGGCACGGCCAATATAGGCTTCACTGGCACCATAAGCAGCGGCAGTTTCGATATGATTAATGCCGTGGGCGATCGCCCGCTCCAGCACCGCTTGCAGGGTTGTCGCATCTGCTAAGCAGCGCATGGTTCCTAGGGAAAACACTGAGAGATTTAGGCCAGTGCGACCAAAGCGACGGTAGCGCATGGAGAGCTAGCTTGCAGAGGAATCCTCAATACCCCGTCCCTGTTGGCTAAAGTCTTGGGGACGAATGGAATCAAGAAACTGCCGAAACGCTATCCGCTCTTGTTCATCGGCATCGCGATCCACAGGAATTGAGGCATCAGCCACCACCGCTTCCATCACCCAGATGGGGCTATCACAGCGCAGCGCAAGGGCGATCGCATCACTAGGCCGAGCATCAATTTCTTTGCACAGGTCGCCTTGGCGTATCGTTAAAACTGCATAGTAGGTGTTGTCTTGCAGCGAGTGGATCACAATGCGCTCAAGGGTCATGTCCCAAGCAGCCAAGATGTTGGCCATTAGATCATGGGTCATGGGGCGAGCAGCACGCTGGTGTTCTAAGGCCATTAGAATCGCTCGCGCCTCATTATCACCAATCCAAATGGGCAAGGCACGCCGCCCAGAACCGTCTTTTAACAGCACGATTGGAGTGCGACGGTTAGTGGCATCAAGGGCAATCCCAGCAACAGTCATTTCAATCATAGCCACCTCAACGGGCGCAATGGCGATCAATCCCTTTTCTATTATTAACCATACCTGCAACGGCATTACGAAAGCCTGCTGCGGCTGCCTTAGATGGCACAGGTCACCTCATCGCGGCAGAGGGTCGGGTCCACGTAGGGTAGCATCGGCTTGTCACCCACGTAGATGCCGAGTCCTTGAGCTGTGCGAATTAAAAAGCTATCGGGATCCACATGGCGCGGACATTTGGCCACAACATCGCTAATGGGAACGGTCACAACTTGCCCCCCCTGCCAAGCCACCATGCGGCCAAAGGTTCCTTGAGCGGCCAAATCGACGGCTGTATTACCCATGCCAGCAGCCAAGAGGCGATCCATGGCCATAGGGGCACCGCCGCGCTGAATATGCCCCAACACAGAGACTCGCAACTCGATGGGAATAGGGCTTTGCTTCACTACTTGATCAGCAATGTACTGCCCAATACTGTGGTGTGGCGGATAGGGCTGGGAGGGATCATGGCCAATTTCGTGGGCACCTTCAGCCACCACAATCAAGGCAAATTTGCGTCCCCAGCGTTCGCGTAGTTTTTGCAGATGCTGGCAAATCCCTTCAATGGAGTAGGGAATCTCTGGGATCAGGATGACATCTGCTCCCCCCGCAATGCCGGAGTACAGTGCCAAGTGGCCGGCAGTGCGACCCATAACTTCGACTACAAAGACCCGATCGTGGCTGGCAGCGGTTGACGTAATGCGACTCAGCGCATCCACAACAATATTTACGGCGGTATCAAAGCCAATGGCGCGATCGGTGAGGGCAACATCATTATCAATGGTTTTAGGAATGGCCAGAAAATTCCAGTTCCCCTGTTGTGCTAATTGTTGCAAAATTTTGAGACTACCATCACCACAGATCGCAATCAGGGCATCTAGTCCTAGTTCGTGATAACCTGCAATAACGTCATCGGCTTGAGCAAGGGTGTCCCCCTTGTTGATTGCCCCTAAAATTGTGCCTCCCATATTCAGCAGAACATCCATCCCTCCTAGACCTTCAGCATTTAAGGGGATGGCTTTGCGCTCTAGCAATCCTTGGGTGGCGTGTAAAATGCCTAGCACTTCCCAGCCGTAACTCAGGGTGGCATGCGCTACAATTGCCCGAATGGCCGTGTTCAACCCCGGACAGTCACCTCCACTGGTGAAAACGCCAAGTCGCTTGCGGCTAGTGCTCATGGGTGTTGGTTCTCCTTGGTGATAGCCTGCGTTAGGGACGTAACGTGTACCGCTAACATCCTAACGAAGAGACTGCTGACTTGACTGTTAAGGCAGCATTACATTTTGATGCGGGCAATCCTCAACTGTTTATCCAGCCCAGATGTGTTAGGCACTCGGGGGGTAGGTGGGTTTACGCAAACCCAAGATTAAAAAGATGAAGGCGATCGCCATGATCAACCCGCTTTGGAATGCCGGAGCTTGCCCTCCCCACCGATCAAACACCCACCCAGCCCACGCAGGGCCGGCAATCCCCGCAATACTTTGCAATGACTGACTAGCACCAATAATTTTGCCTTGATCTTCGTCCCGCACGTGGTTAGAAATCACACCCCGCAACGAGGGCAGCATAATACCCACGCCAAAGGCTAAGCCCACAACACACAGATAAATCGATGTTGCACTCCAAGCTCCTGTGGCCGGAATGGCGGCAATCCCCAGTAGGGCAGTGCCAATGAGTGCCATGCCCGCCACACTCAAGCGGTTTTCACCAAACCGGGGAATCAGGGAGCGAATTAAGCCCGCTTGCACCACTGTACTCACTACGCCAATAATGACAAAAACAATCCCCGCCTCCGCAGGCCCCCAATTAAACTGGCGCTTCAAAAAGAGCACAAAAATGCTGGTAAAGCCAGCAAAGGCAAAGTTAAAGATAAAAAAGGAGGCCATCAATGACTGGAGCGATCGCGTCTTAAATAGCTCCAACCACTGCTGTTGTACACCGAAATTCTTTAAACTAAAGGGCGATCGCTGCGCTGCGGGCAACGATTCCGGCAAAATGAAATAGGCCATGACCACATTGATCAAGGCAAGGCTCCCCGCAAAGAGGATGGGCAGCTTGAGGTTCACCGCCGCCAAACTACCACCAATCGCCGGCCCAAAAATAAAACCAATGCCAAAGGCTGCTCCCGTCAGACCAAAATTCTTGGCACGATCCGCTGGCGCAGACGTATCGGCAATATAGGCCTGTGCGGTTGACACCACCCCACCGGTAATCCCATCAATAATCCGTGAGACAAAGAGCAGCCATGGCGTTGTGGCTGCTGCAAATAAAAAGTAGGACACCGCCGTTCCGGCAATACACACGAGCAACACGGGTCTGCGTCCCCAATGGTCGGACAGTGCTCCCAACAGTGGCGCAGCAATAAACTGAGCACCGGCAAACGACGAAAACAATAGAGTTAGGGTCAAGGCATCAAAATGAAACTGCTCAACCAAAAAGGGCAAAATCGGAAAAATTAAACTCTCACCTAAGCGGTCAATGACAATTGTGAGCAGGACAACAAATAATGGTGAGCGTAGGTAGCGGATCCCCATGTAGTACACATTCCTCAACAAACTTAAGAATAGCTGACCGCCAGTTGGTTAAGGACAATATAAAAACTGGGGGTTCGACTAGCTTACCGTCTCTGCCTCTTACTGCAAAGGCACGCCGTCTCACCAGACAAGCGCTGTGAGACAGCCCGCCGTTAGCCACCCCCGAGACAACTGTGCCCCACGATGCGGACACTGATCCGCCATCGCCTGTACCGTACCCTGCGGCGATCGCCAGAGGACAAATTGCTCACCAAGGGCGCGTACCGTTAAAGGAGCCTCCTGTAGCACGGCACTACGGGTAACGGCATACCATGCATTTCTCAACATTTGTTTATGCTCCTGAGATTAACCGTTACAATGGGATGCCAATGGTACAGTTTTACCCCTCCTCTTGGTACACCACCATGGAACCCAGTAACAAAGATGAACTGATTGCCCAATTTCGTGAAGAGATGTACGAGGAAATTGAAGAGGCCATCGAGCATCACGAGTTTAAGATGACCCAGATTGGAATTATGACCTTGGTCGCCTTTTTGGGTATTTTGGCTCTCAGCCTCAAATTCTAAGCCCATTGTCTTAGGGCAAAGCAAACTGGAGGGCAATGACTAACCCCACCAACATCACGATGGGCAGGGCGATCGCCATCATGCCATTGTGGCTCTTCACCACCCGTGCCTCATGATCCATCACCGCTTGTTTCACGGTTTGATGCATTTCTACCCGCAACCGCGCCAGCTCAGATTCGAGGTTATTATCGCTGTAGAGATCCCGCAGGTGCTCGTACAGCGTTCGACTCAACATCAAGCTTTTAACATGATTCTCAAAGAGGGCTTCCTTGAGTTCGGTTTCCGTAAACTGAAAAAGTTTCACCTCGCCCTTGGCTTGAGCCGTCGAGAGGCGAGTACAACCATGGATTAAATCCACTTCACCAAATACTTTATACTTTGCCCGGACCAAGCACCGCCGTTACGTGCCGCCCAGTTTCCGGAAATTCATCAATGAGTTCAACCTGCCCAGCCTTGATAAAGTACATTACACTGGCCGGATCGCCAGCACGATAGATAATATCTTGATCCGTGAAAGAACACTTGTTCATAGACGGGGTGGGTTGGGGGTCAAGGGTAGAAACCAGAGCCATCGGTGACATGAACTTGCCAGTTATCGAACAACGATCCACTAGAAACTACTCTAATGAGGCAAGTTAACAAAACTATGTCATAGAGATGACGGAACTGCAACAAGTTGCCCGATCAACATCCTAGGTGCCGCAGTGTACCGTCTTCACCCACTTGAGGCGTTTTGCCCGCACCGCCATTCGCACTGTTGTACTACTAACCACCGGCAGCCAATGGAACATGTAGAGAGTGCCCCAGAGACTCGTCCACAAAATTGTCCACCGAGCTAGCGGCTGCGGCTGAGCCTTGGGAATGGCTCGCGCCATACCAATAAACGAAATCAAGATGCTCAAGGTGGTTAGGGGAAGTAGCACCGGCAGGCGATGCTGAACCGCAGACATCAGGGCATCAGGAACCGTCGCCGTAGGAATAGCGTACTTAATCAGAAACCAACAGAACACATCCCAGCTTTTTTGCCACCCCAAGCGATTACTGAGCAAGGGCTGCCAGTAGTCAAGGTAGCTTTGGTAGCCCCCTTCCCCCCAGCGATTCCGCTGATGCCAAAGCGCTACTAGGGAGGTCACCCCCTCTTCCTGTACTGCTGGCATCATCAGCACCTGAATCTCCCACCCATGAAGATGCAGCTTTAAGCTCAGATCAAGATCATCGGTGATGGTTTCTTCATTCCAGCCACCGCAGCGCTCAAGGGCTTGCCGCCGCACAAATTGACCGTTCCCCCGCAGTTCTCCCATCCCACCGCAGGCCACTCGCTGTTGTTGGTAGTAGGCATCAAGCATCATTTCTGCTGCCTGCCCTTGGGTGATTAAGTTAATCTCAGCATTACTGATGGCTTTGCGAACTTGAACCGCACCCACCCGCGGCGAGTAAAATTCGCTCACCACGCGCTGCAATAGGTCTGGTGTAACAGTGGCATCGGCATCAAACACACCAATAATTTCTCCGCGGGTGAGGGGCAACACCTGATTTAAGGCACCGGATTTCCCCCCGCCTGCACCGGGGAGCCGCCGCAGCACTTTGAGTTGGGGATAGGTTTGCTGGAGGCTGGCCAAAATATCGGGGGTGCGATCGCTACTGTTATCGTCAATGACCCAGACTTCATAGCGGGGGTAATCTAACTGACAGAGGTTTTCCACCAAGCGACCAATCACCGCTTCTTCATTTTTGGCGGCCACCATGAGGGAGACCAGAGGAGTCAGCCGAGAGCTAGGCGGTGCTAAATCACTCTCCGATGCTGTTCCTTGTGGTAGAGGCTGCACCTCGGCTCGCCAGTAGCGCAGTGCTTGCCAACTCATTAAGAGAGTGAGGCCATAAATTAGATAGACCGCCCCTAGAACAAGATGTAGCGCAATGGTTACCCCCCAAATTAAGGAAAGAGCAACAAACGCCTTGCGTCGTCGCCCTTCAGAACGGGGTTGCAGCGGCGGACTGTCAGCGGAATCAACCCACTCCGACAGGAGTTCGTCGAGTGGATCGGCTTCGCTGTAAAAACTGTTTTCGGGCCAGGAATTCTCCGGCATAGGTCACCTGATTAAGAAACCAGTACTTATCTATCCCCTTAAAGAAACTGGGAATGAGATAACACCACACCGTGCACCCCTCACACACCGCAAGTCGTCCTTGCGAACGCCGATATTGGTCAACTATCTCAGACTCTTTATAGAGGTCGTACAGGCGACCATTAATGGGTACTCCCGTCTGCGCAAAGTGATAGCACGGTAACAGCAGCTCATCATTAGGAGAAATGGCAATCACCGCATCCACCGCTTTACAGCGCGGAGTTTTTGTGCTATTGCCACCCGCCCGAATGAGTGCGAGTGCTGCCTTATTGTAACCAACATTGTTATACTTCTTTGCATTTTGTTCAATACTGTCGGCAATTTCTGGGGTCGGGTTCTTTTTGTCGTTGTAGTTTTCGTGCGCCGTAAAGGCTGGATTCAGCCAGACTCGAACCCCCAGTTGTTGCGCCAGTTCTGCCACCTCGCCAATCCGCTCATAGTTCTGGGCGGTAACGGTGTGGTTAAGCACTGGGTATTCCCCCAGCTCAAGGGCTATCTTCACGGACTCCACCAGCGTATCGAAGATTTTGACCCCCCGGGATTGATCATGGGTGGCGGCATCCGGACCATCAAGAGAAAAGTTCAGAAAATCCACTAATCCTTGAATTTCCTTAGCTCGCCGTGGATACAGAATCGTGTTTGTGGTCATACTGGTGACAAAGCCCAGCCGCTTCGCTTCACGATAAATCTCTGGGGCATCGGCGCGCAGCAGCGGTTCGCCCCCCGTAAAGTCCACGTACTTGACCCCCAACCGCTTGAGGTCTCGCAAGTTCGTTTGAATCGCACTAAATTCGGCCTCTTTCCCTGGCTCAAGTGCCCAAATGTCACAAAAATGACAGCGGGCATTACAACGGTAGGTGAGGTAATAGTTGGCAACTAATGGACTCATTGAACCTTTTCCTTCTGGTACAAACCCAAGCTCCAATAGCGGAAGCTAAGGCAAACAATTGAAACGTATCTAGGCAAAATACAAACATTTAGGTAAGTTGCTCAACAGTGTAAACCAGATTGTTAACCATGGTGCTCCTTAGCTGCTGCGAGCTTTAGCTTGACTTATCAAATATAAAATTTTTTTATATAATTAAGGGATTGATATTTGCTGAGATTATCTTTACCGTAAAAGTGTGGTGAGTATTCAGCGGTAACTACAGCAATGAATCAAGAGATGACCCAATCCCTTCCAATAATGGCTACCCTGCGGCAATGGCTCTTGACCTTACCGGTGGACACCCCGGCGATCGCCCACCGTATTTGTCGATGGATTCCTGCCCAGTGCCCYTTTGCCCGCCGCATTTCTTTATGGGGACGTCCCGTGATCACCATTCCGCCCTTGTGTAAACTCAATCCTTTTTACGAAGAGGTTATTCTGTTGCGGTTTCGCGCCTTAACGTACCTCAGTGACGTTTGTGGCGAGGATATTAGCCAGTATGTCTAGGGGCAGCGGTTGGGGAGCTGGTACTTGCTATAGGATGTAGAATATATAGCTTTGTATCATGGTGCCCGTCACATGCTGAAAGCCCTATTTGGCGATCCCAATCAGCGCAAGGTTAAAAAATATCAACCCTACGTGGTCGAGATCAACCTGCTGGAGGAGCAGATTCAGGCTCTAAGCGATAGTGAGTTACAGGCCAAAACCGGTGAATTCAAGCAACGGTTGGAGAACGGCGAAGCCCTTGATGACCTCTTGCCCGAAGCCTTTGCGGTGGTGCGCGAAGCGTCACGGCGGGTCTTGGGAATGCGGCACTTTGATGTGCAGCTCATCGGCGGCATGATTCTGCACGATGGTCAAATTGCCGAAATGAAAACGGGGGAAGGAAAAACCCTTGTGGCCACCCTGCCCGCCTACCTCAATGCCTTAACTGGCAAAGGGGTGCACATTGTTACGGTGAACGATTACTTGGCGCGGCGCGATGCAGAGTGGATGGGGCAAGTACATCGATTTTTAGGGCTAAGCGTTGGGCTAATTCAGCAGCAGATGGCTCCCCAAGAGCGCCAAAAAAGCTATGCGTGCGACATTACCTATGCCACCAACAGTGAAATTGGCTTTGACTACCTGCGGGATAATATGGCCACCTCCATGGCTGAGGTGGTGCAGCGGCCGTTTAACTACTGCGTGATTGACGAAGTGGACTCGGTGCTCATTGACGAAGCCCGCACCCCGCTGATTATTTCTGGGCAAGTGGAGCGGCCTACCGAAAAATACCTGAAGGCGGCAGCCATTGCCCGCAGCCTCAAAAATGAGGAGCACTACGAGGTGGATGAAAAGGCACGCAACGTCTTAATGACGGATGAAGGCTTTATCGAGGCAGAAAAGTTGCTGGGGGTAGAGGATCTCTACGACCCGCAGGATCCGTGGGCGCACTATATCTTTAATGCCATTAAGGCCAAGGAACTTTTCCACAAGGATGTGCACTACATTGTCCGCAATGGTGAGGTTGTCATTGTGGATGAGTTTACGGGGCGAGTGATGGTGGGTCGCCGCTGGAGTGATGGCCTTCACCAAGCCATTGAGGCAAAAGAGGGGCTGGATATTCAAAACGAGTCGCAGACCCTTGCAACCATCACCTATCAAAACCTATTTTTGCTCTATCCCAAGTTGGCGGGGATGACCGGAACAGCCAAGACCGAGGAAGCAGAGTTTGAAAAAATCTACAAGCTAGAGGTGACTGTAGTACCAACCAATCGCCCCAGCCGGCGGCGGGATCTGTCTGATGTGGTCTATAAAACAGAGCGGGGGAAATGGCTTGCAGTGGCCAGCGAGTGTGCGGAAATTCATGCCCAAGGGCGACCGGTTCTGGTGGGAACCACCAGCGTTGAAAAGTCTGAGATTTTGTCCCAGTTGTTGCGGGAACTGGAAATTCCCCATAACCTTCTGAATGCCAAGCCAGAGAATGTGGAGCGGGAGTCGGAAATTATTGCTCAGGCTGGGCGCAAGGGGGCGGTGACCATCTCGACCAATATGGCCGGTCGGGGTACAGACATTATCCTTGGCGGTAACGCTGATTATATGGCACGGCTGAAGGTGCGGGAATATTTTATGCCCCGAATTGTCATGCCTCCCAGTGATGATCCAATGATGCTGTTGGGGTTGATGCAAAGCCGCCAAGGGGGGCAGGGCTTTGGTCAAGCTGCACCTAAGAACTGGAAGGTTTCAACGAGCTTGTTTCCCTGCGAGATCAGCAAGGATGCTGAAAAGTTGCTGCGCCATGCGGTGGAGGTTGCAGTTAAAACCTACGGTGAGCGCAGTATTCCTGAACTGCAAGCCGAGGATATGCTGGCGATCGCCTCGGAAAAAGCCCCTACCGATGATCCCGTCATTCAAGCGCTGCGGGCTGCGTTTAATCGCATTCGGGAAGAGTACGAAGTCGTCACTAAAAAAGAACACGAGGAGGTGGTGGAGCTAGGCGGTCTGCACGTTATTGGCACGGAGCGGCATGAGTCACGCCGAATTGATAACCAATTGCGGGGGCGTGCCGGTCGCCAAGGGGATCCAGGCTCAACCCGCTTTTTCCTGAGCTTAGAAGATAATCTGCTGCGTATTTTTGGAGGCGATCGCGTCGCAGCGATTATGAATGCCCTGCGGGTTGATGAAGATATGCCCATTGAATCAGGGTTGCTGACCCGTAGCCTCGAAAATGCCCAGCGCAAGGTTGAAACCTACTACTACGACATCCGCAAGCAGGTGTTTGAGTACGACGAAGTGATGAACAACCAGCGGCGGGCAATCTATGCAGAGCGGCGGCGGGTGCTCGAGGGGGAAGACCTGAAGGATCGGGTGCTTGAGTACGCCGAAAAAACGATGGATGATATTATCGCCGCCTACGTCAACCCAGATCTACCTTCTGAGGAATGGGATTTAGAGGGGCTGGTGAGTAAGGTACAGGAATTTGTTTATTTACTGGCAGATTTGCGCCCGGAACACATTGCCCACCTCAGCGTGCCGGAAATGCAAGCCTTTTTGCACGAGCAAGTGCGCACCGCCTATGAACAAAAAGAAGCAGAGATTGATCGTCTCCAAGCAGGATTAATGCGGCAGGCAGAGCGGTTCTTTATTTTGCAGCAAATTGATATGCTCTGGCGTGAGCACCTACAGCAGATGGATGCCCTGCGCGAATCCGTGGGGTTGCGGGGCTATGGCCAAGAGGATCCCCTCGTCGAGTATAAGCGCGAAGGCTACGAGCTATTCCTCGACATGATGGTTATGATCCGCCGCAATGTGGTTTACTCCCTGTTCCAGTTTCAGCCTCAGGTGGCACCCCCACCGGAAGTTTCCTCCTCGGAGTCGGTGTAGGGGAGTAGGCGGTGACCCTGCGCCTCCGGCTCCCTGACTCGCCCTGAGCTTGATCTGGCGATTCCGTGGGAGGCAGCAGCGGGGTGGCGACCTAGCTGGGCGGATGGTGACGAGTTGAGAGCTAGGATAAAATAAAAAAATAAATCTTAAAAACTTCACTCCTAACGCGCTAAGAGACTAGCTTGAACGATTCATTTACTTTTGACTCAATTGATGCTGCCCTTGAAGCATTGCGTCGCGGTGAAGTGATTGTCGTGGTAGATGATGAGCACCGTGAGAATGAGGGGGACTTAATTGGAGCAGCGGCGCGGGTGACCCCTGCCATGATTAACTTTATGGCTGTCAATGCCCGCGGGTTAATTTGTTTGGCGATGGAGGGCGATCGCCTCGATCAGCTAGACTTGCCCCTGATGGTGACCACTAATACCGACAGCAACCAAACAGCCTTTACAGTCAGTGTAGATGCCGGTTCTCGCTGGGGGGTCACCACGGGGATTTCCGCAGAGGATCGGGCACGCACCATCCAAGCGTTGATTGATCCGAGCACCCAACCGCAAGACTTGCGCCGACCTGGGCATATATTCCCCTTGCGATCGCGCCCTGGAGGGGTGCTAAAGCGCGCCGGCCACACCGAAGCGGCAGTGGATTTAACTCGCTTGGCGGGACTGTATCCCGCTGGCATCATTTGTGAAATCCAGAATCCGGATGGCTCCATGTCGCGGCTGCCGGAGTTGATGGCCTATGCCCGCACCCATCACCTCAAAATTATTAGCATTGCGGATCTCATTAGCTATCGCCTACAGCACGAGCGGTTTATCCGCCGCGAAGCCGTCGCTGCTTTACCCACTGAGTTTGGAGAGTTTCAAATTTATGGCTATCGCAACTCCCTCGACCACTCTGAGCATGTGGCCATTGTCAAAGGGGATCCGGCCAGCTTTAGCCACCACCCTGTTCTTGTGCGGGTACATTCAGAATGTCTGACAGGAGATGCCTTGGGGTCGTTGCGCTGCGACTGCCGTATGCAATTGCAGGCTGCCCTGAAAATGATTAATGCCGCGGGGGAAGGTGTGGTTGTCTATCTGCGCCAAGAAGGGCGGGGAATTGGTTTAGTGAATAAACTCCGCGCCTACTCGCTTCAAGATATGGGGATGGATACCGTTGAGGCCAATGAGCATTTAGGGTTTCCGGCAGATCTGCGCAACTACGGCATTGGTGCCCAAATGCTCAATGATTTAGGGGTGCGTCAAATTCGCCTCATTACGAACAACCCGCGCAAAATTGCTGGCCTCAAGGGCTATGGCCTAGAAGTGGTGGATCGCGTGCCGCTCCTGATTGAGGCCACCCCCTACAACACTAGCTACTTAACGACCAAAGCTGAGAAACTCGGGCACTTGCTGCTGCAAACCTATCTGTTAACGGTGGCCTTTCGTTGGCGAGAGGTCAATCTGAGCGTGGGCGATCGCTACGAACGGTTAGAGAAACTGCGCCATCTGGCAGCGGGGATGGACTTATTGGTACGGGAAGACGCCCGACCTGTTGCCCAAGCTATTTTTAGCCACCCCGACTTAATTGTCCATTTTGGCTTTGATCAACCGGATCTCGCCGATCGCCACTGGATGCAGCAGCCGGAGCATCCCTACGTGCTTGCGGTGCAACAGTTGTTACAGACCTTTTGCCAGTGGCCGAACCTAGCAAGTTTTGAGTTCTTGGTAGCCACCGGCAGCGACCCTATGCTGAACCTTCCCATGCACCTTGATCGCCAGCCCTACCGCCAACAACTGCCCGCCCAGTGGCAACCCCATCTGATCTATACCTATGCCTGCTCAAAGACGCTCGACGTGAACTAGGTTAACAACAAGGCAAATAGGCCGCACAGCGCAATCCCATCAAAGACGCCGGCACCGCCGATGCTGAGCACCCCAGGGGTCATGCGCTCAATTTCTGGCAGATGTAGCAAGTCCGCGCCAATCAACGTTCCTAATMCCCCGCCAGCAAAGGCGATCGGCGCTGCTCCATAGCCCCCTGTCAGCAGCACAGATGCCAGTGCGGCGGTGAGGGGGGCAACCAGTGCATTCATCTGAATCCCAATCCCAGGAACGACTTGGGCTGAATAATAGCTCACGAATGTAACAATTGCTGTCACCACTATGATGAGCAAGGGATTGGAGCGCGTCAATTCGTAGAGGGCAAGCAGCGTTGGAATCAGCCCACCGCCAACATTCAAGGCCACAATTGTCTTTTGCTCAACCTTCCGTAGGGGAATGCCCCAAAATCGGGCGACCCAAAGCTCTGTGAAATCCGGCACGATCGCGACCCGCGAGACTCGTTCGTAGAGGGGAATGTTAATCGTGCTGCCCAGAATCACCGCAGCAAATAACAGCAGGGCAACTCCTGGCGAAAAGCCCAGTTTGGCCACCGCCACTTCAACCACATCGATGGCGATCGCCAGCCAAATAAAGGGAAAGAGCAGCAAAAAAAGTATAAAGAGCAGTAAGGTGACAGGCAGGTAAATCATGGTGGGGCGAGTCAAACGACCGATTACTTAGTAGAGGGCACAACAATGGGACTGAATCTTTTAATCTTAACGGATGACGGGTTTGCAGAAAGATCGATCCCGCAGTCCGTAGCGTCAAGCAGCAATTCGGGCACGATCTCCATCGGTGAAATATAGGATACTGGTAGGGTATCGGCCTATGGCTCCTGCAACCCCCATCCCGATGCTGAGAGTACCTTCGTTAGACAATCTACCGAGTGGCAACGGTTTGGAGGCGAGCACTGCCCTCACGCTCTTAGAGTCCGCCATGCCTGTTGCCGAGACTGTCTCCCCGTCCGCCACAGATCTGCCCCCCCTGTTACGAGACATTCAAGCCAGTGCAAATCAATGCCGACAACAGCAGGTCGGCGAAATTGTCACCTACGTGATTAACCGGAATATTAATTTCACCAATATCTGCGAGCAACACTGTGCTTTTTGTGCCTTTCGTCGGGAGGCGATCGCTCCGGATGCCTACTGGTTGACGACGGAGGCGATCCTCCGGAAAACTGCTGAGGCCGTCGCCCAAGGTGCCACAGAACTTTGTATGCAGGGGGGGCTGAATCCCGCTGCCAAGGTGCGGGGGTCGAGCCTGCGGTACTATCAGCAGCTTGTCCGCGAGATTAAAACAGCCTTTCCGCAGGTGCACCTGCACGCATTTTCCCCCCAAGAAATTCAGTTTATTGCCCGCGAAGATGGCCACTCCTACGCTGAGGTGATTGCGACCCTCCATGAAACGGGGGTGGACTCAATGCCAGGCACCGCCGCAGAAGTGCTGGTGGATGCTGTCCGCGCTAAAATTTGCCCTGAGAAACTTGATACGGCAACTTGGATAGAGATTGTTGGTACAGCCCACCGGCTAGGGGTGTGGACAACCAGTACCATGCTCTGCGGCCATATTGAAACACCTCAGGATCAAATCACCCATTTGCAGCACCTAAAAGAGCTACAGCGCACCGCCTTAGACAAGGGCTACCCCGCCCGCATCAGTGAATTTATTTTGCTGCCCTACGTTGGGGAACACGCCCCCAGAGCCATGCGACAATGGGTGGAGCACCCACAACCACGGTTATGGCCAACGTTGGTACTGACCGCCGTGGCACGCTTATTTCTGGGGCAGTGGATTCCTAACCATCAACCCAGTTGGGTCAAGTTAGGCTTAGCAGGAGCAACCATGGCGCTACATTGGGGCTGTAATGACTTGGGGGGCACCCTCATGGAGGAGCACATTACCTCCGTCGCGGGGGCGCGGGGCGGCACAGCTCTGGGGGTGGCCGATCTTGAAGCTGCGATTCGCTCTGTTGGGCGCACTCCCTGTCAGCGGACTACTCTTTACCATTACCTTGGCGAGGTTCACTATGACAACGCAGTCTAAACCGTCAGTACCGCGGCTTCAACGGCGTCGCTCTTGGGTATGGGGGGGGGTGGCGGTTGTTGTCGTTGGTGCGGGGGTGGCAGCGGCGATATTTCTTTGGCAACAGTTGAGTCGTCGTCCTGTCGCAGCGGGAATGGCGATCGCCCCTCAAAATGCCTTGTTTACTCTATCGCTCCCCACCGATCCTAGCCCATGGCAAGCCGTTGCTCAAAGCAACCTGCTCCAGCGTCAGCCTTGGTTAGCACCAGACTATGGGCCGGTATCTCCTAGGGGTGTTGAGTTGGCAGGGGCTGACTATCTTAAAGAGGTGCGTCCCTTCATTGGCAAGCAGGCCACCTTAGTGATGTTGCCGATGACCCCAGAGACGGTGCAAGAGTTGCCTGAACCGCCGTTTGTGTGGATTGTGCCCACCCTTAACCTGCCGATGGGGGAGCAACTGCTGCAACGCTTTATGGGATCGCCCCTCACTGAGGTGAACGGCATCAAGATCTTTAGCGCGAAAGGGGTTTTACCGACGGCTGAACAGGGGGCGATCGCCCTCGTCAACCATGCTGATCAGTCTTATATTGTCTGGAGTCGGCACCAGAGCGCCCTTAAAGAGGTCATTACCACCGCTCAGGCAAATAACGGTATTGCCACCAAATCCGATTATCAGCACGCCATCAAGGACTTACCCCCCCGCCGTCCCCTCGTGGAACTCTACGTCAATTTACCTGCCTTTGTTGCCAGCCAGTCTGCGGCTCCCGATGGCGCACTACCGACCCCCCCCCGAGACATTGAAGGGCTAGTGGCTGCTGTCGATATGACTCCGCAGGACATTGACCTGCAAGCCGTGACGTGGATCCCCCAAGACCGACAGCGCCTTATCCAAGAAGGGCAAAGTCGGGAGCTGAGTCGTCTGGTGCCCGATACAACATTAGCGTTTTACGGTGCTGGCTCCTTTCAAGCCCTCTGGCAAAATACGCCCCAGGGTGTGCAAAAGGCGATTAGCGACACTGTTGAGGACTTGACAGGCCTAGACTGGCAGAGCACCTTTGTGCCTTGGATGACCGGTGAATTTGCCGCTGCATTTGTGCCAGTGCCCTCGCTGCGCAATGCTCCCAGCCTCCTATTTTTGAGCCAAACCAACGATCGCCCCCGTGCGGAAGCAGCATTTCAAGAACTGGATCAGCAAATTCGCGATCGGCTGAAGTGGCGGATCCAGCAAACCAGCCCAGCGCCGCAGCCCATGACCACGTGGAGTATTCCCCCTGGCTTACCGGTTGCCCAGCACGGCTGGCTCAGCAATAACACCCTGTTTTTAGGTCTAGGGCCGTCCCTCTTGGCGGATATTACCCCCCGGCCACCTCGCCCTCTTGCCGATAGCCCACTGTACCGTGCCGTTATTCCCCATCCGCGCGGGGCGCAGTTGTATATTAACCTTAGCGATCTGAGTCTGTTTGAAAATAACCTACTGCTGCCGCAATTGGCACCAGATGTGGCGCGATCGCTGCAACCCTTTGCCGCCTTGGGTGTGACCACCCAAGTTCGGAATCCGCAACAAACGCTTTACACTGTCCGAATTCGCTTAAAAGACTCATAGGTGACGTAGGATGTTGTGATCTATGGAGGGGGACAGCAGTACGCACTGTGGATGCTGACGTTTTACTCAAACGCTATAACCTTGGCGATCGCGACTTTAGCGGCACTCATTTGCGCCGCGTCAACCTCAGCCGCTGCATTCTTACAGGGATTGACCTGTCTCGCGCCGATCTCACCGATGCCGCATTGCAGGGAGCGAACCTGCAAGGGGCAGATCTGCAAGGCGCCATTCTCAGCGACGTGAACCTGAGCCAAGCGGATTTGCGGGGCGCCGACCTCCGAGGGGTGATTCTTGTGAGTGCGGATCTACGCTGGGTATCGCTACGGAAAGCTAACTTAACGGGGGCTGATTTGAGTCGTGCCAACTTGGCCAATGCCGATCTCAGTGAAGCTAACCTCACCGGTGCCCAACTCAGTGAAGCCATTTTGCGGGATGCAAACCTGACCTTAGCAGATTTGACCCTAGCGGAACTGGAGCGCGCCAACCTGAGTCGTGCCAACTTGACCGAGGCTTACCTGCGCGGTGCTGACTTAGCAGATGCCATCCTGCGGGAAAGCCAACTGGTACAAGCCAACCTGCGGGGTGCCAACCTAGGAGCCACCAATTTGCAGCAAGCCAACCTTGAGCGAGCCGTACTGATTGGGGCAAACCTGCGCCGCGCTCGCTTAGAAGAAGCCAATTTGCGGGAGGTGTCGTTTAAGGAAGCCAATTTACGCCATGCCTGCCTTGACAAAGCCAAGTTGGTGGGGGCTGACCTGCGGGGGGTAAGCTTGGCACGCGCACTCTTGCGCGGGGCGGATCTAAGTTCGGCGATTTTAATTGGTGCGAACTTAATGGGGGCAAACCTGAGCGGTGCTGATCTACGGGGGGCAAACCTCATTGAAGCGATTTTGACCGGTGCCAGTCTCAGCGGTGTGGATCTCAGTGTGGTGGATATGACCCAAGCGATTCTTCCCGATGGTGAACTATCGGCTTAGTAGATACGTTCTAGAGATGGAGTCCACGGTGTTTCCGGGGTAGTGACGATCGAGACTAAGCTGCCAATGCCTTCAACCTCAACCCGGACGCGATCGCCCACCTTAAGCGAGCCAATTCCCTCCGGCGTACCAGTTAAGATCACATCGCCAGGCAGCAGCGTCATCACATAGCTAATAAAGCTCACCAGCTTGGCGGGGGAAAAAACCATTTGATCAATGGTGGCCGACTGCATTGGTTGTGGTGCATCGTTCACAAAGGTTTGCAAGCGGGCATCGCTAGCCACATGGCGAACAATCCACGGACCAAGGGGACAAAAGGTATCAAATCCTTTTGAACGAGTCCACTGCTGCTCTCGCTGTTGAATATCTCGAGCGGTGACATCATTGGCCACAGTATAGCCCCAGATATGGCTGAGCGCCTCGGTTGGGGTGCAGGCGCGGGTGCGTTCCCCTATCACTACCGCCAGCTCCCCTTCATAGTCTAGTTGGCTAATCTGGGGAGGATACCAGATGGGAGCACCAGGGGCTTGCACAGTGGTGGGGGGCTTGAGAAAAATAAGCGGCTCTGTTGGCACTGTGCTTCCCATTTCCGCCGCATGCTTGGGGTAGTTGCGGCCAACGGCAACAATTTTTGATGGCGAACAGGGTGCTAATAGTTGATAAGCGTCGGGGCGCAGCACTTGGGGGGTGGGTTGCCCGTGCAGCCACGGTGCAGCATCCCAAACGATGACCTCACGGTTCAATTGCAGTGTGCCATAGCACACTTGCCCCGCCGTGGTTTGTACTCGCACAAAGCGATCGACCATGCCCCCCGACCTCCTGTAAAGGATTGCAAACTACGGTGTTAGAATTATAAAGCCTTACTTTTTGATGCAAATTCAAAAGGTCTTCAGTCCATAAGGAGCTTGCGTGTGATTAATCGTACTTACGAAACCCTCTACATTATTCGCCCGGATGTTGGTGAGGAGCAACTGGAGCAAATTATTAGCCAATTTCGCACGTTGTTAGAGGAACAGGGTGCCACCAAACTAAAACTGCAAAATCGTGGCAAGCGCCGTTTTGCCTATCCCATTAAGAAACTACGGGAAGGGTACTATGTGCTCATGACCTATACAGCACCCGGCACGGCGATCGCTCCGATGGAAAAAGCCATGCGCCTGAATGAGGCAATTCTGCGGTTTATGACCATTACCACCGAGGCAGAGAGTGACCAGGATGAGGTTGAAAGTGATAATCCAGTCCTAGCACGGGCTTAAGCTGCTGCCGTCGTTACAGGAAGAGGCATCATGGCACAACCCTCAGGGTCATGGATTTGCGATGGCACCCCTAAAAATGGTCAGAGCTACCCAAATGCCAGTGGTGCCCACCCCCCCTACGAAAATTTTGGGCCAGACTGTGTTATCTGTGGCCTGCCCCGCGAGGCAATGGCCGCAGCAAATCCTAAGGCAACAGGGAGAACCTTTCCGGTTGCGTTAGTGGCGCTGTTAATTGCTGCTGCTGGGTTAGTGGGGGGGATTGGCTATTTAGGCTATCGCTTGCTATTGGGGGATAGAAACCCCACAGGACAGCCCACTGTTAACGCCAATGCAGACAGCCGCCAATTGATCAGCCAAACCAGCTCTCACAACAGTGCCTATATCAGTCAAGGGGAAAAAATCCTGATCAATGAGCCGAATCCTCAGCGAGCCGCCCTCAAGCAGGAGGCTGCCCTTGCCTTTGATCAGGGGAACTGGGCCGCGGCGATCGCCAAGTACCAGGCTCTAGTCGATGCCGATCCCAATGACCCGGAAGCCCGCATTTACCTCAATAATGCCCGGGCACGCCAAGCAGGACAGCCCATGACCATGGCTGCCGTTGTCCCTATTGGCAGCAGCCCAGACACGGCCAAGGAAATTTTACGCGGTGTGGCTCAGCACCAAACAAACTTTAACGCTAGTGCGCCCAATCGTGCCCTTGAAGTGGCCATTGTCAATGAAAATAGCCCCAACGGTGTGACCAGTTTGGCCGAGGATTTAATTAACAGTTCTGTGCAGGGGGTACTAGGTCATGGTGCCGATGCCAACAGTCGTGCGGCATTGCAACGGTACGAACAAGCAGGCATGGCGGCACTGTCGCCCTTGACAACCAGTGTAACCACTGGCGCAGGCACAACAGTTAAGGTGCAAACCCTCTCCCTGAGCCAGAAGGGGCAGCAACTGCTCGAAACATACCTTGACAATGCGGCCAATACTCTTGCTAAGATGGCGGCCAAAACTGTGCCCAACCCCAAGGTTGCCCTCATTTACAACAGCGATAGCCCCTACAGCAACGACCTCAAAACCAAGCTAGCTGTTACCCTCCCTCGCTTCGGTGCCTCAGTCGTTCAGGAGATCGATGCAGCAGCAGCGGGCTTTAATGCAAGCCAAGCGATGACGACTGCGCGGCAAGCGGGTGCCAACACAGCCATTTTGGCCATGAGTCGTGCCCGGGTCAATGATGCCGTTGCCTTGGCGATCGCCAACCAAACCCAACCCCCCCCTATTCAACTCTTTGGCAGTGATCAGCTCTATACGCCCGATCTCCTCATTAAAGGAGATAGTGCCATCAACGGCATGATTTTGGCAGTTCCCTGGAGCACTAGCCCCAACGATCCCTTTGCCCAACAGGCGGCTCAAGCATGGCGGGGGMAAATTAGCTGGCGAACCACAACCGCCTACGATGCCACCCAAGCCTTAGCCCGAGCGATGGCTCAGGGGGGCGATCGCGCCGCCACCCAGCAATTACTGGGTCAGGGGGTTCAAATTCAAGGGCAAACCGCCAGCAATAGCTTTGATCAAGTACCACTGGTACAGGCAGTACCGGGAACAGGCGGCCCGCGTGGGTCAAACTACCAGTTCAATTCGTTGACAGGAATCTGATACTGCCTGTGGAAAACCATGATCTAGCCTCCTTGTCGCAATTCCTGTCGGCTCTACCCGCGAACCTGAGCCTCGTGCTATATTAAGCCTAGTCTGGCTGCGGCGTTGGTGACTGCCAATATTGTTTTGTGATCTACAATTACAAAACATATGGGAATCATCACCGTGGGTGGCAGTAAACTGACCCTAGAGTTAGAAACTTTTAAGCCTGCGGTTAAAATTCCCCCCTAGTTTCTACTAGGTCATAAACTGAGGTAAAACGGCGCTGCGGTTAGGCATTTTCTCTGAACCAAACGACTAATCGTCCGCAAAAATGTAATCGTAAAGCTCCTCCGGTTGCGGTTCGGGGCTATTTTCCGCAAATTCCACCGCTTCATCAACGCTAGCTTGTACCTTTTTCTCGATATTTTGTAGGTCTTCCGTAGTCGCTAGAGCTTGCTCTACCAAGTACGCCCCCAACTTTTTAATTGGGTCACGCTTTAGCCAAAATTCCTTTTCTTCCTTAGAGCGCAACTCGTCCGGATCAGCCAGCGAGTGCCCTCGGAATCGATAGGTCAGGGCTTCAATGAGGGTTGGGCCTTCCCCAGCACGGGCACGGGCGATCGCCGCCTCAGCAACCGTGCGAACTGCCAGCACATCCATGCCATCCACTTCTTCGCCGACCATGCCAAATGCTTTGGCTTTCTGGTAAATCTCAGTTTCCGAGCTAGCGCGATCGTGCGCCATCCCAATGGCCCACTTATTATTTTCAACCACAAAGAGGATAGGCAATTTCCAGAGGGCAGCCATATTCAAACATTCAAAAAACTGGCCATTATTGCTTGCCCCATCACCAAAGAAGCACGCCGTCACTTGATCGGCATTGGTATCCCCCATAACGTGACGGCGGTACATCGACTGAAATGCTGCCCCCGTCGCTACAGGAATGCCTTCAGCAACAAAGGCAAAGCCCCCTAAAAAGTTATGCTCCGCCGAAAACAGGTGCATAGAACCACCCCGTCCTTTACTGCATCCTGTTGCTTTGCCAAACAATTCTGCCATAACCTGCCGCGCGGGCACTCCTGCACTCAACGCATGCACATGATCGCGGTAGGTGCTACACACATAGTCATCTGGGCGCATGGCCTTAATCACACCGGTGGACACTGCCTCTTGGCCGTTATAGAGATGAACAAACCCAAACATCCGCCCACGGTAGTACATTTCCGCACACTTATCCTCAAAGGTACGCCCCAAAACCATATCCTCATAAAGGGTTAACCCCTGTTCGCGAGTAATAGTGGTTTGGGGAACGGATAACGAGGGGAGACTACGCTCTTGAACCATAGAAGACAACCACAAGATCAGAGGTGGACGATAAGGGTAAGGTTATGCCCGTAGCATTGACATCACATTATCGTAACAAACTATGGGGCAGCAAGTCCGTTAAAGTCTAGATGGCAATATGCTGTCCTAGCCATAAGGGTGAGGTCTGGTTAGGGCTTGAAGATCCAAGAGAGCCTCTCCCAATGTTTCGAGTTCCTCAGGGGACACGCCACGAATATGATGGGCGAGCTGTGGGCAGCGGTTTTCGCTTATAAACTGTGCCGTACGGATGGCTTCATCTAGAGCTTGATATGACGCCTGTGTCTCCTTTAGCTTGGCTTCTCTAACTAGCATGAGTCTATTGGGGCAGATAAAATAGCTTGCGCCTTATATCCCCATTGCTAAAGCTAGGGGCTTTATGGCGCTTTTCGGTAATTCCCATGCACACGAGCCGCCTCACGTTTGTAGTGCTCGCAAAAATCGTCTCAACCGACTAACAAAACCTTCACCGGAGCGGCCACGTTGAGCAGCTAGGGCACGTTCAATGGCCTCGCCACTAGGACGTTGGTCAAATTCAGCTAGGCAGGTGGAGCCTAGGGGGCTGTACTGCCAAATCTGCCATGGTTGGGGGTAACACCGCCACAGAATTATTTCTTCTGCTAGGGGGCGCAGATAGTAGCAAAGTTCCAGTGTATTCAAAAACCGCTCTCGCAGTTGTCGTCCCGCATAGCCAATCCCCACGACTGCCACATCCTGTAACTTTGGATTCAGCAAAATAAAGGGGCGATCGCCCGCAGTTAAACACATTTGCTCGATCGTAGTCACTTCCACCGGGGTAGGCGCAACAATGATCACGGCGCGATCGCTCGCCGCAACAGGCGTTATCAACTCATTGACCCCCCGAACACTATAGCTAGGATTCCCCCATTCACGACGTGCTAAGGCAGCCGCCCCAGCATCCGCAAAAAAAACCTTGAGATCCGCGCCTAACTCGCTAAAGAGAGGTAGGTAATCGTGCGCAAGAGCCATCGGGCTGAGATCTGGTAACACCACCTCAATTTGAAGACGCGTCTTACCGTCTGCCAAGGCATGGGTGGTGGCTTGCTGTGCTTGGGCGATCGCTGTGGCCAAACTATCGGGTGGGGTCCAGTTCATGGATACTAAGCCGCTACTTCGCTCACAACAGCCTGATAGAGTTGCTGGAGTTCATCTACAAGGGGTTGTGCCGCCGCTACGGTCGTCTGTTGCTCCAGTTGAGCGGCAATGTTTTGGATGGCGGTCACACCAACATTTCCGCTTGATCCTTTGAGGTGGTGGGCATCCCGCTTTATTTGATCTAAATTGCCGCTAGCCACTGCGGCCACTAGGGAGGCTAGGCGGAGTTGGGCATCTTCAACAAAAGTTTGTAAGAGTTCTTGCTCAAAGTCGCGATCGCCCCCTGATAGTGCTGCTAAATAGTCCCAGTCAATGAGTGATGCCATCCATCCACATTCCAAACAGGGTCATTCGTGATTATTTTAACCCTTTGGCGCGATGGGGACACAGCGCTCTAAGTGTGCGCCCAACCCACGGAGCTTAGCCTCGAGCTGCCAGTAGCCGCGATCGAGATGCTGCAACCCATAGACTTGGGATTCGCCGTGAGCCGCCAAACCAGCAATCACTAAAGCTGCTGTGGCACGTAAATCTGTACCCGTTACTGGTGCCCCCGACAGAAAGGGAACGCCCCGCACTGCTGCATGGTTACCCTTGACACGAATATCGGCACCCATCCGGTTTAGCTCAGCAACATGGCCAAAACGATTTTCAAACACCGTTTCGCTGACTAAACTGTTCCCTTCACTGATGGCCAGCAAACTCATAAAAAGAGCCTGCATATCCGTTGGGAATCCGGGGTAAGGTAGGGTTTCAATATCTGTACCCCGATAGCGATGAGCCGGTGAAAAGTGAACCCGAGTGGGATCGGGAAACGTAATCACGCCCCCCATGTCTTCAAGTTTGGCCACTACTGCCGTCAGGTGAGCAGGAATAACCGGTGCCAAGGTAATGGCAGAGTGTGTCACTGCCGCCGCAAGCAAGAAGGTACCCGCTTCAATGCGATCGGGAATGATTTGATACTCGGTACCATGGAGGCGATCGACACCAACAATAGTAATTGAATTTGTGCCAGCGCCGTAAATTTTTGCACCCATGGCATTGCAGAAGTTAGCCAGGTCAACTACTTCCGGCTCTTGGGCTGCATTCTCAATGGTGGTTTCCCCGTCTGCAAGGGTGGCAGCCATCATTAATGTCTCGGTGGCACCCACACTCGGATAGTCAAGATAAATCCGTGCTCCCTTGAGTTTGCTTGCACTGGCGGTGACCACACCATGATCAATCGTGACCTCTGCACCCAACGCTTGCAAACCGCGCACGTGCAACTCCACAGGACGTGCCCCAATAGCACAGCCACCGGGCAGAGGCACTCGTGCAATTCCTAGTCGTGCCACCAACGCACCAATAGCAAAAAAGCTAGCACGGAGCTGGCTCACAAGGCGATAGGGGGGATCGTTCGTATTCAGGTCTGTGGCATCAATGGCGATTGTTTCTGCCCCTAGCCGTTGTACCTTAACCCCGAGGGCTTGTAAAATTTCCTCAAGGCGGCGAATATCTGCCAAGTCGGGGACAGCGTGTAAAATGGTTGTATCCGCAGCCAGTAAAGCCCCCGCCATCAGTACCAAGGCAGAGTTTTTGGCGCCACTAATTTTTACCTCGCCCGATAGCCGATACCCTCCTTGAATCTTTAGGTACGCTTGATCTGTTGTCTGATCTGTTGTCGGCAGTGTTGCGGTCGAGGTTCGCATAATTCACTCTCACAGCCAAAAGAATTCCCAAGGATTATAGCGTATAGGTGCGGATTTTATTCACAAGTGGGTGCATGTTTATCCAAGGCACCCCTATTATTCTAAAAACTACTACTATACTTGCAGGCGACTTGTAGGCGCGGCGCTGCCCGCTTAGGTGTTGCTGACTGTGGCTATGAATTCCCTCATCCCCAACCCTTCTTCTTGGGGAGAAGGGAGCTAAGAGTCTTGCTCCCTCTCCTTTGGGAGAGGGCTAGGGTGAGGGCGGCAAAAGACTCAAACCCGAAAAGCAAAGCCCCCGCTTGATAGCTAACTAAGGTGTGACCGCGATTGCGGCAACTTGCATAAAATGCTTCGATCACGCCTGAGGGTGAGATGCTCCATAATAGAAAGAAACTGAAGGAACAGGAGGAACAGATTGGTTTACTGTGCAGACGTTCCTAATTCCTAAAAGTGATTAAAAGTGATCAAGGTCACAGTCAATCGGTGGTTCAGATCACTAGCGGCGCTAGTTTCAGCTCCTATTATGCTTAGGTAAGTCAATAAGTATGCCGCCTGTGTTCCTGCACTGTCTTAGTACTGCTGCTTAGGAGCGCGTCACCATCATGAATACGTGGATAAAAGCAAACGACTATCAACTAATCTACGATCATCTGTTGGCCTGTGTACAACAGGAACATCCACAGCAGGTGATTGAGCGGTTTCGTGCGCTTTTTATCATGGGTTACACCTACCCCGATCGCCACGTTCAGGAGGCAATGGATCGCATTGTCACGAGCAGTAATGCCTCCCAGAATTTTCGCCCTTTTGTCAATCGTTGTTGCCACATTTTAATTAACCGTTGGCAATCGCGACCGTTGTTACAAGGTGCCGTGCCCGATTTTCTGGCGGTTCTCGAAACCCAAGTCTCGATGCCTGCGGCTGGCCTCAGCCGGGCTCCCATTGTGCGCAAGCTGCGTCTGCTGCTCAAAGACTACCTAGATAGCGAAGCGTTTCAGAAACTCCAACGAATGGTTCAGTTTCTGCGCGAAGATGCTCAGGATGCCTCCCAAATTCGCAAAAATAGCGATCGCCCCCTTTCGACACTGATTCGTCGCTATCCCTACTTGTACAATCATTGCTTGGTTGGGGATGAAACTTCACCGGAAGAACTGCGGCATATCCAACATTACCAACACCAAGCAGTACAGCAATTTGAACTGAATCTCAGCCAGTACCTTACCAGCGAGTTTCGTCGTGCCCAAGGGCACGTCAATACACCAACGGTTAAGAACCCAACCCTACTCACCCCTGAAGAGCTGAAAGCCTCTGTGCAGCACTTTGTTGGCAAACTCGATCAGCAGCACACCTATCGCGACTTAGCCAATCAGTTTGAGCAGCGGCTACAGCGGTTAAAATCGACCCGTGATTTTCGGGATGCATTTTTTCACTACTTGACGGATACTATCCCTGATGTCGGTCGCGGTCGCTTTCGCCAAAAATTTCACCAATATCTCGATACGTTACCAGCGTTTCAGCAGCCACAGCCCGTTAATGAGTTCACGATTGTGCGTACCTGTAGCCAAACATTGAACTATTTGGTGGTGGATAGCGCCCAAAACCCAAATCATTTGGTCTTTATTGACCTGTTGAATAATATTGGTACCGCGGCCACTATTGGCTTACTGCTGAAAGTGGTTCTTGTGAGCAAAAAGGTCAAGCCTTACCTCGAGAAGCGCTTTGCCATTTTATTTAATCACTACCAATCCTTTAGTCGTGGCAAGGTGCGGTGGCTTGTAAATTGTCTTGAGCACTTTAATATTGCCAATGTAACCCACTTTGGTAAGCGGGATTTTTCCTTTTTTGGTCGCTACTAGGACACGCGCCATCCCCCCGGCCGGTGGTAGCAAGCGTTAATCTAGGTCTTCTGCCAAGACGCTGGCGATCGCCCGTTGAGACTGCTGTTGAAATTGGCTGACATCCACCCGTTGCAGCAAGCAAATGGCTAGAACCATGCCCACCATTGGCAAGCAAAATACAAGGCTATAGGCCAAAATGGGGACCCCAAATAGCTGCCGCCCGATATCCAGAGCCGCACCACCCAGCACTGTTGCCGATCCCCGCGCAATCGCTTGAGCGAGCCCCCATGCACCAATAAAGGTTCCTGCTGTTTCCGCAACCGTTAAATCCAACATCAAGCTTAGAGCACCTGTGGTGGTAATCCCTGCGGTAATGCCAAAGAGAAATAACTCCAGCTTAAAGAGCCATGCCTGCTGGGTTACCCCCGCCACAATCAAGAGCAAAAACATCACAGCCACCCCTAAGCAGCCGTATTTCGTAGTTGCAATTTTGCCCAAACGAGGCACAATCAAAAAGCCGGTCAAACTGAGACCAACGAGGGTTCCCACCCCCCAATAGGCATTGAGGCGCGTTGTTTCGGCAATGGTCATGCCAAACACTTCACCCCCAAACGGTTCCAAAACAGGCTCTTGGATAAATAAACTCAAGGTCATCAGAACCAAGAATATAAAAAAGAGCCACGTTTGCGAGTTGGCAGTCAGAATTTTAAGGGCGCGCCCCAAGGTAATATGTTCAGTGCGTTGTGGGTGGGTTGTGCGCACAGCATAGCGGGAGTACTTGGCTTCTACCCCCCACGTGCCGGCGATCGCCAAGAGTAACACCACCCCCAGCACCGTCAAAAAAAGCTGATTCACACTGCTGCGCAACAGGGCGATCGGGGTGTCGATCTCCAACTGCTGCAAGAGCACACCACTGAGGATGGCACCCACAACAATCCCCACCGTTAACATCGACCAGACAATCCCCACCAGCTTGCCTCGGTTGTCTTCCTCAGAGACATCCACAAGCAGTGCTGCAAACGGTGTAGAGCTACTGCTGACGCAAATGCCGTAGGCGGCAAACAGCACTCCCAAGAGTGCAATCCATGCCTGCGTGACCCCATTCCAGCCCGACTGGCTAAGGCTTTCCCCCACCTGCCAAATGACCTGCACAATGGTGTAGGCCACCAAGGTAAAGGCAACAGCACCGCCCCAAATATMCCCTGTGCGATGCTGCCCGCCAATGGGGTGGGCATCCGAGAGTTGACCAAACCATACCCGCACCGGAGACACAAATTGATGCATCGCGATCGTAAGCGTCACCAAGGTCGCTGGCACGGCCAGCTCTTTAATCATGATGCGGTTGAGCACCCCCAAAACCAAGATAGACATCATCCCCAGTCCCAGCTGAAATAAACCGAGGCGGAACATCACCCAAAGGGGCAAGGGGGGTGGCGCAGTCGTTACAGAACGGGCAACCATGGCTCACTCAACTCACATGAATAGATGATTATAAATGGATTAGGGTTTTATTCTAGATTGCCACCAAGAAAGAAATGGTCAATGATACAATGAGCGCAAGGATTGTCAGAAAAAGAGAGCGTTTGAGGGATTCAGTATAAGCAGACATTGATGGAGCTACCTTTTATCAACCAGCACAAACTCAACTCTTAAGGCTTAGCCAGTCTTTCAACGACCTAGTCGTTTCTCATTTTACAATGTCTGCTAGTGCTGTGACCGAGGCTTTATGATTGGGGGGATTGTGCAACCCCGCGTGCACTGAGTTCGCTGATACGGTGCAACACACCATTGATAAATCGATGACTGCCTTCGTCGCTGTAGCGTTTGGCCAGTTCAACGGCTTCGTTAATCGCAACTTGTTTGGCCACACCTAAGTAGGCCATTTCAGTCATGGCAATTTCAATAATGTAACGGTCTAACTGTGTCAGCCGATCCACGTGCCAATCGACCATGGCTGCGCCTAGGTGTTGTTCAATTTCTGCTTGGTGGCGATGGAGGTGCTGCAAAATGCCTATGGCGTAGGCTTGCACCTCTTCTTGGTGGGCAAAGTAGAGAATTTCCGGTAAATCTAAGGCGGCACCCACACGATTAATACAGCGTTCTGCCTGTTGTAAGGCCTCTTGCAGCAGGGACTGTGCCTTTTCAAGGTGGGGAAGTTGTAATTCACTGTGGTGTAACAGCCGTTGACTGTCACTTAACTCACTCCCCGCTTGCTCTAAGGTATCGCGCACATCGCTGGCGAGGGTACGCACGGCCATTAAAATCAAGCTACGGCAGTCAGTATCGCTAAGTTGCTTGGGTTGGCGCAGGAGTTGCGCTGCACTGAGCAGGGCTAATTCACGGGCAACACGGCGAGCAGTTATCATTAGTTGTTCCTCAGCATTGATGTTGGCTTAATTGACGGTAGCTCTGCGCTCGAGTACCTAGCCATGCGGGTTGAGCTGTTCATGATAGGGGTAATGATGCAGGGGTCAAGGACTGCGGCAGAGGTGTCTCCGGCGTAACAATGCCGCCGGAGATGATCAGCTTAAAGGCATCTTCAATGGAAATGTTTAAGTCCTGCACCTCGCGCTCACTGGCAATGACGTACCAGCCTGTTGTGGGGTTGGGGGAGGAGGGCACAAATAGACTGAGCATTGGCTCTGAAAAGGGTGTTTCTAAGGATTCATTAATCGTACCAGTGACAAAGGCTACTGCCCATAGACCCCTACGGGGATACTCGACTAGGACAACGCGACGAAAGCGATTGCGCGAATCCCGCAGAATGGTTTCTAGCAGTTGTTGCAAAACCTTGTAAATCGTTCCTGCGAGGGGAATGCGCTTCAGCAGACTTTCGCCAGTTGCTAAGAACCACTGACCTACGATGTTGCGTGCCATTAAGCCAATCAGCAGAATGCCACTGAGGGGGACAAGAATGCCAACACTGACATTCAGTAACTCCACCAGTAAGGGGTGCCATGTTTTGAAGGGGTTGATTTGCTTGGGAATCCGCGTGAGTAGATCTAACACCCAACTGGATACTGAAATTGACAACCAGATGGTGGTTGCTAGGGGAATAACCACCAGCAGGCCAGCAATTAAGTCATTTTTAATCGCTTGTTTGAGTCGATGGAGCACAACAAACTCAGAACGGGGAGTGTACTTATAGCTTAACGGTTGTGGGGACGGCTGATTAGGGAGGCGGGCGGTGAAAGGCTAAACTACTATACAGCATGAAAGCAGCATCCCAAGGGCTATCTTCACGGCGAAAGAGGTTGAGATGGGGGGGAATTTTACTGAGCAACTCGCTAAATTCGAGAGCTGTTGCAGCAAAGCTACTAAAGTCGTTCCAGACGGGGCGATCGCCACAGTTATGCTGCCATAGACTAGACAACTGCCGCCATTTTGCCCAAGATGTATGGTGATCCAGTTCGATTTCTGGTGCTGTCGCAATATCAAGGGTTCCTAGATCAAGCCCCTGATTAAACTGATAGCCGCCGCGATAAAAGCGCAGAATCTGGTTTTTTTCGGTTAAGTGTAGGTCACAGCACTGGGCGTGATCTTGGATTTGCTGTTTGCGGCTGACTTTGCCTTGGCGATCGCGATCAAACACCAGCTCAAAAATTGGCAGTAGCCCCTCCACCCGCTGCGTGACCTCTGCCCACTGAAAGGTCAGTGTAAAGGGCTGGGGATGCAGGGCACTGGTACACACCACCTGAGGCTGGGGGGAAAGTGCTTGAAAATAGCGAACTTCAAGGACAGGGGTCTGGGTTAATGCCGCCATGGGGACACAAAACAACGGCAAGCCCACGGCCTGTAGCTCTTGCCGATATACCATCAGCTCTGCAAAATTACCGCAGCGGATCAACCGCCATCCGCGGGTGGGAATTAACAAGCGGGCGGCATAGGGATCAATTTTTAGAATGCTTGCCAAATGACGCGCTAGGGGAGCCTTCGCCTCTGGATTGGCAACGCCTTCCAGTACCAGTACCCCCTGTTCTTCAACGCCGACTACTGCATGGGCTTGGGCGATCGCCTGCTGTCGCTGCTGCTGCCGCACCTGCTCAATCGTCTGCAACCCTTGCCGTGCGGCTTGGGTGAGCTTAGGGCCACAATTCAGTCGCAGCAGGTTCCGAAACGTTGTTTCTGCTTCGGCGAGGCGATCGGTCTTGAGGTACAACCGTCCTTGACAGAGCAACACCCGCGGATCCTCCGCAGGAAGTTGCCCTAGGAGCTGCTCTGCCTGCTGATAGTTACCCCGATCCAGTGCTGCCAATATCTCAGTAATCATGCATAGACTACCCCGCTGCTCTGGGTCTATTTTAGGCATCTATTTTAGCACTCATCTCCAAGCCCTCAATTGTTTATGAAAATAGCTCTCCCGTTAGTATGGTGATAACTATTACTAACTTAGAGAAGCAAGCTAATAACCTTTCTCGAAAATTGTTGAAGTTTACAAAGCTATGCGTTTGTCGTTTAATCAACTTAATACGATTATTGATTCCCGCCGTTACTCCGCTCGTAGTGCGGTTTCTAAAGTAGTTTATAATTCCATCTAAAGGGTTCCCAATCATTATGATTGCTGGATTACAAACGGCTCCTGTCTGATATAGCCATTCTTGAATTCGATGCTTCCCTTCCTCAATTATCAACAACTTCTCATCAATTCCACACAATTCTTGTTTCCATCGGTACGCTTTTTCTAATCGCTTTGAGCGTTGCAAAAGCTGCTCTAATTTGACCGTTTCTTCTGGCATTAAATCTAGATCATTCCTCAATAAAATAAACTTGCTGCCTCGATCTAATACACCCGCTTGCTTGCGAATTTTATTTAATTCTTCATTAGATGTGCAGCGACAGTAATGCCGTCAATAATTGGTCAATGTGCTGCGGTGTGTGATCGGCACGCAGGGTAATCCGCAGCCGACTGTAGGGCACGGTGGGCGGACGGACAGCAGCCACCCAACAGCCCTGAGCCTGTAACTGCTGTCCCCATGCTTGGACGGTGGCCACATCAGGGGCAGGGAGGCAAAAAATGGGGGTCGGCACGGAACGAGGCAGCACCTGCACTCCTCCCTTAGCCAGTCCTATGGCCAACTGCTGAATGCGATCGTGTAGAGCTTGGCGGTGTTGGGGTTCAGATTGCACCACCTGAATCGCAGCTAAGGCAGCGGCGGTATCAGCGGGGGAGAGGCCAGTACTATAAACCCACGTACTGGCGCGGTGGCGGAGGTAGGTAATGAGGGACTGATCGCCTGCGATATACCCCCCTAAGCTCCCCAGCGCTTTACTGAGGGTTCCCATCTGAATCACCCCAGTGTTGGACTGGCCTAGGGCTTCTAGGGTGCCTGCCCCCGTTGCCCCTAATACGCCTGTGCCGTGGGCATCATCCACCAAAACCATGGCAGTAAATTCTGCCCCAAGCTGACGGATGTCTGGCAGTGGGGCAACATCCCCATCCATACTGAACACTCCGTCGCTGAGAATCAGGCAACGGCGGTACTGGTGACGGTATTTTTTTAAGTAATGCCGCAACTGTTCTACATCATTGTGGCGGTACTCGTAGTAGGTTGCCCGGCTTAGGCGTGCTCCTTTTTTAAGACAAGCGTGATTATAGCTATCTGCAAGAATGAGATCCCGTGGATCCACTAGAGCGGCAATGGTACCGATATTGGCGGCGGTGCCGGAGCTAAAGACAAGGGCGGCTTCGGTGCCTTTCCAATGGGCGATCGCGCTTTCAAGCTCTGCATGCAAAGGGCGCTCACCACTGAGTAAGCGGGAGCCTGTTGCACCAGTGCCCCACTCCTGAATAGCTTGAATGGCAGCAGCTTTGACGGCTGGATGAGTGGCTAAGCCGAGGTAATCATTACTGCAAAAGTTAATTAGTGGCTGCCCCCCATCTTCGAGGGTCACAAGGGCAGCCGGTGCACTACTGGCTCTTGGCTGCCGCCACCAGTGGGCTCGCTGAAGTGCACCTAAGGCGGGTTCTAACCATGCAAAAGCTTGAGACATTGTGGCTAGGAAATCAGAATCGGTTCACGGCTGGGGTCTGCTTGTAAGGTGGGGTGGTGGGCAATGAGGTAGGCGATCGCCCTCGGCATTAATGTAGGTGACAGCAAAATTCATGTGGTGAAAATTCACCAAAGTGTCAAGGCGATCGTCAAAGGCTGCCATGTGTGATTGCAAGTGACGGTAGGCAACATCGTTGGCGCACAGGGAATAGTAGCTGTTAAAAAAGTGACAATACCACTGGCTAGCAATAGCTGGAGAGATGTCAAATAATGCTTTGACGCTATATCGTGGTGAATTGCGAGCAGAGTAAAGCGTTAGCAGCTTCACGAAATTATTTTTTTGCTGCTCGAGCAGGGCAAGGTAGGGATCCGTTGTTTTGAAGTGGGAGATGGCCACAAGATTGGAAATTAACCCTGCTGCTGCCAAAAATGGCTCCACATAGCGATCGCCAATAATGTAATCCTCTTGGCTAAAGAGATAAAGAAAGTGTTTCACAAAGGCATCAATGGCATACTGCTGCTGCGGATCTAGGCTTAGATAGGTTGTCTGCCTAAAAAGATCCAGCAACTGCAAAAACTCCTCTGAGAGGGCATCCCACTGCTGCTGGCGATACAGATCGAGCAACCTGTTTGGCTGGAGTATCCAAGACGAGGCGGCCGGGGATGGCGGTGCAGTTGTCATGAAATCTTGCTCGTGCTCCACTCAATCCCCAATCCTAGCAAACCCTCTAGACCAACACATGGGAGGAACGGGACTGTGCTGGACGTTGGTGGGGTTTCACCCCATTGTGCCTGTGGCGACCGTTCACGGGTTCTAGGTGCAGACGATAGCCCACATTGCGTACCGTTTGAATGAGACGCGGTTGCTGGGGATCAAGCTCTATTTTTTTGCGTAAAGATAGAATATGCGTATCGACAGTGCGTGGGTTATCAATACTTTCGGGCCATGCCCTGCGCAGGAGTTCTTGACGACTGAGGGGTGTGCCTCCCATTTGCGTGAGCACATAGAGCAAACTAAACTCTTGGGGTGTTAGATCGACCGGCATATTCCGGACAACAACTCGTCGTTGCACCAAATCCACTTGCAACTCACCTAGATTCAGAACGCTAGGTAAAAACGGACGGCTACGGCGCGTGAGGACTTCGACCCGGGCTAAAAACTCCTGCATCCCAAACGGCTTGGCAAGATAGTCATCGGCACCTGAGCGCAAGGCGGCCACAACATCTGTTTCATCGCCGTGAGCTGAAAGTACTAAGATAATGGCCTGCTGCTGATAGTGAAGCCAGCGGCACAGATCAAGGCCATTCCCTTCATTTAAGTCGAGGTCTAGGACAACGAGATCGGGATGGCGCTGTTGAAAGACCTCTTGCCCCTGCTGGCACCCACTGGCCAAGTGAACGGTGTGGCCAACCTGCTGTAAATGCCAGCCTAGGAGAGATCGGAGGTGGGGGTTGCTCTCAATAATTTCGATATGCACAAACATAAGCCATTGCCCCACATTAGCAGAGGAGTAAACAGTAACAAGCAACAGGTAACTTTCTTGTGAATGTTTGCCGCCCATGAGACGAACCGTTCATCAGCGGTGTCCCAATCCCATCATAAAGAGAGGGTTAAGTGTCCTCTCCCAAGGGTATTTCACTGGAATTGGATGCTAATTTAGCAAATTTATCCCTAACTGTTTCGTAACCCCAGCAACAGATTTAAGGCTTTTCAGCTAGATCTTAAGGTTCCATCTGTACCGCAGGGTCAAGAGCATCGCCAAACCATACCACTGCATAGCCTCTGTAAATGCCAATGCCAATCACTTGCCATGTCATGGATTGGCATATCCCTTAATTGAGGAGAACACTGCGATGGGCAGAGCTACGCTGCCATGAGTTAAACGCAGCAGCAGTAGTGGCACGATAGGGGTGAGCTTGGCCAACAGCGTTTTCGTAGGCGTTAGTAGGGTAGGGCGTACCAAGACGTTGCGGAGCCGTCCACATGCAGGGATAGGTACTGGGTGTAGCTGGGTTGTAGGGACAGTTGCTCCAACTGTGGGTCACCGTTGCAACGTGCTGGTCTAGATCTTGCACAGGGCGGTTGGCCGACGTTGCATGATGAAGGGAGGAGTGAGGATGAGTTCTCATGCAATGTCCAGAATGCCAATCGACTCATATCCGTAAGAACGGGAGGAGAAGAGGTAAGCAAAATTACATTTGTGTCAGTTGTTACCCGCAATTCGTTGATAACTACAGTGGCGCTCAACGATATAGTGATGACATCCAGCAACAATGCTGAGGCATGTATGTCAATGGCTTGGGGTGTCAAGGCATTGACGCGAGCATCGTTACCGCATGATCAATTACGAGTATTTTCAAGCTGAAGGCGTTTGTGCCATTGGCGGTGGGTGTGTTGAGTCTTGGGTGAAACAGATTGACCGGCGGGTTCAGATATCAGGAGCCAGTTGGCATCCACGCCATGCACCCCAAGTGCTAGCCCAATGCAGGTATGGTGCTTTGTTTTGGAGTTGGCATCCTTGGCATACTTTACGCTGTGTTTAACATATTGCCCGTAGCTAAGGCTAGGAGATTCCCCTAAGGTTGTCCTTTAGGATTACTGGTTCAGTGGCCGCACTTACAAACTCAAGTTGCTTTGCATTAGCAGAGGTGCTTGTCTCTCTAGTCGTTTACTCTTTATTGGAGATGTTTCCGTATGTCCTACGATACACCCTAGATTTTACAACATTTCAGCACCTTATATCCCCATGTCTCAAGGCAGGGGCTTTAGGGCGCTTTGTCGGTGAAAACGTTATTAGATGCGTCATGCTTTGCTGTAGAGGCACAGCATTAACCTCATTGGAACCCTAGAGGTCGTCTTCTTTTTTCAGCCAGTAAGGAAGTTAGGGTGTAAACATGGTCAAGCCGCTCTTGTTGTTAATACCAAGCATCATGTTAGGCTCGTTCTCGTTGCTACCTCAAGAGCACGGGAGATTCTCGCTCGTCAGATAAAGGAGGATGCCACGACCCGCCGCTGGGATGGATACTACTCCCTGCTTTTTGTTCACGGAACTGTGCTATAACCCCGGTCGTTTAAGCTAACTATTAAAAATTAACCTGCGCTGTCCTGTTGGCTACTACGGAACATGGTATAGAGATAGGATTACTATGACTTCATTGAGGGAACGGCTGGCCTAGCTTAAGGCCATATATCTTTTAGGCAGAAAATATGCCAAACATTTCTGAAATAGTATCACAACCTAAAAGGTGATAAAATGTCGTTACTCTACGTAAGAACTTGAATTTTTAAAGCAGTTATGGTTATCTAAATAATAGGCTCACTATTATTGAGTTGGCTGTCATCTGATCGACAATCAACTATCTAAGTCGTCAATGAAGGACAGCATTTAACGGTTGATAAGGTAGGTTAAAATGGGACGAAAACGAGTAGAACCTCTCACGGGTGCTGCTTTACTAGACAAAGTCAAAGAACTCGAACATCTTTCTAAGGCAGAAAAGGCAAAAGCCTGTGGCTACTACACGGTTACTCAAAGTGGTGCTGAGCGGATCAGCAAGATGAAATTTACTAATGCCTTGCTCGAAGCGTTGGGGATGAATCTTGACAGTAAGAGCGGGCGGAGTGGTAGTCGGGGTGGCCGTAGTGCCAGCTATCGGATTACGGTACAAGCCAATGGCAACTTGCTGATTGGTTCTGCCTATACGAAGCAAATGAATCTGAAACCTGGGGATGAGTTTGAAATTAGCCTTGGGCGTAAGCATATTCATCTCAAGCAGGTCAGCAGTAATGGTCAGCCCACAGATCCCGACTAGAACCCAAACCCACCACCACCGGGGGTAGCCACTCGCAGGCGATCGCCCGGCTGCACTTGAATAGTCACTGTTCCTGGCAACGTTTGAGGAGGCTGGTTGAGGGGCAGTAACTGATTTTGCCCCGTTGCCCCGGCTTCCCCACCAGCTAAGCCGAAGGGTGGGATGCGGCGTGACTGGCTCAGAAGGCTAACGGTCATGGCTTCGCGAAACTCGAGAACTCGCACTGCGCCATCGCCCCCCCGGTGCCTCCCCTTCCCACCACTCCCCGAGCGACGACGAAATTCCCAAATGATGACTGGATAGCGGCTTTCAAGAACTTCAACATCCGTCAGCCGTGAGTTGGTCATGTGGGTTTGCACGGTGCTAGCCCCCTCAAAGGTGGCTCCTGCCCCTGCACCACCACAGAGGGTTTCGTAGTATTGATAGCGGTCATTGCCAAAACTCAGGTTGTTCATGGTGCCCTGAGAGGCTGCCATGACCCCCAGTGCGCCATAGAGAAGGTTGGCAAGGGCTTGGGAGGTTTCGACGTTCCCAGCTACAACCGCAGCAGGGTAGGTGGGATTAAGCAGGCACCCGGTTGGAATACGCAGGGTAATGGGTCGTAAACACCCTTCATTAAGGGGAATATCCTCTTGGACAAGGGTACGAAAGACGTAGAGCGCCACCGCTTTAGTGATGGCGAGGGGGGCGTTAAAGTTGTCGCTGCGTTGGGGTGAGGTGCCGCTGAAGTCGAGAAGCGCAGTTCCTTGCTCAGGGTCAATGGTGATCTGTACCTGAAGGCAACTACCGTTGTCCATGTCTGTCTGAAACGTGCCGCTGACCAGCGATCGCAAACACTGGCGCACGCACTCAGCAGCATTGTCTTGGGTGAATTGCATATAAGCAGCCACCACCTCCCGGCCATAGCGATCGCAGAGGCTGCGTAGCTCCTGCATGCCGCGCTGATTGGCGGCAACTTGTGCTTGTAAATCTGCTAGGTTTTGCTGGAGATGTCGGACAGGGTAGGGTGTTGCCGTTAAACATTGGCTGATGGCCAGCGCCTGAAACACCCCTTGATCTACAAGGAGGACGTTATCCAGCAGTGCCCCTTCTTCAGCAATCGTCGTGCTGTTGGCGGGCATTGACCCCGGACTAATACCACCAATATCCGCATGGTGCCCCCGCGAGGCCACAAAGAATGCGGGGCGTGTTTCCCTAGGCAAAAAGACAGGGGTGATTACGGTAATATCAGGGAGGTGAGTGCCGCCGCGGTAGGGATTGTTCGTGGCAAACACCTGACCTGGGCGCAGGGTATCGCCCTTCTCTGCCAGCAGTGCCTTGACACTTTCCCCCATGGAGCCAAGGTGAACAGGGATGTGGGGAGCATTGGCCACAAGGTTGCCCTGATGATCAAAAAGGGCACAGGAAAAGTCTAAGCGTTCTTTGATGTTGACCGAGGCACTGGTGTGTTGCAGGGTGACCCCCATCTGCTCGGCAATGGCGCGAAAAAGCTGCTGAAAGATGGCTAGCTGTACCGGATCGGCAACGGTTGGCCGCTGCCGTGGTTGGGGTACTGTTGGGGCGGCCATAGGAGATAACCAGAGGCCGCCTTGGGGGTCAACTTTAGCCTGCCACCCTGCCTCTACTACATTTGTGCCTGTCCCATCCAGAATGAGGGCTACCCCTTGAATGACTGTATTGCTAGGGAGTGCCTGCCGCTGGTACACTGGCGCCAGATGCCACTGCCCCTGACTATAGAGACGCACGGTGGCCAAGGGCTGTGAGCTGACGTAGGGTCGGGAGTCCGTTACCGCTGGGGGTGGCTGACACGCTACGGCTTCAACGGCAATTTGGCCTATCCGAAGCGATCGCCCCGCTAACACAAAGCCATAGCGATCCTGATGTGCCTGAGTAAAGGCTGCCGTCATGGTGGTGACATCGTCCCACGGAATCCACAGGGTCGAGTCCGTGCCCTCATACCCTAGCCCCGCGCGAACATGGGTTTGCACACTTTGTGCACTCACCCCTTGAGCCACTAAATCCCCTAGTGCCTGTTGCCGGAGTTGTTCAATCGTTGCTGCAAGGTGGGACACCGTCTCTGGGGTTAAAGGGCGTTCAATGGTTTGCTCTTTGAGTACCCGTAGCTCTGCTTGGCCAATGCCGTAAGCGGAAAGCACCCCCGCATACGGGTGGATATAGACTTGTGGCATCCCCAAAACCTCGGCAATGAGGCAGGCATGTTGGCCGCCAGCCCCACCAAAACAGCAGAGGGTGTATTCCCGTACATCGTGCCCCTGCTCTAAGGAAATTTTTTTGATTGCCTGCGCCATGGTATGAACGGCAACCGCAATAAAGCCAGTGGCCACTGCTTCCGGTGGTACCTGCTCTCCCGTGGCCTTGGCGATCGTGGTGGCAAGCTCGCCAAATTTGTGGATCACCGTCTTGTGATCAAGGGGTTGTTGACCATCCACGCCAAACACTGACGGAAAATAGTCAGGTTGAATCTTCCCTAGCAAAACATTGGCATCGGTAATGGTCAGTGGTCCACCGCGGCGATAGGCAGCAGGCCCGGGGTTTGCCCCCGCAGAGGCTGGCCCCACTTGGTAGCGTCCCCCGTGAAAGCGCAGAATCGACCCCCCTCCTGCTGCGACAGTATGCACCGCTAACAGGGGCGATCGCACCCGTACACCAGCGATACTGGCTTCTTCCCAGCGTTCATACTCTGGCCAAGGGGTCGTCTGGCTGTGCCGGTAGTGACATACATCGGTAGATGTCCCCCCCATATCCAGACCAATCAACCGCTCAATACCGGCGGCCAAGGCGGTTTGCACCACACCCACCATCCCGCCCGCAGGCCCTGAGAGTAAGCTATCTTTACCGCGAAAAAAGGAGGCCGCCACCACGCCGCCATTGGACTGCATACAGTAGAGGGGAATCTCCCCTAATTCAGCCTGAACCCCTGCAAGGTAGCGGTGGAGTACAGGGGACAAATAGGCATCGACAACGGTGGTATCCCCACGGCTGACCAGTTTGATTAAGCCACTGACTTCGTGGGACACCGATACCTGAGTGAAACCAATGGCGCGAGCCAGCTCAGCAATTTGCATCTCATGGCGGGGGTAGCGATAGCCATGCACCAAGACAATGGCACAACTGCGGATGCCTTTGGCATAGCAAGATCGCAATTGTGGCTCCAATGCGGCCACATCAAGGGGGACTAATACCTCGCCGCTGGCACTCAGGCGCTCTCTGACTTCAATGACCTCAGCATAGAGTGGCTCAGGCTGTTGAATCGCAAGGGCAAACAGATCCGGACGCTGTTGGTAGCCAATAGCTAAGGCATCGCCAAACCCTTCGGTAATTACAAGTACTGTTGGCTCTCCGGTGCGCTCCAGCAGGGCATTGGTGGCAACCGTGGTGCCCAGTTTAACGATCTCAACCGTCTCTGCCGGTATGGGGTCACTGGCCTGTAGCCCCATCAAAGAGCGAATGCCGGCCACCGCTGCATCCCGGTAGTGCTCTGGATTTTCTGATAGGAGCTTATGAACCAGAATTTGGCCGTTGGGGTGCCGCGCTACAATATCGGTAAATGTGCCCCCGCGATCAATCCAGAATTGCCATTTCATCCCTACTTCGCCTAAACCCAGCGCTCTTTCAGTATCCTACGGTGAGGGCTAGCTGTTTTGTCTTCTGCCCTTAGAATCCCCAAAGGCTCGAGGCTATTGGTGGGCGTTGACAATTCAAGATAAGTTGAAATAACGTAGGAATGACCTGCTGGAGCAGCCACAATGGGTATTGGCATCGGCATTAACGGCTTTGGACGTATTGGCCGCTTAGTGTTGCGAGCCGCATGGGCTTGGCCTGAACTGGAGTTCCGCCACATTAATGAGATTCAGGGGGGCACAACGGCAGCCGCACACTTGCTGGAATTTGATTCGGTTCATGGTCGTTGGCCACAGGTGATTCATGCTAAGGAGGGGGCGATCGCCATTGCGGATCAATCGATCACCTTTTCTGAGGCGAAGCATCCTGAGGATGTTCCTTGGGGCGATTACGGTGTAGAGATTGTGCTGGAGTGTTCTGGCAAGTTTCGCACCCCCAAGCAGTTAGCTCCCTATTTTGCCACGGGGGTGAGAAAGGTTATTGTGGCCGCGCCCGTTAAAGAGGAAGCGCTCAACATTGTCATGGGGGTCAACGATCATCTTTACAATCCGCATACCCATCACTTACTCACAGCGGCTTCCTGCACCACCAACTGTCTCGCGCCTGTGGTCAAGGTTATTCACGAAGCCTTGGGGATTCGTCACGGCTTAATTACCACAATTCATAATGTCACGAATACGCAAACCGTTGTCGATGCCCCCCACAAAGACTTACGTCGCGCTCGCTCTAGCCTGATGTCCTTGGTGCCCACCACCACTGGCTCCGCCACCGCCATTGGCCTGATTTATCCTGAGTTGCAAGGGAAGCTGAACGGTTTGGCGGTACGGGTTCCCTTGTTGAACGCCTCCCTAACCGACTGTGTGTTTGAAGTCAGCCGTGCCACGACGGTTGCTGAAGTGAACGCATACCTAAAGGCGGCAGCAGCCGGTAACCTGAAGGGTATCCTCGGCTACGAAGAGCGCCCCCTTGTGTCTATTGACTACTGCAATGATCCCCGCTCCAGCATTATTGATGCCCCCTCAACCCTTGTCGTCGATGACACACAGGTGAAAATTCTGGCGTGGTACGACAATGAGTGGGGCTACAGTAACCGCATGGCTGAACTCGCTCGCTTAGTGGCGACAACCCTTCCCTAAGGATTAGGAGAACTGGCATGGCCGCTTCCACCAGTGTGCGCAATTACATGATTGTTACCCTTGCCTACTGGGGGTTTACGATCACCGATGGCGCACTACGGATGCTTGTGTTGCTCTACTTTAACCAGATTGGCTACACCCCACTGGAAATTGCCTTTCTGTTTTTGTTTTATGAAATCTTCGGCATTGTCACGAATTTTTTGGGGGGCTGGATTGGCTCTCGCTTAGGCTTAAATGTAACCCTGTACGCGGGGATTGGCCTACAGGTGGTGGCGCTAGTCTTGCTGACCCCCCTGACCCAAGCCTGGCCGCTATGGTTTGCTATTCCTTACGTTATGGCGGCTCAAGCTCTTTCAGGGGTTGCCAAGGATTTAACAAAGATGAGCTCGAAAAGCGCGATTCGCTTGGTGGTGCCTCAAGAGGCGGAGTCGCGGCTGTTTAAGTGGGTTGCGGTTTTAACGGGATCCAAAAATGCCCTTAAAGGGGTAGGCTTTTTTGTGGGTAGTGTGCTGTTGACAGTGGTGGGCTTTGCCGCTGCCCTGTGGATCATGGCGATCGCCTTGATGTTCATTCTCCTAAGCGGGTTGCTGCTACCGCGGGGGATGGGACAAATCAAAAAGAAAATCAAATTTCGGCAACTGTTTTCTAAAAGTAGGGCCATCAATATTTTGTCAGCGGCACGCTTTTTTCTGTTTGGGGCGCGGGATGTCTGGTTTGTGGTGGGTTTGCCCGTGTTCCTGCAAAGTGAGCTGGGGTGGTCTTTTTATCAGGTGGGGGGTTTTTTGGCGCTGTGGGTCATTGGTTATGGTGCCGTTCAGTCGTCGGCACCTATTTTGCTGCGCTACCTGAATCGGGGGCGATCGCCCCAAGCCTCAACCATTCAATTTTGGACGTTTGCCCTAACACTTGTCCCTGGGGTCATTGCCTTTGGACTCCTGAGTCGCTGGGATCCGAACGCCGTCATTATTGGTGGGCTATTGCTGTTTGGCCTTATTTTTGCCATAAACTCCGCCGTACACTCCTATCTGGTGTTGGCTTACACCGACGATGAAAAAGTTGCGTTGAACGTGGGCTTTTACTATATGGCCAACTCAGGGGGGCGGCTAGCGGGCACAGTCCTCTCCGGTTGGGTGTATCAAGTGTGGGGGTTAGTGGGGTGCCTATGGGTGTCGATGGTGTTTGTCCTTTGTGCAGGGCTAATTTCCCTGAAGCTAGAGGATCCCAAGGGGCAGCCACCGCCTTTATCCTTTGCCGCAGGGGATGGGGACTGACATCCTCCCGACGCTGTAGCTAGCTTCCCGCAGGGTTGCTTCGCATACAGTGCGGGGTTCCTCCTTCATCCAGCCGACTTGTCCAAACCAATTGCTTGATTCAGATAGAGGTCGTTCTGTCCAGAGGCGTGAATTCCGGTATGCCCTACCGTACTCAAACCAGCCAGCTTCAATCCCCTCTCCAAGATGTTCCACGCTGCGTTCTCATCTCTGCATCGAACAGAGTCGCAGCGGGGGCAAACATGAGTGCGGGTACTCAAAGTCTTTTGAACTGGCTGTTTGCAATCAAAGCAATCAATCGTTGTGTTCTGAGGTGGAACGGGTTGCTGCACTTTGCCAAAGATTTGGGTGTAGTATTTGACCCAATCGACAAATAGACTCCAGCTTGCATCACTGATGGACTTAGCTAGATGATGGTTGCGAACCATATTCCGCACCTGTAAGTTTTCATAGGCAATGAAGTCGCTCTTACATCACCAACGCACGGGCTTGTTTCACAACCCAGTCTTTACGCTGCCTCGATACTTTCAGGTGTTGTCGCCCCAGACGGTTAATTGCTTTTCTGCGATTGTTAGAACCTTTTTGCTTCTTAGAGACTCGACGCTGCAATCGTTTCAGCTTAGGCTCCGACTTCCTCAAGAATTTGGGATTCTCGACCTCGGTGCCATCGGTTGCTTTATAGAAATACTTCAACCCCAAGTCAATACCAAGGGCTTTGCCTGTGGGTTGAATCGTTTCCTGCCGGTCAACATTAATGCAAAACTAGCGTAGTAGCCATCGGCTCTGCGCACAACCCGAATCCGCTTAATCTGCGACATCTGGTAGAAGTGCAAATCGACGGCACCCATCAGCAAAAAAGTTCCAGCCTCGAACCCGTCGGTGAAAGTAAGATGCTTCCGGTCTTCAGAGAGCTTCCACCCAGTGGTTTTATATTCCACCGAGCGGCAGTTCTTTTTGAACCTAGGAAAGCCTTTCTTCCCCGGCTTCTTGGCTTTGCAATTGTTGTAGAACCGTTTAATGGCAAACCAAGCCCGTTCAGCACTGGCCTGCCTTGCCATCGAGTTGAGCTTGCCTGCCCATTCAAATTCTTTGGCCAACACAGCACAGAGCTTAGAGAGGTCATACTGATCCACTCCTTTGTGATCCATCCAGTAGCGCAGACATTTGTTGCGAATGAACTGAGCGGTTCTAATCGCGTCATCAAGTGTTGCAAACTGAGTGGGATTTCCTCTGAGCTTGGTTTCCAGAACAATCATGCAAGGCAAGACTCAAATCTTGTGGAGTTATCTTACCGTAAACAAGAGAACAAATGGATGCAAAGAGGGTTTGTTTTGTCCAACAGATTGTTGGCAAACTCACTGGGGTTGACCGGATTCGTTTGCCGCGCCTTTCATCTCGACGCTGACCTTGGCGGGTACAGCGCGAGCCTTCCCGTCTAGCAGGTAAGGTAAGATGGGAAGCCAAAGAGGCTGAACGAGGAGGCACCGATGGGTGAGGCAAAACGGCGTAAGAATACCCTAGGAGAAAATTACGGCAAGGAAAAAAGTCGTTGGTTCCAGAAAGAGCAACTGGTATTGCTGCAAACGTGGCTGACTCGTGGCACATGGGTGGGGATTGGCCTGTTGGTGGTTATTTGGTTAACCGTTCGCTTCATTGGCCCGAGTTTCGGCTGGTGGCAGTTAGCGGCAAACTAGGGAACCGATGTTAGATTTACTGGCCATAATTGCTTGGTACGCCGGGGGCGTGGGGGTTGAGCACATCCGTTCTGTGCTGTTTCCGACGGAAGTGGCACTGCAACAGTATAGCGATCGCTACTTGCAAGGAATTGCTCAGCAAGGCTTTCCGATAACGGATCAGGGAGTCTGGGTGCAAACCGCTCATCAGTTGCTTATTGATCACCAAGGCGATCGCCCCTTACCGGCGGCCTCCATTACCAAAGTTGCCACCAGCTTAGCAGTGCTGGCAAACCATCCCGCTGACTATCAATTTGTAACCCGTATTGGCACCACAGGCACCCTGAGCAATGGCACCCTCAATGGCGATCTAGTGGTTATCGGGGGCAACGATCCTCTATTTGTCTGGGAAGAGGCGATGGCGATCGCTCAAGGGTTGAATCGCCTAGGCATTCGCAGAATCAACGGAAATCTGGTGATCGTGCCCCCCTTCAGCATGAACTTTTACCCAGAGCCAAGCACTGCGGCTGATCTGTTCAAGATTGCCCTTGATCACCAGCGTTGGCCTGCTGACGCCCAAGCCGCTTACAAGGCGCATCTACACGGTCAACCTCGCCCCCAGTTAGCGATTGCTGGCACAACCCGCATTCAAGCTAGTCCGCCCGCCAACGTGACCCTTCGTCTTGAGCACCGCTCCCTGCCGCTGCTAGAAATTGTGCGCCAGATGAATATTTACAGCAATAATGACATTGCGGACACTCTTGCTAAACTTGCTGGAGGGGCAGCCACCGTTGCCCAGATTGCTGCTGCCAAGGCTCAGGTGCCGCCCCAAGAAATTCAACTCATCAATGGCTCTGGCTTAGGGGTAGAAAATCGTATCTCGCCCCGCGCCGCCTGCGGAATGCTTTTTAGCTTGCAACAGGAACTGGCCGCCAAAAACTATAGCCTTGCCGATATTTTACCCATGGCGGGACGGGATGGCGGCACCCTAGAGAATCGCCAACTTCCTGCAGCAACGCTGATTAAGACAGGGTCTCTATGGAACGTTAGCGCCCTTGCTGGCGTGTTACCCACCGCGAAGTACGGCACGGTTTGTTTTGCCCTCTTCAATGGCGGTGGTAATTTKTGGGGGTTCCGCCACGGTCAAGATCGCTACGTTCAACACCTTAGCCAAACCCTGCAACCTAGCCAAGAACGAGGCGCAGAGTTTCAAGGCCATGCCGTACCCCCTCGGTTTGGGGATCCACAGCGAATACAGGTGATCGCTGCGCCATAGCTAGGCAACTGTCCTAGAGACTGCTAAAATAAACTCATAACGAGTTTGAGTAAGCCAATGCGAATTTTAGACTTGCCCCTGAATGCCATTCGTCGTCCGCTGATCCGCCAGACGGATCCTGCCAAAGTGGAAGCTCTGATGGCCTCCATTGCCGAGATTGGCCAGCGGGAACCAATTGATGTTTTGGAAGTGGAAGGGCAGTACTATGGGTTTTCTGGTTGCCACCGCTATGAAGCCTGCCAACGCTTGGGGTTAGCCACCATTCGGGCGCGGGTACGGCGTGCGCCTCGCTCCGTCTTACAATTACACCTTGCCTGAGCGGCGATCGCCCCATCGAGTCTTAGAACAGCTCTCCAAAAGGTGGTTAGCCATAAGAGATCACCAGCGATGATGAAAGCGGAATTCGAGAATGTCTTGAAAGAGTTTGTAAACACTCTCACAGAGCACGTGAGCACAGAGGATGGGCAGTGGTCAGTCAAGGGATTTATCGACGCCTTTAGGAACGTTTATACAATCTCGTCCGACACCAAAATTGTTTCCAAAATCCTCGAGATCCACCTTTTCCCGAGAATTATTGCTTTTGCTGATGAGCATGACTTTGCCATCGTTCTCGCTGAGCAGCAGAATTACTACCCGGATATATCATTCGTCTCAAAGCATGATGAAGCCGTTCGCTTTGCCGTTGACTTCAAGACTACCTACCGTATTCCCGGCAAACCTTGGCTCTGTAATGGATTCACTCTTGGTTCACATGGTGAATACTTTCAGAACCGAACAAGCACGAAGAACATTCAATTCCCTTATGGAAGCTATTCCGGCCATTTTTGCTTGGGCATTATCTATGATCGCGCTGATGGAGCCATTATTGACGAAACACGGTGCTATCGTATTGAGGAACTTCATTCCATCACCTCCGTTATTTCGAATATCCAGTTCTTCGTTGCAGAGAAATGGAAAATCGCTGGCGATAAGAGCGGGTCTGGAAACACAGCCAATATCGATAGCATCCAGCGCATTGCGGACATCCTTTCAGGCAACGGCATCTTCGCTAAGCTCGTTGAGGAGTGGTTTGACGATTACTGGATGAATTTTGGAAAGATTATCGTCAAATGCCCAGATGGGAAAACCAAGAGGATCACGTCGCTTGTTGATTTTGTGAAATATCGTGGCGGCGATCCATCACTTATCGTCCCAAGGAACAATCAACCATGATCATTCATCGAATGCTAGTGCCCCCGATAAAGTGTCAAGGAATCAAGACTAAACTCGTTCCTTGGATAAAGGCCATCATCCCTGCCGATTTTGACGGTCGCTGGATTGAACCATTCATGGGATCAGGCGTCGTGGTCTTTAATGTGCGGCCTAGGAAGGCGTTGCTTGCGGACTCAAATCCGCACCTCATTAACTTTTACCAAGCAGTCGCCAAGGGCGAGATCACCGCCGCGATCACAAGACGCTTCCTCGAGAAAGAAGGAGCAGAATTGCTGCGGTCAAAGGGGGATTATTATTACTTAGTCCGAGAGAGATTCAATCGGCACGGCAATCCTTTAGATTTCCTTTTTCTAAATCGTGCGGGTTTCAATGGAATGATCCGTTTCAACCAGCATGGGGAATTCAACGTTCCATTCTGTCGTAAGACCAACCGCTTCGCGCAAGCCTATATCACAAAGATTTGCAATCAGGTTCAAGCTGTTGCAGACGCCTGCGCCTTAGGAGATTACGAATTCCGATGTCAAGATTACTCGGTGACTATCGCCGAAGCGAGTGTCCGTGATATTCTGTATTGTGATCCCCCATACATCGCTCGCCATACTGACTATTTCAACGGCTGGGACGAGGAGCACGAGAGACAACTAGCGAAACTGCTCGCACATACTCCAGCGAGGTTCATCCTATCCACATGGCATGGCAACGAATTTAGAACAAACCAGCTTATTGATACCGTTTGGGCGAGGTATAACATTTTAACGAGAGAGCACTTCTACCATGTAGGGGCAAAGGAAGTTAATCGAAATCCAATGCTCGAGGCTCTTGTCACGAATTTCGGTGCTTCTTACAAGGAGCAAAAACCTCTGAGAGCGGTGCAGTTAACGCTGCTTGAAAAGAGAGGGGTGTACAATGGCTAGCATTGACTGCTTTTCCGCTGTGCTCGATTGTGACAGGTGCGCTTGGTCGATCTATTACTTTTACTTTCAAAGCTCTTGCCCCCCCTTTTTTACCCGCTGTCACTAGTCTGTTGGGCATTAATCTTTGCAATGGTGCGCTTTTGGCGTGCCCCTCAACAGGCGGCGATCGCCCTCGCCATTGGCTTTTTGATTCTGGTGCTGAGTGGCAATGACTATGTGGCCGCTGCCCTGATGAAATCTCTAGAGCAGCAACATCTGCCCCCGGAACCAATGCCCCAAGCAGCGACAATCGTGGTGTTAGGGGGAGCTGTTGTGCCCCAAACCGCCCCCCGTCCCTGGGTTGAAGTGACCGAAGGGGGCGATCGCATTCTCTATGGTGCGCGTTTACAGCAACAGGGCTATGCTCCCTATCTCATCTTGAGCGGTGGCCGCATTGGCTGGTTAGGGGAAACCTCACAACGGGGAGAAGCCGCCGACATGGCGGAAATTGCCCAGACCTGTGGGGTACCTGCTAGCCAAATTCTGCTCGACTCCACCTCACTGAACACCTATGAGAATGCTGTGAACGTGAAAAAGTTACTAGCGGCGCAGAACATCACCGGCAAACTACTGCTGGTGACCTCGGCCTACCACATGCCCCGCTCCGTCGCAATCTTTCGCAAACTTGGCCTAGAGGTCATTCCGGCACCCACTGACTATCGCTACCCCTCCATTGCCCGCTCATTGACATGGCAGAATCTCTTCTTGAGCCTCATTCCTACTCCCTATAATATGGACATCACCACCATGGCACTGCGGGAATATCAGGGACTACTGATCTATCGTCTGCGGGGTTGGCTCTAAAGCTCTTTGGCCGCTAGAAACTGCTGAGAGGCCTCCACAAAGGCAGTCGTGGACTCGTAGGGCAGAACATTACGCCCCGGAATGACAACTCCTTCAGCATTCGGAAACGTTTCGGTGTAGAACTTCAGGCGATCTAGGGGTGAATCTGCAACGCCATCGCGACTAATACTGGACGCTTGATTCCCCATTACCACCAAAACAGGCTGGTGTACATGCTTCATCGCACTGCGATAATCTTTGCGCCAAAACCCTGAAAGGAAGGAATACACCGCGTGGCGGCTGTCTAGGTTGGCACAACCCGCTGCCAGCATCCGCAACCACTCAGAATCCACCGCGTCTGGCTGAGCAAACAGCTGATCAATGGAAAATTGGCGCAAGAAGCTTTCTTGGCGAGCATAGAGATAAAACCCCCAGCCCAAGGGAGAGTCAAAAAGATTCCAACGCACGTGTTGCCAGTAGCGATCGGTGTATTCGGTAATCAGTGACGCGGTTGGTGGCCCACTCAAGATCATCCCCCGTATGCGTTCAGGACACTGGCTCACTAGTTCCATGGCCACTGGAAACAGTGCCCCCTGCACCACTAGCACCACCACTTGGTCAATCACTGATTCAATAAAGAATTTTAACTGCGCTGCCCAGTCTTCAGGATAGTAGGCCACATGAGGCATAGCACTCTCGCCACAGCCGAGTAAATCTGGGACATACAAGGGGCGATCGCCCTCTTGCCATGCGGCAATACACCGATCCCAAAAGTGTCCCGATAACCCCACCCCCACCGGATGAATGAACAGCAGCGGTGTTTGAGTTGCAGTGGCGGGGGCAAACCGATAGGCACAGGAGAACCCTTGCCAGTCATAGGTTTTCGTTGGTAGTGGCTGCATCATTGGCCTCTTGCAGGAGAGTTTAAGAAACGTAACTGAGCCAACCATTTGAATGGTGGCAGTGTTACCCAACCTTACAATATGGCCAATTCCTGATACTTGGTAGTAATTTTAACCAAACTTTTCCCTGTACTTAACCTGATTTCCAAGACAAGGTGATTATTCTGACCAATGAAGGGTGTGAAAGGTTCAGCCATTGCGAATGCCTTCGCAAACACGTTGCGGCCACACCCAGCCTAGATGCTATATTGCATTTCCGAATCTATCGTTGTTTACTCCGCTAGGGAACATCATCATGTTCACATCTGCAAAAGCCTATGCCCGTCTAGGGGTTCTGGCAGCCGTGACTGCTCTTTCTGCCAGCCTCATGCCCCATGCCCTATCCCAAGGCACGCCTACCGTACGCATTGATGGCTCGAGTACCGTCTTTCCAATCACAGAAGCTGCTGCCGAAGCGTTCCAAAAAGCCCAAGGGGGTAAGGTACGAGTCACCGTTGGTGTGTCTGGTACAGGTGGTGGTTTCAAGAAGTTCTGCCGTGGTGAAACAGACATCTCCAATGCATCGCGCCCCATCTTGGCGAAAGAAATTGCTGATTGTAAAGCAGCAGGGGTTAACTTTATCGAATTGCCTATTGCCTACGATGCCCTCACTGTTGTTGTTAACCCTCAAAACACATGGGCAACAAACTTAACGGTTGATGAACTGAAAAAAATCTGGTCTCCTGACTCTAAGATCAACAACTGGAGCCAAGTGCGGCAAGGGTTTCCCAACATTCCCCTGAAACTCTTTGGTGCTGGGGCTGATTCGGGTACCTTTGACTACTTTACTGAGGCCATCAACGGCAAAGCCAAAGTGAGTCGGAAAGACTATACGGCCAGTGAAGACGATAACGTCTTAGTACAAGGGGTGTCTCGGGAGCGCGGTGCCCTTGGCTATTTTGGCTATGCCTACTACGCCGAAAACCGTAACCGCCTTAAAGCGGTAGCCATCAACAATGGCAAAGGGCCTGTGCTTCCTTCGGAACAAACCGTGCTCAATGGTACCTATCAGCCCCTCTCTCGCCCTATTTTCATTTACGTTAACTCGCGAGCTGCGCAACGCCCCGAAGTCAAACAATTTGTTACCTATTACCTAAATAATGCACCTGCACTAGTGAAGAAAGTGCGGTATGTTCCCCTGCCCGCTAGTGCCTACAAAACCATTCTGGCTAACTTTAACAAAAACCGGGTTGGTACTGTCTTTGGTGGTCAAGAGGCGATCGGGCTGACCATTAATCAACTGCTAAAAATGACCCCTCAGTAAATTCTGATTCTTTTTTCTACAGGGTGGAGGTAAATGCTAGGCCTGCACCCTCTTAACTTTTTTTGGTTAGACGCGCACTGATGGTAGAACAACCCTTCCCCTCTACAAATAAGGTTCCCCTTACCCTGCCCTCCCGCACTGTTAGGCTTTGGCGAGAACGGATCATTGCCACCGTGCTGTTTTTAGCAGCCATCTCTTCGGTGATCACCACCCTCGTGATCGTTTATATTTTGTTTGCAGAAACAATGATCTTTTTTAAAAAAGTGATGGAGGAGCACCAAGAGTCCTTTCTTGAAGCATTGGTGGAGTTTTTCACGGGGACTGAATGGTCACCCCTGATTCAGCCCATTAGCATTGGTATTTTGCCGCTGCTCTCGGGCACCTTTACCACCTGCGTGGTGGGCAGTTGCGTCGCTATCCCCTTTGGTACCATTGCCGCCATCTACTTAAGTGAATTTGCCCCTGCTAAAGTGAGGGAGTTCCTCAAGCCGGTTCTGGAACTACTGGCGGGTGTGCCCACGGTAGTCTATGGCTATTTTGCTCTCTTGTTTGTTACACCCATGCTGCAAAAAATCATCCTAGAGGTTCAGCAGTTCTTTGCTCCGGGGAAGGAGCCTTGGGAATACTTTGAGCTACCGGGCTTTAATATGCTGGGAGCCGGTATTGTTGTGGGGCTGATGATTGTCCCTTACATTACTAGCTTGGCGGAGGATGCACTGCGAGCTGTGCCCGTACATCTACGGGAAGGATCGTACGCGATGGGGGCAACCCGCTTGCAAACTGCCATTAAAGTTCTCATGCCTGCTGCTACCTCCGGGATTGTTGCCGCCTATATTTTGGCCTTGTCGCGGGCGGTGGGCGAAACGATGATTGTTGCCATTGCCGCTGGGTTGCAGCCAAAGCTAACGTTTAATCCGTTAGAGGGGGCTGCGACCACAACCGCCTACATTGTGTCGGTGAGTTTAGGCGATTTACCCCACGGCTCCCTAGAATACCAGTCGATTTTTGCTGCTGGAATCATGCTCTTTGTGGCAACCTTGATTTTGAATGTTGCGGGGTACTTTATTAGTCGCCGCTATCGGGAGGTGTACTAGATGCCCAATCATTTTAGCCATCCGGCAGCAATTTTGCGCTCCATCCAAGTCCGTAAGCGCTGGGAAAAGGTGTTTATTGTCGTCGGTGTCTTTTCTCTGTTTATAGCACTCGCAACCCTTGTGCTCTTGGTCTCTGATCTACTGATTCGCGGCTGGCCAATGTTAAATTGGCGGTTTTTTACGTCTCCTCCCAGTAGCGATCCTGAAGAGGCGGGGRTTTTAATTGCGTGGGTGGGCAGTCTGCTAGTCATTTTTGTCACTGCGTTGGTGGCGGTTCCCCTTGGCATTGCAGCAGGAATTTACCTTGAGGAGTACGCCCCCAAAAATTGGCTGTTGGACTTTATTGAGATCAACATCACTAATTTAGCAGGCGTTCCTTCAATTATTTACGGCTTGCTGGCGCTGGGCTTTTTTGTCTATATTCTCAACTGGGGGGAAAGTATTCTCACCGCAGGCTTTACGTTGGCATTGCTGATTTTACCGATTGTGATTGTAACGACTCGGGAATCGTTGCGAGCCATTCCCCAGGGCATCCGCGAAGCGGCCTATGCCGTCGGTGCCAGTCGTTGGCAAGTGATTGCGGATCATGTGCTGCCCTATTCGATGGGGGGTATTCTCACTGGCATTATTGTGGGTATTTCCCGAGCCATTGGCGAAACTGCACCGCTTATTACCATTGGTGCATTGACGTTTATTACATTTCTGCCAGACTCACCGCTAACGGCTCAGTTTCCCTATATTTCGTTTAACTGGGTATGGGCACCCTTTACGGTGTTACCCATTCAAATGTTCAATTGGGTGTCCCGACCCCAAGATGCATTTCAGATCAATGCCGCTGCAGCGGGGATTGTGCTGTTAGTCCTAACGCTTGGTGTCAATGCTTTAGCAATTTATCTGCGTTATCGTTTTCGGAAAAGTATCAAATGGTAAACCCTAACGATTCTGTTACCTCAACAACAAACCCACCATTGCAAACCCTTGCTGAAGTGCGGAATTTAAACTTTTACTATGGGAATAAATTGGCACTAAAATCAATCAATTTGCCGGTTTATGAAAAAAAAGTAACGGCCTTGATTGGTCCATCGGGCTGTGGCAAAACTACACTGCTGCGCTGTTTTAACCGCATGCATGATCTCTATCCCGGTAATCGCTATGAGGGAGATATTCTTTTGGGGTATGAACCGCCTCGCAATCTCCTCAAAATGGATGCTATTGAAGTGCGGATGCAGATTGGCATGGTTTTTCAAAAGCCGAATCCGTTTCCGAAGTCTATTTATGACAATATTGCCTACGGTTTGCGGGTGCGCGGTATTAACAATCGGGCTGTGTTGGATGAGGTGGTAGAGCGATCGCTGCGGGGTGCAGCATTGTGGGATGAGGTGAAGGATCGTCTCAAGGAGTCAGGAACGGCGCTCTCGGGAGGACAGCAGCAGCGTCTGTGTATTGCCCGTGCGCTAGCAACGGATCCGGCCATCATTTTGTTTGATGAGCCAACATCGGCCTTAGACCCCATTGCCACAGTCAGTATTGAGGAGCTGATTACGGAACTCAAACATCAGGTGACAATACTGATTGTAACCCACAATATGCAACAGGCCAGTCGTGTGTCGGAATATACGGCTTTTATGTATTTGGGGGAGATCGTGGAGTACAATCCGACGGCAGTGATCTTCAATAATCCTCAGGAGCAAAAAACCGCAGATTATGTCAGTGGTCGCTTTGGCTAGGCGGCATCGGCTCTTTGGTCTTAGGCCACCTGAAGATCTGGCCTAAAATGTAGCCGCAATCACGGATTCACGGCTAGGCTACGGTTAATTATCTAGATCAGCTTATTTTAGGGAGAATTAGCCGTGACGGCTGCTGGTGTTGTTGTGGGTTGCGATCGCCTGCCATCGGCTCAGGAGATTGCCCAAGCCTTGGCGCTGCGTCTTGCTCCCCAAGCCATCAGTGTGCGTGTTGCATACGCTCAAGATGGTTGGAAAATTCTCCTTGAAGCAGAGCAGATTCCTGATCAGCGTAGCTGCCTTGATGCTCTCGAGGATTTGTTTGCTAGTTTTCTGCTGCAACCCATTGATGTCTATGGGCGGCAACTGGGGGGTAGCCAGCCCGGTTGGGGAGTACGCTTACGTCCAAAGGATGTGCCAGCGCCGGAGGAGGTTGGGCAGAGGAGCGATCGCCCCTACCGCACGGAGCCACTGCTGTTGGCTGCGGGGGTTGCCATTTTATTCAGTGTGGGAGCCGGATTACACTGGCAGTCTCCCAGCGTTTGGCTAGAGGCCGCACCCGCCGCCAGTCCGGCTCAAGTGCGTTCAGTGATTTTGAATGCTGCTGCTACACTTGCGCCAGCCACTCCACCCCTGTTTCGCTATGTACCGCCGGAGTCGTTTCGCGGTCGGGTCTTTAATTCTGTGCCCCTTGCCGCTGGCCAAAAGCTCATTGCCTTAACCTTTGATGATGGGCCTGATCCGATTTATACGACTCAAGTGCTAGATATTCTGGCAAAGGAAAATATCAAAGCCTCCTTTTTTGCGATCGCCAGTGCGGTTGCAGCGTATCCGGAATTGGCACAGCAGATCGTGCAGGAGGGTCATACCTTAGCCAATCATTCGTGGTCGCACCGCTATCATAACTACACGCCTAGCGCCGCCATGCGGGAAGTTGACCACACCCAGCAGTACATTGAGCAGGTGACTGGCGTAAATATCAAACTATTTCGGCCGCCTGGGGGGCGCTTAAATAATGGGCTAGCGAGTCGAGCCACCCAGCAGGGGTATGGGGTGGTGATGTGGTCTGTGGATCCACAGGATTGGCTACCGGGCCAAACCAGTGAACAGATTGCCACTAGCGTTATTCGTGAGGCGCATCCGGGGGGAATTGTCTTGCTCCACGATGGCGGGGGCAACCGTGCGGCAACGGTGGCGGCCTTGCCCAAAATGATTCAAGACTTACGCGCTAAGGGTTACGAATTCGTCACCCTGCCCGAGTTGCTACAGGCCAGTGACCCCAGTGGGGAGCTACACCACCCCGAATGGTTAACCATTCAGGAAACGGCACAGTTAGAGGTTTTGGTCGCTAAGCTAGAGGCGCGCTGTCAGGCGCTGCGGGCAGAGTTGATTGCCAGCAGCCCGCTGGAACCCGCGCAACGGCATCAGATTGCTGCCGCCCTCAAAGAGCAACAGCAAGCGTTATCGTGGGTGCAACAGCGGCTTGCCTTTGAAATCATTGCGGAAAATCGTTATCGAGCAGCATTCGCTATGGGGCAGCAGGCACTTGCCTCGGCAAAGGCACAAGAGTGGGCGGTGGTAACTCACCAATTGCAAGGGGCGATCGCCGAATTAGAGCGTATTTCTGAGCGCTCGTTTGTTTATCCCCTCGCCCAAGTCAAACAACGCGAGTACAAACGGCTTTTAGCTCGCACTCCTAATCTAAACATCTAACATAACTAAACATCTAACATAATAGGTACGTGAGGGGCGGCGTGTCGATTCTCTGTGGGAAAGGCCAAGTTTGTAGCATAATTGTACCTGTTCGCCTCACGTCCTAGCCGATGCGTGTAAGGGGTGTGGCGGCAGTGCTAAGGCAAGGCTCAAATTCTTAGGGAGTTCCATGGGGCGTACGATTGTCATTACCTCTGGCAAGGGGGGCGTGGGTAAAACCACGACCAGTGCCAACATCGGTATGGCCTTAGCCAAGTTGGGGCGATCGGTGGTACTCATCGATGCTGACTTTGGGTTACGGAACTTAGATTTGCTCTTGGGGCTGGAAAACCGAGTTGTTTATACGGCCATTGATGTGTTGACGGGGCAGTGCCGTCTAGATCAAGCCCTGGTACGGGATAAGCGTCTGAGTAGGTTGGCATTACTTCCCGCTGCCCAGAGCCGCAATAAAGATGCCATCACTCCCGATCAAATGCGGCAGTTGGCTACGGCGCTAGCTAAGCACTATGACTATGTGCTAATTGACTGCCCAGCAGGCATTGAAGGTGGCTTTCGCAATGCCATTGCCCCAGCCCAGGAAGCCCTAGTGGTGACCACCCCGGAAATTGCAGCGGTGCGGGATGCGGATCGCGTGATTGGCTTACTGGAAGCCTACCGTATTCGTAAAAGTCATTTGATTTTGAACCGGTTGCGACCTGCGATGGTGGCGGCCAACGATATGATGTCAGTGGAAGATGTGCAAGAGATTCTTTCAATCCCGCTGCTGGGGATTGTCCCCGAAGACGAAAAGGTGATTGTCTCCACCAATAAGGGAGAGCCGCTGGTGCTGGCTGACCCACCATCCTTAGCTGCACAGGCATTTTTGAATATTGCCCGTCGTTTGGAAGGGGAGACCGTTGAATTTTTAGATCTCCATGCTGCTACCGGCGGACTCTTTAAGCGCATTCGCCGTTTCTTTGGGGCAAAGGGATGATTAGTGAACTGCTGGAGCGGCTGTTTACACGCACGCCCCCCAGTCGCACCACTGCCAAGGAGCGGTTAAAGCTAGTGCTGGCTCATGATCGCACTGCCTTGACCCCTGACATTTTAGAAAATTTGCGTCGCGATATTCTGGAGGTGGTCTCCCGCTATGTGGAGTTAGAAACCGATGGGTTAGAGGTTTCGCTGGAATCGGATCAACGCACGACGGCTCTAATTGCAAACCTACCCATTAAGCGCCTTAAGGTGGCCGAACCAGAACCACTTCAGGACATTGATCAGACACCGCATTCTCAGGAGGCGGATTCCAATTGAGTGCATTAACAGTCGGTTTAGGGGCGATCGCCACCGTCGCGATCGCACTACAGGCACCATGGGTAGCAATTTTATTGGCGCGGTTATGGGCTGGGTTAAACCGACCTCAATCCTTACAACCTCAGCCGTCTTGTTTAGCCAATCTGGGGACAGTAACCATTGTCGTGCCCACTCTCAATGAGGCTCAGCGCTTACAACCGTGCTTGGAGGGGTTGATGCGCCAAGGCTACGAGGTTCGCGAAATCCTGATTGTGGATAGTCACTCCCGCGATGGCACTGCCGATATGGTGCGAGCAGCACAGCAGCGAGATCCGCGCCTGCGCCTAGAGTTTGATCCGCCGCTTCCTAGGGGATGGGTGGGGCGGCCTTGGGCATTGCACACCGGCTTTTGTCGCGCTCATCCTCAGAGCCAGTGGATTTTGGGAATTGATGCCGACACGCAACCTCAGCCCGGTTTAGTGGCCAGTCTGTTGTACACAGCAGCAGCCGATGAGCTGGATGTGGTCTCTCTCTCGCCGCAGTTTATCCTCAAGTCGGCGGGAGAATGGTGGCTGCAACCGGCGCTACTGATAACGCTCATCTACCGCTTTGGGGCAACGCGGGTGGTAGAGTCCCAGCCGGAGCGCATTCTTGCCAATGGCCAGTGTTTGCTGATTCGCCGGTCTCTTCTCGAGCAACTGCAAGGCTACAGTGCGGCACGTTCCTCATTTTGCGATGATGTGACCTTGGTGCGCACTGCGGCGGCACGGGGGGCGCGGGTTGGCTTTCGAGATGGTTCACGGCTGCTCAAGGTGCGGATGTACGAGGGGATGGCGGAAACTTGGCGGGAGTGGGGGCGATCGCTGGATTTGAAGGATGCAACTCCCGTAGCCCAAGTATGGGGGGATGTCTATTTTCTCTGGGCGGTACAAGGATTGCCGTTGCCCCTATTCTTGCTGACCCTTGCGGGGTTAACAGCGGCTCCCCCTCTGTTGCCTCTGCAACTGGCCATGCTCTTGAACGGGGGGCTGCTGCTGATTCGCATGGCGATGATGGTGGCGATCGCGCCGGTGTATGATTGGCACCACAGACAAGGATCCGCGTTCTTTTGGCTGTCGCCTTTTGCTGATTTCCTTGCGGTTTGGCGCATTAGCCTCTCCTCTGGGCAGCGCCCCAAACAGTGGCGAGGCCGCCAGTACAGCGCTGTGTAACAGGTTGTAATCTCCCTAATTCCGATCAAGAAGTAGGATATACTAGCCACTAGGCAACACTGCTCTTGATTGTGTCGTGCGAGTCCAACTTTCCTGTGGAACTGTCTGCCAAAAGTGAGTATGCACTCCTTGCCTTACTAGAAATGTCGGCGGCTTACGATCAAGGAGAGCCATTACAAATCCGCCAAATTGCTGCCCTGCACATGATTCCCGATCGCTATCTTGAACAACTGATGGCCACCCTACGGCGTAAAGGATTAGTTCGTAGCCAACGCGGGGCAAGGGGGGGYTATTTACTGGCTAAACCGCCATGGCAAATCTCAATTTTAGAGGTACTCAACTGTATTGAGGGGATTGATTCTAAACTGGCGGAAAAGCGTCCAGACAAGGATGATCTTGCCCGTAACCTCATCCGTTCGGTGTGGCTAGAGGCCTGCAATGCTGCCAATGCCATTCTGGCAACGCACACCCTCCAAGACCTGTGCGATCGCCGCCGTGCCTATCAACACGTTGATGTCATGTACTACATCTAAGTCTAGGAGCACTTAAGGATGAACATTGCCCCCAATATTACTGCATTGATTGGCCGCACTCCTTTAGTGCGCTTAAATCGGATTCCTGCGGCGGAAGGTTGTGTGGCACAGATTGTGGTCAAACTGGAAAGCATGAACCCTGCAGCTTCCGTGAAGGATCGCATTGGCTTGAGTATGATTGCCGAGGCAGAGGCAGCGGGGTTAATTACTCCTGGTAAAACCGTTTTAGTGGAGCCAACCTCTGGTAATACTGGAATTGCCTTGGCCATGGTGGCCGCCGCCAAGGGCTATCGCTTAATTTTAACCATGCCGGAAACCATGAGTGCTGAGCGCCGTGCAATGCTACGAGCCTACGGTGCAGAGCTAGATCTCACCCCCGGTACAGAAGGGATGAGTGGCGCGATTCGCCGTGCCGAGGAAATTGTTGCCTCCCTTGAGGATGCCTTTATGCTGCAGCAATTCAAAAATCCTGCCAATCCCAAAATTCACCGCGAAACGACTGCCTTAGAAATTTGGGAAGACACTGACGGGCAGGTCGATATTCTCATTAGTGGGGTAGGGACAGGGGGCACCATTACCGGGGTTGCGGAGGTGATTAAGGCAAAGAAGCCGAGTTTTCAGGCGATCGCCGTTGAACCCAGCAATAGTCCGGTACTCTCAGGCGGTAAACCTGGCCCCCATAAAATTCAAGGCATTGGTGCCGGCTTTATTCCCCCTGTCCTCAAACTTGAGCTTATTGATGAGGTCATCACCGTCTCTGATGATCAGGCCATTCATTTTGGTCGTCGCCTTGCCCGCGAAGAGGGGCTGCTCTCAGGAATTTCTAGCGGTGCGGCGTTGTGTGCAGCCATCCACGTGGGCAAACGCCCAGAAAACGAGGGCAAGCTGATTGTGATGGTGCAACCCAGCTTTGGGGAGCGCTACCTGACCACACCGCTGTTCCAAGAAGCCTTGCCACTCACGCCGAGCTATTTGCAGAATTAGGCCAACTTTAGTCCAACGTTTTTGCTGAGTACATAAAAAGCCTCTTCAGATAAGCGTTTGAAAATTTTGCTCTATTGCGTGCCCCGCAAACATTCTCGCGACTCATCTCCGGCGCTAGGGGTAGGCAGTCATATTCAACCGGGACGTGGTTCCTGCTTGGGGGCACGTGACGTAGGGGCTAGGTCTGCCGCCAATTCGCCACACCGAAATATAGCGATTATTGCGGACAAACTGGATGCTAACCTCACCGATACAGCCAAAATTACCCCCCTCATCGCGATCGCTAAACCATCCCCTGACCAAACTGTTGCTCACATTGGTTACGGTAATAACACCGTTATGGCGACGGCCATTAACCTGTGTGGTGTACTCAATCACATCCCCAGGGAAGTGGTTAAATTGGTAGCCATAGATCCGGGTTAGGCCACTATCTGAAACTAGGGTCTCGGCAGCCGCAGGTAACGCAGCAGCCATGGTTAGCAGTAACCCTCCGAAAACACTCCATCGGTATTGCATAGGCGTAACTCCTCCATCAACGACGATTGATGAATCTGGAGATCATTGAATTCCTTATTGTCTATTGTCGATTTCTAGATTCAGTGTGTGCCTGAAACGTGAAGGAATTGGCTGAAAAATTTTGGATTTCTTATCCATATGAGTGCTCAGACTGAGGTTGGCTCCTCAGCCACAGGGCGTTCAAATACCTGCTTAGCCACTTGGGCGCATTGATAGACGTAGGCCGCATCAATAGCACCCCCCACCAACCCACTCACCACAGGGACAACAGTGGTCACGCTGAAGACTCCTTTTTGAGCGCCCACTGTGAACAGGCGGTAGCCTAAGTGCTGATTGATCTGCCGTAATAGGTGTGTTGGTAGTTGATTGAGCAAATGGACACTCACACGCTCCGAAACCTCTAAACCAGCTTTCTTAAGCATCTGGGAGGCGCTCCCCCCCAATAAAGTCAGCAAAATCAGCGATCGCACCGCTGCGCTGTTGACATCGTATCCCTGCACTATGGCGATCGCCGCCGCTGTATTGGCTCCCAGCAAATAGGTTGCCGCCAAACTGGTACTGATGCCCACTATGCTCAGAAGTCCCATTGGTAAGGCCGCCAACATCCCTAAACCAGCAGCATGGCCGGTTCGCCACCAAATAATTGTTTCAATGGCTTGGGCGCGATCGCCCGTTGCCTCCCTCAGTGCCTCTGCGGCGACCTGTTCCGCCGCTGGCAAGCCCCCTGCCCCCGCCACCGCCTGTGCCAGCAACCAATCCAAAAACAGCGTCCAGCATGCTTCAGGATTCACTTGAACCCCCTCGTCAACCTCTTGCCTAATTCTAATTTTCCCAAGAGAAGATCTGGCATTATCGTATGAGATAAATAGACGCATTATAAGACTTGAATTAAGTCTCATAACTTTATATGAGATGTTTTTCGCACGTGGTAAATGTAAGGTGCATTAATCACATCAAGAAGTGTTGCATTACCGCCTTACCCAAAAGTGTGACAGCTTGAAAAGGAATGTAACCAACCAGAGGTTACCCAATACCTCAATAGTTGTATAGCACCAGAGCAACCCACCCAGAGACAACTTGCTAAACGTTCATAAAACACTCTACAAACTAAAATAGAGCCACGTCATCAAGAGAAAGCGGCTCATGAATCACAGGCATATTGTGGGATGGGCGTTAACTGCTAGTGTCATAGCTGCAATGCCCATGCAAGTGGGAGGATATCCGCCACGGTACGTTATAGCTCAATCTTCAGCACTGCAAGAAGCCAAGCGACTCGAACAGTTAGGAATTGAACAGTATCAAAAAGCTCAATACGCTCAAGCACTGGAGTTATTTCAACGCAGCTTAGTGATTTTGGAGCAAGCCCTAGGCACCAACCATCCAAAAGTGGCCACCACACTCAACAACTTGGCGTTGTCCTATGCAGCACAAGGGGAATATAACAAAGCCGAACCTCTTTACCAGCGCAGTTTGGCGTTAAGGGAACGAGTTTTAGGTGCCAATCACCCAGATGTCGCCCAATCCCTGAACAACTTGGCGCTACTGTATCGAGAGCAAGGCCAATATAGTAAAGCCGAACCGCTATTGCAGCGCAGTTTGGCGATCAGGGAGCAAGCCCTAGGCACCAACCATCCAGAAGTGGCCACGACCCTCAATAACTTGGCGCTGCTGTATCGAGAGCAAGGCCAATATAGTAAAGCCGAACCCCTATACCAGCGCAGTTTGGCAATTTTGCAACAGACCCTAGGGGCTAGCCACCCAAATGTGGCCGCTGCCCTCAACAACTTGGCGCTGTTGTATGAAGCACAAGGGGAATATAGCAAGGTCGAACCTTTACTACAGCGCAGCTTGGTAATTTTGGAGCAAGCCCTAGGCACCAACCATCCAGAAGTGGCCACGACCCTCAATAACTTGGCGCTACTGTATGAAAAGCAAGGGCAATACGCCAAAGCCGAACCGCTTTACCAACGCAGCTTGGTAATTTTGGAGCAAGCCCTAGGCACCAACCATCCAGAAGTGGCCACGACCCTCAATAACTTGGCGCTACTGTATGAAAAGCAAGGGCAATACGCCAAAGCCGAACCGCTTTACCAACGCAGCTTGGTGATTTTGGAGCAAGCCCTAGGCACCAACCATCCAGAAGTGGCCACGACCCTCAATAACTTGGCGCTGCTGTATGAAGCACAAGGGGAATATAGCAAGGTCGAACCTTTACTACAGCGCAGCTTGGTAATTTTGGAGCAAGCCCTAGGCACCAACCATCCAGAAGTGGCCACGACCCTCAATAACTTGGCGCTGCTGTATGAAGCACAAGGGGAATATAGCAAGGCCGAACCTTTACTACAGCGCAGCTTGGTGATTTTGGAGCAAGCCCTAGGCGCCAACCATCCAAAAGTGGCCACTACCCTCAACAACTTGGCGCTGTTGTATGAAGCACAAGGGGAATATAGCAAGGTCGAACCTTTACTACAGCGCAGCTTGGTAATTTTGGAGCAAGCCCTAGGCACCAACCATCCAGAAGTGGCCACGACCCTCAACAACTTGGCGGTGCTGTATCAAACGCAAGGCCAGCATAGTGAGGCAGAATCTCTGTACTTGCGCAGTTTAGCGATAACGCAACAAGCCCTAGGTACCAATCATCCAGAAGTGGCCACCGCCCTGAGCAACTTGGCGCTGTTGTATTGGAGGCTCAACCAAATTGAGCCAGCCCTAACACGTCTGGTACAGGCATTGGACATTGAAGAAACTCATTTAACCCACAATCTCGTCATTGGCTCAGAAGAGGATAAACGCGCTTACCTCAAGACCTTTTTCGGCTCAACCAATGCCGCCATCTCTTTTCACCTGCAATTTGCTCCTAACAACCCTCAGGCGGCTCGGCTAGCTCTGACGACCATTTTACGGCGCAAAGGGCGGGTGCTTGATACCCTCAGCCAATCCCTTAACCGTCTGCGGCAACAACTCTCCCCATCTGACCAAGAGCAGCTTGCCCGTCTTTCTACTCTTCGCACTCAAGTGGCTCAAATTGCTTTTAACCCTAGTTCTACCGACCAAGAGCGTCAACAGTGGCAACTACTAAACACCCAAGCGCAACAAATTGAAATACAACTCAGCCGCAGCAGTACCGCTTTTGCCCAAACCACTCAAAAAATTMCCCTAGAAGCCGTCCAAAAAGCTATCCCTGCCAATACTGCTTTGGTCGAGTTCATCCATTACCAGCCCTTCAACCCAAAAGCTCCTGCTAATCAAGGCCTTGACTCCCCCCGTTATGCCGTTTATATCCTGAGTGCAACAGGTGAGCCTCGCTGGGTAGATTTGGGAACCGCTAGCGAGATTGATGCCCTGATTGCTCAGTATCGCACCGCTACCCTTGACCCCCGCCGCTCTATCAGCGAAGGCCAAGCCACCGCCCGTGCCCTTGATGCTAAAATCATGGCTCCCGTGCGCCAACTGGTGAAGTCAGCCAATCACCTGCTAATTGCTCCTGATGGACAATTAAATGTTGTTTCTTTTGCTGCTTTAGTGGACGAACAAAACAAATACCTAGTTGAGCGGTACAAGATTACCTACTTGACCTCAGGGCGGGATTTGTTACGCTGGCAAACTAGGCCTCCGAAAGCCAATCCCCCTTTAATTATGGCCAATCCCACCTTTGATAAACCCGGCAGTCCGCCCATCCAAATTGCCAGTGCTGACCGGAGTAATCCTCGCTCTGGCGACTTGACTGCCTTGAAGTTCGGGGCATTACCCGCAACTAGGATCGAAGGGGAGGCCATCGCTAGGTTATTACCCAATGCTTGGTTATTCACTGAAGCACAGGCAACGGAGGCAGTGGTCAAAAGAACGCCGAATCCGCGCATTTTGCACCTAGCAACCCACGGGTTTTTCTTGAGACCTGCTCCAATTGCGCCGGACAGAGATGGCAATATACTCTATGAAAACCCTTTATTGCGCTCTGGATTGGCGTTATCTGGTTTTAATGTGCGGCAAGGGGGTGAGGATGACGGCGTATTAACGGCCTTGGAAATTACTGGAATGGACTTGCGAGGAACGCAGTTAGTGGTACTCTCAGCCTGTGAGACAGGACTAGGTGATGTGCAAAGTGGTGAGGGGGTGTATGGGCTACGACGAGCATTTACCCTAGCGGGCGCACAGTCACAAGTGATGACGCTGTGGCGAGTGGATGATGAGGCAACTAAGGACTTGATGGTGGCATACTACCAACGGCTACGCAAAGGAGAACAACGGGGGGAAGCGTTGCGGCAGGCTCAACTAGAGATGCTGAGAACCCCTAGCCGTGAGCATCCTCGCTATTGGTCAGGGTTTATTTTCATCGGTGACTGGCGAGAAATGAGTCCTTGAATCTCTGGGTGGTATATCCCTATGCAACGAACGATTCGCATCCAATTGGGGGTACTAGATAGATTGGTTATCCCGCTTCGACTTAAAGCGTAGGTACCGTGCCCGTTTTTCAAAGACGTTATTAAAGGCAGTTCCTAGGTTAATGCACACCTAGTAGAAATGCCTAGGGAGCCGTTAGTGCCATAGAGAACAACTGCGATAAAATAAGGGCTGACCTGATTTGTAGGACATCAGCCAATGGATATTATTAGCTTGGGTTGGATAGGTATTCTCAGCGTTTTTACCCTCTCCATTGCCTTTGTGGTTTGGGGTCGCCACGGCATGTAGCCCATCAGAGTCCGGGAGTATGGATCTTTCAGTCTCTCTAGCAGATGTTTTTGTTCTGATTGCGTTGCTCTTGCTCATCGTCGTCAGTGGCGGTATTGGCTATCTCACCTATGCTGAATGGCGCGATCGCCGCCGCTACCGCGCAGAGCAGCAGGAACAACGGCGGGGGCGCAAGCGCTAATGGTCGCTCCCTTACAGGTGTTGGGCGATCGCCTTCTAAGTGCCCTCCAAAAGGTTGTGGATCTGCCCCACTACCCACAGCCCCTAGTGGTACCCGCCACTCAAGCCAAGTTTGGGGACTATCAATCAAATGTGTGCCTCACCTTAGCCAAACAGGTAGGACAGTCCCCCCGAGACCTTGCGGCGGCAGTTGTGGCGGCTCTAGACATTAATGATCTGTGTGAACCCGTTGAAATTGCAGGCGCTGGTTTTCTTAACTTTCGCCTCAAGCCTGAATTTTTAGCCCAAGCGCTCCAAGCTGCCTTGGGGAGCGATCGCCTTGGCATTGCCCGAACTCAGCACCCCCGCCGGGTCGTGGTGGATTTTTCCAGCCCCAACATTGCCAAAGAAATGCACGTTGGGCATTTACGCTCAACCATCATTGGGGATTGTATTGCGCGTATCCTTGAGTTTCAGGGGCACGATGTTCTGCGGCTGAACCACGTTGGTGACTGGGGCACTCAATTTGGGATGCTCATTGCCTACCTAGATGAGGTGTATCCCGATGCCCTGACCAAGGCCGATGCCTTGGATTTAGGAGACTTAGTCACCTTCTATAAGCAGGCCAAGCAGCGCTTTGACACCGATCCTGAATTTCAGCAAAACGCCCGGCAGCAGGTCGTTGCCCTCCAACAAGGAGACGAACACAGTCGCCGCGCTTGGCAACTCCTGTGCAATCAATCGCGACGGGAATTTCAGAAAATCTATGACCTCCTCGATATTGACATTACAGAGCGAGGGGAGTCCTTTTACAATCCCTACTTGCCTGCTGTTATTGAAGACTTAGCCGCCCAAGGACTCTTAGTCGAAGACCAAGGGGCAAAAGTCGTCTTCCTCGAAGGCTTTACCAACAAAGAAGGGCAGCCCCAGCCGCTAATTATTCAAAAATCCGATGGCGGCTACAACTATGCCACCACCGACCTTGCTGCCCTACGTTACCGCATTCAGCAGGATCAAGCAGACTGGCTTATTTACGTTACCGATGTTGGCCAAAGCAACCATTTTGCGCAGTTCTTTCAGGTGGCTGAGCGGGCAGGTTGGGTTCCCCCTAACGTTACCCTAACCCATGTTCCCTTTGGGCTTGTGCTAGGCGAAGATGGTAAACGCCTCAAGACCCGCTCCGGAGAGACCATTCGCCTGATTGATTTACTCACAGAGGCGATCGCCCGCAGTCGCAGCGATCTAGAGCAACGCCTAGCCGCAGAAGACCGTCAAGAATCTCCAGAGTTCATTAACACCGTCGCTGAGGTTATTGGCATTGGTGCAGTCAAATACGCAGACCTGAGCCAAAACCGCAATAGCAACTATGTGTTTAGCTACGATAAGATGCTGTCGCTGCAAGGGAATACTGCCCCCTATCTAATCTATGCCTACGTCCGGGTTCAAGGGCTAACTCGGCGCGGCAACATTGACTGGGGTCTGCTCTCTGAGAATGTCCCAATCCATATTGAAGAGGATAGTGAACAGGCACTGGCAAAACACTTGGTGCAATTCGAGGAAACCCTAGATCTGGTTATGGCAGAATTATTACCCAATCGATTGTGTCAATATTTATTTGAACTGAGCCAGCGTTTTAACCAGTTTTACGATCGCTGTCCTATTTTGACGGCTCCTGAACCCCTCAAGCAGTCCCGCCTTGCCCTCGCCTATCTAACCGCAAGTACCCTCAAGCTAGGCCTCTCGTTGTTGGGGATTCGTGTCTTAGATCGAATTTAGCCCGATGTTACAAGGGTCGGTTTACTTGAGTAGAGTTTGTTGGCAACTTTGGCACAGCCCAAAGAATTCAAGGGTATGGTAAAAAATCTCAAAGTTGTGCGATTGGCGCAGTTCGGCTTCAAGGTGCTGAACTGGACAACTATCAATCGTCACCGATACGCCACAGTGCAGACAAGTAAGATAGTGTTGATCCTGCTGTACTAAGTTATAAACTAACTCTCCCGTAGCTAAGGGGCGCGCTTGCACCACACCATTGACCTTTAAGGCATCTAGAGTACGATACACCGTTGCTAGCCCAAGGGGAGTTTGTCGTTGGCGGAGTTCAAGATAAAGTTCCTGAGCCGAGAGCGATCGCCCACTGGCTTTGAGTGCTTCAAGGACAATAGATTGACTACGAGTACGGCGCGGCGGCATAACATTGATGAAACCTCACCTTCGATTGTAGGGGAAAGTGACATCCCCACTAGGGGGATTGGCCACTCTTGTAGCGTAGGCACCCTCTTGCCTACCCCAGACCTAACGGTATCAGCACCTACCTCACCCAAACCCGTCAAAAAATATCACGTCTGATATCTTGAGCTGCGGGAGCGCACCAGCAATAGGCTACTTGGAGGCTTCCTTAACAGCGCGGCGAAACCCTAGGGCAACTAAGATATTTGCAACGGTCAAGAAAGCCTCTGCTCCCCCGTGTAGGGTGTCCACATTGGCCAAGGAGGTGCCGTAGGCGTGCTGGGCATAGAGGCCTGCGGGAATGGTGACCGCCACAAACACCAAGGTGCTATAAAAGCCAATTAAGGCCAAGCGGGGGGTTCTGGGGTTACGGGTGAGGAAAAACAAAAACCCCAGATAGGGCAACAACGAGAGAGCAAAGAAGCTATTGGTCAGCATTAGCGCCGTGCCAGTTTTTTACTCATCTTCCGCAGGCGAATCGATTGGGGGGTGACCTCCACCAGTTCGTCGGCACCAATGTACTCAAGGGCACGCTCAAGGCTCATGTCCACCGGAGATTGCAGTTGTACCAGTTCATCGCCGGTGGAGGAACGGAAGTTGGTGAGTTGTTTGGCTTTACAGACGTTAATTTCTAGGTCTTGGGGGCGGTTGTGCTCACCTACAATCATCCCTTTGTACACTTTGGTACCTGGGGTAATGAAAAAGACCCCGCGATCTTCTGCATTTTTGAGGGCATAGAAGGTAGCGGTGCCTTCTTCAAAGGCAATTAAGACCCCATTGCGGCGGGCGCTAATCTCACCAGCAAGAGGGCGGTAGTCTAAAAAGCTATGGTTCATGATCCCTTCGCCACGGGTGAGGCGCATGAATTCACCGCGGAAGCCCACTAGCCCGCGGGCTGGAATGATAAATTCCAGTTGAGTGCGGCCATTGCCCCCTACTTGCATATCCTGCATTTCACCCCGCCGCTGGCCAAGCCGCTCAATACAACCGCCGACGGCTTCGTCAGGGACATCCAGCACAAGGCATTCGTAGGGTTCGCAGGGCTGACCATTTACTTCCCGGTAGATGACTTGGGGCTGGGAGACTTGGAACTCGTAGCCTTCACGGCGCATGGTTTCAATTAAAATACCTAGGTGCAATTCGCCGCGACCAGAGACGGCAAAGCGGTCTGGAGAGTCGGTCTCTTCGACCCGTAGTGCCACGTTGGTTTCTAGTTCCCGATAGAGGCGATCGCGCAGTTGGCGGGAGGTAACAAAGGTGCCTTCCTGACCGGCAAAGGGGGAGTCATTAACCGCAAAGGTCATTTGTAGGGTCGGTTCATCGACTTTGATGAGGGGCAATGCCTGCGGCTCGTTGGGGCAGGTAATTGTTTCGCCAATATTGGCATCACTAAAGCCGGCGATCGCCACGATGTTACCCGCACTGGCGGAGGTCAATTCCACTCGCGTTAAGCCTTCAAACCCGAGGAGCTTGGTGACTTTGGCCTTGACAATTTGACCATTATCCTTAACTAAGGCGGCCTGCTGCCCCACCTGCACCGTACCGTTATGGATTTTGCCAATGACAATTCGCCCTAAGTACTCAGAGTAGTCAAGGGTGGTGACCTGAAGTTGTAGGGGGGCATCGGGATTTCCCACTGGGGGTGGAATATGGCGGACGATTGCCTCGAAAAGGGGCTGCATATCATTGCCGTCCTCGTCCAGATCAGTTTTGGCGTAGCCCGCGAGCCCCGATGCAAAGAGGTAGGGAAACTCGCACTGATCGTCGTCGGCACCCAGTTCAATAAATAGATCCAGCACTTTATCGATGGTTTTATAGGGTTCAGCTTGGGGGCGATCGATTTTGTTGACCACCACAATAGGGCGCAACCCCTTTTCTAAGGCTTTTTTGAGCACGAAGCGGGTTTGGGGCATCGGCCCTTCATTGGCATCCACAATCAGCAGACAGCCTTCCACCATCCCCAATACCCGCTCCACTTCACCGCCAAAGTCGGCGTGCCCGGGAGTATCGACGATATTGATGGTTAACTCCTTGTAGCGCACAGCGGTATTTTTCGCCAAAATGGTGATACCGCGTTCCCGCTCAAGATCGTTGGAATCCATGACGCAATCGGGAATATCCTCGCCCTCACGAAACGTACCGGACTGCCGTAGGAGGGCATCGACCAGGGTGGTTTTGCCATGGTCAACGTGGGCAATAATGGCAACATTGCGAATGGGCAGACTCATAGACTATTCCCGCAGATTTTGTAATACAACGTCGAGGAGTGTGACAAACCGTTACAATCTTAGCTCAATCTGGTGATAGGCAGCGGGATACCTAATTGGTGGAGGGGCAAAGCAAACCCCGTGGTCACCAGATAGACCTCCGTCATCAGCGGGCGCAACTGCTGGCACAACTCACCGAGGCGGTCTCGAAAGTGGCGACCGCTGGCATAGGGGGGCACAACGCCCCAACCGGTTTCCTCAGCCACAAGAATTAAGGTGGCTTGGCAGGCAGCAACCGCCGCCAATAAGTGTTGCACCGTGGCTTGCCATTGGGTCTCCTGTTGCTCCAGTGTATTGGCCACCCATGTGCCCAGAGAATCCACTAGACCACAGTGATCAGGGGGGAGTTGCTGCACACTATTGACCAAGGTCACCGGGCATTCCCAAAGCTGCCAGTGGGGAGGGCGACGGGCTTGGTGTTGGGCAATCCGTGCGCACCATTCTGGATCGCCACTGGCGGCGATCGCCGTCGCAATATAAATCACAGGGGCACCAGACTCCGCCGCAAGGAACTCTGCCCATGCACTTTTACCGGAGCGGCTTGGTCCACTGACAAGGATATGGCCGGCCATGGTTACCGCAGCCGCCGTGGATCTAAGCGTTCCCCCAAGCCTTCCCCAAGCAGCGATAGCCCCACCACAAGGGTGGTCATGGCTAGCCCTGGAAAGAGGGTAGTCCACCAAACTCCCACCGACAGGCCATCCAAGGCTTGGCGCAGATCCTGTCCCCACTCTGGCACCTCCGGCGGCAACCCTAAGCCTAAAAACCCTAATCCAGCTAGGGTTAAGATCGCATCTGCGGCATTCAGGGTAAAAAGCACCGGAATACTTGGCAAGACATTGATCAACAAGTACCGTCGCAAAATTCGTGGTGTAGAGGCTCCCATCGCGCGCGCTGCTTCAATAAACACTTCATTTTTGAGGCTGACGGTGTGGTTACGCACCACCCGATAGTACTGGGGAATATAAGCAACACTCAGAGCAACCGCGGCATTCACCACCCCCTTGCCAACCACAAAGGCAACGGTAACCGCCAATAGCAATCCGGGTAAGGTATAGACTGTATCCATGAAAAAGAGCAAGGCGCGATCCAACCAACCGCCGCAATAGCCACTGAGCAATCCGAGGGGCACACCAAGGATCAGACTAAAGAGTGTGGCTACCACCACGACCTGTAAGGCGGCTTGAGTTCCAAAGAGGGTGCGGGAAAAGACATCATAGCCTTGGCGATTGGTGCCAAACCAGTGCTGCGCGGACGGGGGCGCATGAATCGGAAAGTCCAGAAAGTCTTGGGGGTTGGGGATCCAGCCCAAGGCTTGCCCTAAAGGCGCAGTAAAGGCAACGAACACAAAGATGCCACAAATCAAGCCGCCGATCCACAGTAGTTGATCCGATAGTTGGGTGGGGAACCAAGGGCGGCGTATCGGCACAAGGGTCATGGTACTATCCCAACACACTCGCAAGTAGGGCTTTTTGGGCATGGAGGCGGTTTTCCGCTTGCTCCCACACCCGCGACTGGGGGCCTTCCAAGACACTGGCGGTAATTTYTTCTTCCCGATGAGCCGGCAGACAATGAAGGACGATCGCCTGGGAATCTGCTACCGCTAGTAGCTGATCGTTGATCTGGTAGGGCTGAAAGATGGGTTGGCGAGCGATCGCTTCTGCTTCCTGACCCATACTGGCCCAGACATCGGTATAAAGCGCATGGGCACCCTTAGCTGCACTATAGGGATCTGTGGTAACGGTGACTTCCGTTGCACCGCGACTCAATGAGCGCGCCTGTTCAACAATGTCTGGGAGTGGCTGAAATTCAGCAGGGGAAGCAACCCGTACATTCACCCCCATCAACGCACAACCTAGCAACAGCGAATGTGCCACATTATTGCCATCACCAATGTAGCAAAGGGTTAAGCCCCCTAAGCCGCCAAAGGATTCCTGTAGGGTGAGTAAATCCGCCAACACTTGGCACGGATGCTCCCGATCAGTAAGGGCATTAATGACAGGGATGCGGGCATAGTCAGCAAACAATTGTAATTCAGCTTGACCGTAGGTGCGAATGGCCAAGGCATCGAGGTAGCGATCCAATACCCGCGCCGTGTCAGCGAGCGGCTCACCGCGCCCGACTTGGGTAGATTGGGGGTTAAGATCAATCACTTGCCCTCCCAGTTGGTACATCGCCACCGTAAAGCTAACGCGCGTCCGCGTTGAGGCCTTTTGAAACAGTAACCCCAACACTGCCGGACAATGCGGGGCAACCTCACCAATCTTCATCTGTGCCGCCAACGCTAGCACATACTGCGCTTCCTCTTGGGACAGGTCAGCAATGCTGAGTAGGTCTCGCCCCCGCAATGATTCCATAGCTATTTCCACCAGTTAAGATAGTCAAGTAGCTTGTAGCTTAGCGGATTCCCCACCGTTTTCGTCCAGTTCTTTGCGATCCAGAATTTACCAAACTTTGCGGGAAAACCCCATACGCAGTGCAACGGAGTATGGGGATGAGAGCAACGCCAATTTGTTGACAAACGCCCCATCAATTATAGATCTGTTGCGCCAGCGTGACTTTAACAAATGTCGCAAGAAGTCCCCGATTCTACCGCAGGTGAATCGTGGGATGAATGGCGACCCATAAATCAACGTGCGTAGCACATCCTCTTTGCTATCTGGTAGGATATTATCAGTAACATCCAAAGACGCTAAATGTTGCAAGCGTACAAGTTCAGAGCCTATCCAACCCACGAGCAGAAATTAGCCCTAGCCAAGAGCTTTGGCTGCTGCCGCTGGTACTGGTATTACTCGCTCAACTTGTGCCAAGAAACCTACAAATCAACTGGGAAAGGGTTGTCCCGCTCAGCTATTCAGGGATTACTCCCTGACCTGAAAAAGGAGCAYCTGTGGCTGAAGGAGGCTTACTCTCAATGCTTGCAAGTCGTGGCTCTGAATTTGTCTACGGCTTACAAGAACTTTTTTGAAGGGAGAGCGAAGCTGCCGAGGTTCAAGTCCAAAAAATGTCGTCAATCGATTACTTATCCTCAAAACGTCAAAGTAGAAGGAGATTACGTTAAACTCCCTGGAAACGTTGGGAAGTTATCCTGCCGTCAGCACCGAGAATTTGAGGGACAAATCAAATCGGCTACGGTTTCTCTCAATCCAGACGGGAAGTATTATGTGTCCCTTCTAGTTGATGATAGTCAAGAGCAACCTATTCCCAGTGCTGAGGGGAAAGCGATAGGAATTGACCTAGGGTTGACCCACTTCGCAATTACCAGCGATGGCTCGAAGTTCGACAACCCTCGGCATTTAGCCAAACATGCTCGTAACCTAAAGCGCAAACAGAAGAAGCTTTCTCGCAAACAGAAGGGAAGCAACAATCGAGATAAAGCGCGAAAGCGAGTCGCTCGCGTTCACCATAAAATAGCTCGCTGTCGTGAAGATTTTCTGCACAAGCTATCCCGCAAGATAGTCAACGAAAACCAAGTGATTGCTGTAGAAAATCTGCATGTCAAAGGGATGGTGCGAAATCCCAAGCTAGCCAAAGCGATTAGTGATGCTGGCTGGGGGATGTTTTGTACCATGCTCAAGTACAAAGCTGAAAGAGAAGGAAAGGTTTATCAAGAAGTAGACCGTTTCTTTCCTTCCTCAAAAACCTGTCATGTTTGCCTCAATCAAGTGGGTAACCTACCGAGATCGG
>NZ_JAKLTU010000050.1:0-20849 GCF_022570815.1 Synechococcus sp. PCC 6716
TGGCAACGTGGGCAAATCGCCTCGGTTGTCTTTGCTTCCACTATAAGAATCAATTCTCCCGCAACATCGGTATAATCTTCAACCTCAATTCCAGGTAGGTTTAGTAGATCAGTTAGAAGTAGCTGCATATCTTAGATTTCGTATAGCATGTTACATTAGCATACCAAGTCCGATAGACCCCCCAAAAGAAGCCGAGGAAGTTCCGTTGCAAATCGCGGGGCACCCGTTCCTGCCATGGCTCTGGCAAAAAACTCAGGAGGTACTGCCACAATCGCTGCCCATCCAGCAGCATAAAAAACGTAATCACTGCAACAATAATGCTCTCTAGCAGTAGTGAAAAGACAAATTGCAGCTTACCAAACCCAAACTCTAGGCCAGCAAAAGCATAGTTGCGTAATTCTGACTCAATTTGGCGAAAGTCAATCTCTAGGTTCCAACGCTCTAGCCAGCGTTGAATATCGTTGAGGAGATTAATCCATGTATCCACCTGATCCGGCAATGTACTCAGAAGTTCTTGGAGTTGGCCAATAATACCAAAGCCAAGGGTCAACCCAACCCCAATAACGATCGCCAGTGCTCCCAAAAAAACAAGTGTTACTGCTGCCGTATGGGGGAGATACCGCTCAACCCAGCGCACCGGATAATTGAGCAAAAAGGCCAAAATTGCTGAAAATAGAAAAATCAGTACAACAGTGGCAAAGAATTTGAGGAGTTGCACCCCAATCCAACCGAGGGCAAACAGGAGTAGAAAGCGTAGTAAGCGGCGATTTTCTAGGCGGTCAAACCACTTGAGCATAGTACTCCCGCACCCTGATGACGTTCAAGCAAAACAGCGGTTAGCTGCCCCTCACGCATTGACTATAGCTTAGAACGCCCCTTGCCAGAGATGAACAGCTACGCCCTAACGACCCTGAGCATTGTGCTGCAGAAAGCGGTTTCCCGGCGAGCCTGATGAGTTAATTGAACAAAATTAGCGACGCATTCCCCCACCTCGGAACAGGTGGAGGTCAAAGAGTGGCGGTTTCTATGGTATGAGGCTATACATCTTGAGCGGTACGGTAAAGGGCGGAACTGAGAGCTCCGAACACTTCGGAGACACGACCTCTCAAGTGATGGAGAAGCACCCTATCAACCCTAGAGAGTCGCTTCATATAGGTCGGACTCTGGGTCAAAGCGTTACTCAAAGCCCCATAGCGGAAACGACTTGGGGGTGTCTCTGGGCAAAAGTTCCCAGAACACGGCGAGAATACCGCCTGTCGGGAAGGATAAATCCTTCTAATTTAAGACACCGCCACCTCGCGTAGCAGGTGCAGGAGTATTCATTATGTGCCAACGCCTAGGGAGGCGTGAAGGCTGTGCCGCGCACCCCCAAGATACAATAGAAGTCCTACCTTAAGCTTCACCTGCGGCTTTTCTATGTCCAACGACGTTTCCCCTGAGCCTATCCATCTTCCGAAAACGAGTGAATCAGAGCAGATTAAGCGCATTCGCCATACGACCTCCCACATACTGGCGATGGCAGTGCAAAAACTTTTCCCGAAGGCACAGGTAACCATTGGGCCGTGGATTGAGAATGGGTTTTACTACGACTTTGATAACCCTGACCCCTTCAGTGAAAAAGATCTAAAACAGATCGAGAAGGAAATGGTCAAAATTATCAAACGCAACCTGCCGGTGATTCGCGAGGAAGTGAGTCGTGAGGAAGCACGGCGGCGGATCAAGGCACTGGGTGAACCCTATAAGCTAGAAATTCTTGAAGATCTCCAAGAGCCAATTACCATTTACCATCTTGGCGATGAATGGTGGGATCTGTGTGCGGGGCCTCACGTCGAAAATACGGGCGAGATTAACCCGAAGGCGATCGCCCTTGAAAGTGTTGCCGGTGCTTACTGGCGCGGTGACGAAACCAAGGCACAACTGCAGCGCATCTACGGCACCGCTTGGGAAACCCCCGAACAACTCGCGGAATACAAACGCCGCAAAGCCGAAGCCCTCCGCCGCGATCACCGCAAACTGGGCAAAGAACTGGGGCTGTTTATCTTTGCTGACCCCGTCGGGCCAGGGTTACCCCTGTGGACGCCCAAAGGCACCATTCTGCGCTCCACCCTCGAAGACTTCCTTAAGCAGGAGCAATTGCGGCGAGGGTACCTTCCCGTTGTGACCCCCCACATTGCCCGTGTCGATCTGTTCAAGACCTCAGGCCATTGGCAAAAGTATAAAGAGGATATGTTCCCCCTCATGGCTGAGGATGAGGCTGCTGCTGCGCAGGAACAGGGGTTCGTCCTCAAGCCCATGAACTGCCCGTTTCATATTCAGATCTACAAAAGCGAGCTACGCTCTTACCGCGATTTACCCCTGCGCCTTGCGGAGTTTGGTACGGTGTATCGCTACGAGCAGTCCGGGGAGCTAGGGGGGCTGACGCGGGTGCGGGGCTTTACGGTGGATGACTCGCACCTGTTTGTTACCCCAGAGCAACTGGATAGCGAATTTTTGAATGTTGTGGATTTAATTCTGGCGGTGTTTCGCTGCTTGCACCTCAATAAATTCAAAGCCCGCCTTAGTTTCCGCGATCCGAGTTCTGATAAGTATATTGGCTCTGAGGAGGCATGGTCGAAAGCCGAAGGTGCCATCCAACGGGCCGTCGAGCAACTGGGGATGGATTATTTTTTAGGCATTGGGGAAGCAGCCTTCTATGGCCCCAAGCTAGACTTTATTTTTGAAGATGCCCTTGGCCGCGAGTGGCAACTGGGAACGGTTCAGGTGGACTATAACCTGCCAGAGCGCTTTGACTTAGAGTACATTGCCGAGGATAATACCCGCCGCCGCCCAGTGATGATTCATCGTGCTCCCTTTGGCTCCCTAGAGCGGCTGATTGGCATTTTAATTGAGGAGTACGCTGGCGATTTTCCCTTCTGGCTGGCACCGGAGCAGGTGCGTCTGTTGCCCGTTAGCGATGAGCAGCGTCCTTTTGCCGCAGAGGTAGCAGCGCAGTTGGCAGCGGTTGGGGTGCGCAGCAGTGTAGATAGCAGTGGCGATCGCCTCGGCAAACAGATTCGCAATGCTGAAACCCAGAAAATTCCAGTCATGGCCATTGTGGGTGCAAAAGAAGTGGAGAGCAACACCCTGAGTATCCGCAGCCGTGCCGACGGCGACATCGGCTCGGTGAGCGTGGCCACCGCAGTAGAGACCTTAGCCGCCGCCGCCAAGGAACCGGGAGCGCAAATCCGTTGGTTCTAAGATTTGTGGAGTTCTGCTAGAACGCCGGCACCCAGACCTAAGATCGTCAATAGTGGCCATCCGTGCCGTGATGATCACCAACCTCTGGGAGTTTGATACCTATGATTGAAAATATTCTATTGGCAGACTCGGGAACAGGACAATCCGAACAAATGCTCAAGTCGCTGATGGAACTGCCAGCGATTCAGCGAGCGGCGGTGACCGTGCTCCATGTGATTCCCCCGAAAATTACTGCCGAAGACATGGCGGAACAACGCCAAGCGGGGGCGAAGCTGCTGGCGGAGGCAGTGGCACGTCTGCACCTCGATCCGGTAATTAGCGTCAATACCCTGTTGCGGGAAGGCGACCCGAAAGACACCGTGCTGCAAGTTGCCGATGAGATCAATGCGGATTTGATTATCATGGGCTCCCGTGGCCTCAAACGGTTGCAGTCTATCCTAGAGAACTCCGTGAGTCAGTACGTCTTTCAGCTGTCCTCACGGCCCATGCTCTTGGTGCGCGATGATCTGTTCGTGAAAAAAATTAACCGCATTATGGTGGCTCTCAATGCCCAGCCTGCCGCCAAGGCATCCTTGGAGTTAGCAGTGCGATTAATGGATGGCTTAAAGGGCGGGAAGTTAATCGTTGCCCATGTCAACCCAGATCTCAAGGGCCATTCTGATATTCAAACGGGTTCAGCAGAAACGGATCCAGTGCTTGCAGAGGCAGCGCGGCTTGCCAAACAGCGGGGGATTGATTGCCAGTGCGTCCTCGCTACCGGTAAACCCGCAGAAGAGATCTGCCGAATTGCCGCCGACACCAATGCAGATCTACTGGTACTGGGGTCTCCGGATCGCCGCCCCTCCATTGCCCGCAGCTTGCCGGATTTAGATCGACTCTTAGGGACGTCGTTGTCGGACTATGTGCGGGTCTATGCGGAGTGCCCAGTGTTATTTGTGCGACAATCGGAGGCATAATTTCTAATCTACTGACTCCCCCGTGACCTTTTTGGAAACCCTCCGCTGGCAAGGCGATCGCCTGTGGCGGCAACTGAGTGAAGCCCTAGAATACTTCTTCCTAGAATTGTTCCGCACGGAAGCTTCACCGCTGTGGCAGGAGAGTGCAACCTTTGAAGCATGGGTGCAATGGCTGTTCCGCTGGTTGTTACTGTTGGTTCTTGGCCTGAGTCTTTACTTACTAGGACGTTGGCTGTGGCGATGGTGGCAGCGGCGATCGCGCCCCTTGCAGACGATGCCAGTAACCACCCCAAGAGAGCGACCTAAGCTAGTGCATGAGTGGCTAGAGCTTGCCCAAGCTCGGCAACTCGCTGGGGACTACAGCGGTGCGTGTCGTGCACTCTATATGGCGCTTTTGTACCGTTTACAAGAGGCGGGGTGGCTACGGGTACAAAGCCATTGGACGAACCGGGAGTATCTACAGGAGTTAGAACGCCTGTTTCAGTTGGGGGAGCGATCGCCTACCGTGCGCCGCAGCATCCAACACCTGTTCCACGTTCACAGCCGCAGTTACTACGGCGGTGAAGCGCTAGATGCGCAGACCCTTGCCACCTGTCAGGCCGCCTACTTCGACGTTGAACCTCAACTCCAGTCACCCTCGCGATGAAGACCCCCTCCCGTTGGCGCTGGCTTTTGCTGTTGCTTTCCGTTTTAGTCCTAGTGGTGGTCGGAGTGTTGCTCATGACGCTTGCTCCCTCGGCAAAGGCTGGTTCCTCCTTCGACAATTCCCCTTGGGGCAGCCGTCAGTTTTACGAGTACCTCGAACAGCAAGGATTTAAGGTGGAGCGCTGGCAGCGAGACTACCCCAACCTCTCCGGCCAAGGGCACGTACTCCTGCAAATCAGTGGTCGGCTCCGAGACCCATCAGCGGATTTAGCCCAGTGGATGGCAGATGGCAACACCTTAGTCCGCTTTTATTGGCACGGCGAACCCACCGCTGCGCCCTTTAGCTATCGCTTGCAGACCTCTCAAGGGTCTGTCCTTGTGGAAACACGACGGCGGCTGCAACCCCGCGATATAGCACCCCGCTATCGCCCCCTCCTCAGTGATGACCATGGTCTCATTGCCTACCTCCAAACCACCCTCATCGGTGAAAGAACTGGGCAGCAACTCCAGAGCGTTTATCCGTGGCTGGTGGCCAACGCTTACGGCAGCCATACCCAACTGGCCAACTTTGCTACGGTGGCCGCTCTCCTGCAGGGCTTACCCAGCACGACTACCATTACTACCATTTACTTTGACGAGTGGCTGCACGGCTATCGACAACGCACCCCGGAAGACGTGGACACCGGCTTGCAGCCTCGCAGTGTGCTGGACTACCTCAGTCGTACCCAATGGCTAGGCATTAGTTTGCAACTGGGGGTGATTCTAATCTTTTTGCTGTGGCAGCAGAGCCAGCGCTTTGGACCACCCCTGCAAGAGCAAGTCGCCACCCTCAGTAATAGTGCCACCTACATTGCCGCCTTAGCCGGTGTGCTGCAACGCGCCCAGCAGAGAGGCTTTGTCCGCCAGCAACTCCAAGGGCAACTCCGCCACAACTTAGCCGCACGCTTAGGGTTAATCGCCGATCGCAGCAACCCTCACCATCTGCCTGAGGATTCTGAACTAATGCAGGCATGGCAAAGCGTGACCGGCCAAACCCCTGCCCTACTGCACACCCTTCTGGAGGATACTGCCATGCCCGAGGATCGCCAACTGTTAGAGTGGCTCAAGGACGCAGCCACGGTGTTACAACCTCTAGAACCGCCCGAGACAAGAGAACGCTAGCGCCTAGGGAGAGGGTGGCTCTAGTGGTAGTGCCTCTGGTGAGGCTTCAACGGCCACAGCATCTTCGGTGGCGGCATTGAGCACAAGTGGCTCGGTTTCTTTTTGTTTGAGGTTGAGGGGCAGTTGTAAGGGGCGCAGTTCTTTTTGCAGGGCTGGCGCAAGGGGGAGAGATTGATCTAAATCTTCAAGAGGCCGTGGTACCAGCATTACGGCGTGGAGTTCACCGATGCGATCGGCTTCGGCCATCCCTGCTTCGAGGGCGATCGCTGTGTTGGATGCGGTGCCCCGGACAATGGCCGTACACAAACCCGCTCCAATGGTTTCGTAGGCTGTCAACATCACATCTGCGGCCTTCAGCATGGCATCAGCAGCCCCTACCATTGCCGGAAAGCCGCGAGTTTCGAGCAGGCCGACGGCATGACTACTCAGGCGGTGGCCGCGGGTGCCTGTTGTCAACTGCGCTAGCAAGCTACCAATGGGTAAAATCTTCTCTAGGTTAGGGTCAGGGCGGGGAATCACTAGGGTACTTAGTTCTTGGCCAAACTGCTGTGCTCGCTCTGCGCCTTCTTCAATGGCCAAGCGTACATCGGCAATACGACCGCGCACAATGGCTGTGCAGTGGCCACTGCCAATTTTTTCATAGCCCACTAGCAGCACATCGGAGGACTTCAGCATGTGGTCCGCAATGCCGACAATTGCCGGAAAGCTCTGGGCAGACACTAGCCCTAGGGCTAAATCAGTAAAGTCACGGCCACGCTCCATGGGAGTATCGGCTCTGTAGTGCACGGTGCTTTTCTATCTTAACCGCTGGTTGCGGACGGCACGAATACCCCAAAAACACAGATGCTCGTCTTCCTGCCAGTGGTGCTGCGGGACATCGGTTGCCAAGAGCTGGCTGATAAAGGCGCGATCGCCACCAGTGACCAGTACCTTACCTGTAGGATAGGCAGCGTAAAAAGCACCCAGATAACTTTGGAGGATCGCCGCCACGCCAAAGTACACACCGCTTTGCAGCGCCTCTGGGGTGGACATCGCCCAACGGGGTGGCACGCCTTCAGGAATGGCCACCCTAGGTAACGCCGCCGTATAGTCGGCCAAGCACTGCCCCATAGCACCCACCCCCGGCAGAATTGCCCCCCCCGCAAATTCTCCCGCAGCATTGGCAAGGGTAAAGGTAAGGGCTGTGCCAGCATCCACCACGCAAACCGGTGCCCCATAGACCTGCAGTGCCCCCCACAGCCCAAGGGCGCGGTCGAGTCCCAAGGTGGGGTAGAGGCCAGGAATGGGAATATCCATCAAGCTGAGACCAAAGGCATTGGGGCAGAGTTCCTGAAGCGGCACCCCGCCAACACTCCCCCCCCAGCACTCGCGATCGCTGACTAAGCGCAATACGGGTGGCGGCGATTCCCTAGGGGGCAGATGCCAACACTGCACAAGCTCTACCCCGTGAAATAGTGCCCAGTGGTGGCGACTGTTGCCAACAATTACTGCTACCCAATCATCGCTCTGGGTTGGCGGTGTCGGGTTTAACTCCATCCAGCGCCGCATCCTCCAGTTGGTAGAGGTGGATATGCTTATACCCCCGCTTAATTAAAAAGGTATCCCCTGGTTTGAGATTCATTGCTTTGGTGTAGGCTGCCCCAATCACAATTTGTCCATTTTGATGAACTGTTACCCGATAGGAGGGCGATCGCCCACGTCCATCACGATGATCAGCCCCTTTCTGAGGTTCTAGTTCAAGACCCTGGGCTTGCAAAATTGCGCTATAAAATTTTGATAAATCAACTTTCACCTCACCGGAGGCAGTAATACGATAGTAACCACACAGCCGTGCTGCCTCTTTGCGTTTCACGTGGCCTATCTCATTAAGCCGCTGTAGCAGTGCCTTACCAGTTAGGGGCTTGGGTTTTTCCATTCCGTCTATAATCCTTTCACCAGAACTCATCGTAAATAACACACTGGCAATATCACCATTAGAAAATTTATGGTGTCAAAAACCAAAGAAACACACAACGTACTCGCGGCGATCGCAGCGAAACAAGCCTATGCACTAATTTGCTGGCTATTGACACCTTAACATCGTGGTTGAAGCATTTAGGATCTGATTTAACAAGATGTTATAGAATTTCTAAATTAATTTCTAATCTGGCTCTCTGAGAGTCAACCACTGCTAAATCCTGAGCTTTACGCGATCGCTGGTCGTCGTTAGCAATAAGAAATACTAATGTACTGTCAGGTCACGAATTTGATAAAATTGTATTTGTAATCCACCTACATTGAGATAATGTAGGACATATGCGGTGGCTCCTCAGGCGCAGGAACACTAACAGAGGTCGGCACTGAGCTACGGGGATCGCCGATCAGTTGTCAACAAACAAATATCGTAAGACTGTTGGAATTTCTGTGACGTCAGGCTAGGGGGTATGTCAAACTATAGGTATAGATTATGTTCTCCGGCTCTCCCGTTAGTGCGGTGATAATTTTTACTAAACAGTTTTTACTAATTAGAGAAGCAAGCTAACAACCTGTCCCGAAAATTCTTGACGTTTACAAAGCCATACGCTCGTCGTTCACCTACACCTTATCGTCTTGCTGAGTGCAACGTTCAACTGTTTACTCACCAGCGTTTACGACGATTGAGATGATCTGGACTGTACCTAATCCTTGCTGGGGCGGTTGAGCCAGTCGTTACACTCTCGCTGCAATCCCTCTAGGGTCATGTTAGGCACCCGCTCTGCTTCAAAGGCTTCTGCTTCAATGGGAATATCGGCAGGGTGATAGCCGCTCTTGTTATACAGGTCGGCAACCGTGCGGGGGTTGACCCGAATCCCCACGGGCACAAGGGAGTCGAGGTCTTGCTTGGCGGCAAAACAGGCTTGTACGACATGCCAGCCTTCATGGCGCAAGGTTTCTATAAAAATAGGCCAATGGGCAAGGGCGCGGGGGCGCAGCACAAGGCGATCGCGACTAAAGCTGTAGGAGCCATAGTTGCCATCCTGCTGGCGGCGCACATAGATGGTGGTGCCGGTGCGCAGAATGGTACGGATAAGCTGATAAGCTTCTACTTCGGCGCTATTTTGCAGGCGAAACGGCGCCGGATCTCGCTGGGGGTAATAAACAATATCAAAAAGAAACTGAATCTTTTCATCAGATCCATCGATGGGCATTAAATCTCGCTGCGCCACACTGGCGCTTGGGGTGCTGAGGGGGGCGATCGCCACAACCATAGCGGTGACCCAACGGCAGCACTGTTGTGCGATGGCAACCTTTGCAATAGCCATATGCCTTGAAGAAAGCTTTCCCCTAACCTAGCAGTTTTGCTCCGAACTGAGGCAGTTTGGCAACATTGCCCTGCGATCCCCCCTAAAGGCTATGATGGAATGAGAGAGGCAAACTATTAAAAATGCTCTAACAACGATTAACAAGTTTTCTGATAATAATAGCTGACCTCATGACCGATGAATCCGCCATTTTACGCGCTGTTGATGACTGCTCCCAAAATTCACTGAAGGAGTGGGGATCATCGCTAGCTCAATGTTTGATCCAACCTTCTCAATGTCGGATTCCAGTGTTTTCTATTCAGGTATTAATCATCGAAAACATCCCCCAATCGGGTGAAGTTTTGCAGCCTTATCTACAGACTATTGAATGTGTGTCCTATCGCGTTCAATCCTGCCTATTTGGTCAGTTAACGCCTGGTCTTGTAGCCCAAGCCCGTCCTGATGTATTGGTGCTAATGTGCCATGATCAGCAGGGAACCACTCAAGTAGAAACACTGCATCAGCGGTTTCCGCAGGTGCCTTTAGTAGTCATTGGCGAGAGCGACTGCCCTGATGTGGCCACCCAAGCCCTTCACAGTGGCGCCCAAGACTATCTGAGTGTGGCGGAGTTAACACCGCACTTAGTGGCGCGGAGTTTGCGCAATGCCATTCATCGCCACCATGTTGAGCAGCGGTTGGTACGCCAAGCGCAGTACGATCGCCTCTTGGTGCAGCTAACGCAGCACATTCACCAGTCCCTTGATCTGTCCGCCATCCTTGAAAGCACGGTACAAGATGTACGGCAGCTTTTAGGGTGTGATCGCGTTTTAGTGTATCGCTTTTTGCCCGATTGGCGCGGCATCATGGATGTGGAAGCGGTGGTGCCGCCGTGGCAGCCTGCCCTTGGGGATATTGTCGGGGATAGTTGCTTTACAGAACGCTATATTGATGCCTACCGGCGGGGACGGGTTCACATCGTTAACAATGTTGAAACCATGCCGCTCGAGACCTGCTACCGCGAGTTGTTGCAGCACTATCAAGTTAGAGCCAACTTAGTCGTGCCTATTACCGTTGATGGCCGTCTCTGGGGCTTGCTGATTTGTCATCAGTGTGCCCAGCCACGGGAGTGGCACGATAGCGAAGTAGAGTTGCTCAAGCAAATTTCCACCCAATTGGCGATCGCCATCCTGCAGGCGGAACTGTACCAAAAAGCCCAAACTGAGCTACAGGAACGAAAAGTGGTGGAAGCTCAACTGCTTTACCAAGCCCGCCACGACCCCCTCACCCATTTACCCAACCGTTGGCTCTTCGAGGAGCATCTGCACACCACGCTGCAGCGAGCGGCGCGCCAGCCAAACTATCAGTACGCGGTGTTGTGTCTTGACTTAGACCACTTTAAGACAGTGAACGATAGCTTAGGGCACTCGGTGGGGGACTTATACTTGCAGGAAGTGGCACAACGGCTGAGCCGCCACCTTAGCCCTCAAGATATTGTGGCGCGGCTGGGGGGGGATGAATTTGGCGTGTTGCTCAATGATCTACGGGATGTCGATCATGCCTACACCATTACCACCCAATTGCGCGATCGCCTTGCCTCAACCTTTGCCATTAGCCACTATACCCTTCACGGTTCCGTCAGTATTGGTTTGGTGATGGGAAACAGCAGCTACAGCCATCCTGAAGAGTTACTGCGAGATGCCGATACCGCTATGTACCATGCCAAGGCCAAAGGCAGGAATCGCATTGCCATTTTTGACCAGCCCATGCTGCAAAAAGTGCGCCATCGCCTGCGGCTAGAGGTGGAACTGCGCCAAGCGGTTGAACACGGTGACTTTGAATTGTACTATCAACCCATTGTCAACCTGCGCACTCAGGCACTGGTGGGGTTTGAAACCCTGATTCGCTGGCAAAAAGACGGCCAGATGTTGCCACCGGATGAATTTATCCCAGTGGCAGAAGAAACGGGGCTAATTTTTGAGATTTCCCGCTGGGTTTTGCATGCGGCCTGTAGGCAACTGCGAGACTGGCAACAGCGCTATCCCAAAATGATGGCGGCTGGTTTAACCCTGAGCGTTAACCTATCGGGGAGTCACTTTTCGCTACCAACCCTAGTCACGGACATTGAGCAGGCTCTACATAGCCATCACCTCTGGGGACAATTTCTCAAGCTGGAAATTACTGAAAGTGCCCTCATGAAGCATCTGGAGTCAGCACGGGAACTGCTGCTGTGTATAAAGTCCATGGGGATTCGCGTTGCCATTGATGACTTTGGCACGGGGTATTCCTCCCTCAGCTATTTACGCAGTTTGCCCCTCGACTGCATTAAAATTGATCGCTCCTTTATTTCCACCATGGACTCCAGCCGTGAGGATCTTGAGGTCGTGCACACTATCTTGCTGTTGGCGCAAAACCTGCGGCTCGACTGCGTTGCCGAAGGGGTGGAAACCACCAGTCAATTACAACAGCTGCGATCGCTGCGCTGTCCCCACGGTCAAGGGTATCTTTTTTCGCCACCGCTGAGTGCCGACCAAGCAGAACTGTATCTACAAAAACATTTGGTTACCTAGCACTGGAGTTGCCCCATGCTCTGGGATTGGTTACTAGACCCCCTGCAACACGCTTTTATGGTCAAAGCCCTTGGCGTAAGTGCCTTAGTCGGTTGTGTCTGTGCGGTGCTCTCCTGCTTTATGACCCTCAAGGGTTGGGCGTTAATGGGGGATGCGGTGTCCCATGCGGTGTTGCCCGGGGTGGTGTTGGCCTATTGGTTGCATCTTCCTTTGGCGATCGGTGCATTTGTGTTTGGTCTGGCCGCGGTGACTCTCATTGGCTTTGTGCAGCAGCAAACGCGCATTAAAGAAGATACCGTGATTGGCTTAGTGTTTACGGGGTTCTTTGCCTTGGGGTTGGTGTTGCTCTCTAAAACCACCAGCAGTCTTGATCTAATGCATATTTTGTTTGGGAATGTTCTTGGCATGAGCGATCGCGATCTTTGGCAAACGATCGTGATTAGCGGCATTACCCTCATCACCATTGCCCTATGGCACCGGGATCTCATTTTGTTTTGTTTTGACCCCACCCACGCCCGCACCATTGGTCTGAACACGACGTTGCTCTACTATGTGCTGCTGGCGCTGGTGTCTTTGACTGCGGTGGCGGCTCTGCAAACCGTGGGGATTATTCTGGTGGTGGCCATGCTGATTACGCCGGGGGCAACGGCCTATTTGCTGAGCGATCGCTTTGAATGGATGGTCGCCATTGCTATTGCTGTGGGGGGGCTAGGCAGTGTCCTTGGCACATACCTTAGTTATTACCTCGATGCGTCAACGGGGGGGTGTATCGTGGTGCTGCAAACGGTGATTTTTATTGTGGCGATGCTGTTTGCCCCCAAGCACGGCCTCCTTGCCAAAGTGCGAGTAGGGTGAATCCCCCTCCCCTGCATTGTTTTTCCCAGCCAGCTGCGGTTCACTGGGGAAGTGTTGAACGTGTTCACCATTAGCCGCTAGCCATGATGTTCTGGCATCAGTGGCTTGCCGTCTTTCTGCTAGGAGATGCATGCTGCAACGTTATTGGGCGAGTGCTGCCGCTGTGGGCATAACGGTTTTATCCGCCTGTGGCCAAGCCGCACAAAACGGTACCCTGATGATTTACGCCAATGGCGAAGAGCGCCTCATTCAAGGGTGGACGACCAAAGATGGTTGGGACTTGAGCATAGATCATGCCTATCTCACCCTTGGTGCCATTACCGCTTACCAAACCAATCCGCCCTTTGATCCCGAATCTGGAGAATTACCGCAGGCGATCGCCACCGTTGCGTTTCCCGATGCGATGACGGTGGATTTGGTGGCCGATCAGCCGCCCCTCGTGGGTAGCGCACCTGCACCGGTCGGTCACTTCAATGCGATTGCTTGGCAGACCTTGGATCCCACGTTGCAATTGGTGGGCACTGCTCGCCGCGGCAGTGTCACCCTACCCTTTGAAATTACCTTGAATCAGCCGTTGCAGTACGTTTGCGGCGACTATATTGGCGATGAGCGCAAAGGAATTGTGGCAGTCGACCAAACAGCGGCGCTGGAAATTACACTGCATTTCGACCATTTGTTTGGGGATGGCGCAGAACCCCCAACCGCAGAGATTAACCAAGCGGCGGTTGGCTTTGATCCGTTGGCGGCGCTCAGTACTGGTAACCGTCTCAGTGTGGATCAGGCCACCCTCCAAGAGCGGCTATCGCCAGCCGACTATAACCGTTTATTGCAGGCGCTGAAAAGCGTGGGTCACGTTGGGGAAGGTCATTGTCGCGAGGTCTCTTCATGAAGGTGCTACTGTCTCTTTTACCCCTGAGTTCTGCCCTTTTGGTCGCACCGCAGGCGATCGCCCACGGGGTTGCCCTCAACTATCAAGCACAGCAGGTGGTGAAAATTACGGCGCGCTACGATAGTGGCCAACCCATGGCCAATGCCACAGTGAAGGTGTTTGCCCCCAATCAGCCGCAGCAGGCCATCATCCAAGGCGCCACCAATGCCGCAGGGGAGTTTCAATTTACACCGGATCAGGCCGGTTCTTGGCAGGTACAGGTACGGCAGGCAGGGCATGGTGGTAACCTTACGGTTCCCGTAAGACTCGATGCCACCCCAGTGAGCACAGCGGTACAGGTTACAGCCGCTGCCAGTCCTGTGTCCCTCAGTCAGTACACCCCCCTACAGGTCAGTATTATGGTGCTGGCAGTTCTTTGGGGGGCGATCGGCACCGCCTGCTTTGCGTGGTCACGCCGTCGCGTACAGGTCGAGTAATGCACATTCCCGATGGTTTAATGCCGCCATTGTTGTGCGGGGTTGGCTATGCAGGCACCGGCGGGCTGCTGTGGTGGTCGTCCCGACAATTGCAACGCCAGCAACCGGACCCGCTGGCAACGGTACCCCGTTTAGCACTATTAACCGCAGGATTTTTTGCCGCTTCAGCCGTGTATATTCCCCTGCCCCTTGCCAGTGTTCACTTACTGCTGTTGGGGAGCCTTGGTGCCCTGTTGGGCTATGGTGCCATGATGGCAGTGGTGGTGGGCTTGTTTTTGCAGGCAGTCATGTTTGGCCACGGGGGCTTAACCACCTTAGGGCTAAATGCGCTGATTATGGGTGTGCCCGCGCTGCTGGCGGCTGGCCTATTTCACGGCCTTTGGCACCGCTGTCGGGGCTGGGGGCGATCGCTCCTTGGCTTTGGCCTTGGTTGTGGCAGTGTGCTATTGGCCGTTAGCTGCTTTAGTGGCATTGTCATTCTCGGCTTGCCACCCACTATTGATCGCCAACGGGACATCACGGCTATTTGGGTCATTATCGCAAGCCATGTACCCCTTGCCCTCCTCGAAGGCGTGTTTACTGCTGCGCTGTTAAATTTTTTAGCGCGCGTTAAGCCCCAAATACTGAACAATTGGTCATCCTAGTCCAACTCGTCAAGGTAGTCTTGAATTTGCCGTCGTCGTTGTGGCTGTCGCAGCTTCTGGAGGGCGCGGTGCTCAATCTGGCGAATCCGTTCACGGCTAAGGCCCAGCAGGGTAGCAATGTCCGACATCTCCAGTGGCGGAACGTCTCCTAGGCCATAGCGTAGCTCGATCACCTGTCGTTCGCGGGGGGACAGATCACTGAGCATCTGCTGCAGTGTCATGCGCAAGGAGTCCCGCATGAGCACGTCGTTGGGGGTAGGGGTGGTGGCCTCAATCAGCTCCTGCAACTCGGTCTCTTGCTCTGGCCCCACCCGCTGTTCAAGGGCAATGGCACGGGGAATTGCTAGTAACACCTCCCGCACTTGGGTTGCATCTAGATTCAGTTCCGCGGCAATTTCAGCCACACTGGGCATGGCTCCCTGCTGTATAGCTAACCGGCGCTGCGCCCGCTTGATTTTATTGAGTTTTTCAACCATGTGAATGGGCAGACGGATGGTGCGACTTTGGTTGGCAACCGCACGAGTGACACTCTGGCGAATCCACCAGTAGGCGTAGGTGCTAAAGCGAAAGCCTTTGGTGGGGTCAAATTTTTCAACGGCACGCTCCAAACCTAGGGTGCCTTCTTGGATCAGATCAAGGAACTCAACGCCGCGATGTTGATATTTTTTGGCAATGTTGACCACTAAGCGGAGGTTGGCTTGCAGCAGTTGGGCTTTGGCGTGGGTGCCATGGTATTCGATCTGTTCTAGTTCAGCAACGGAGATCTGTGCGGCCTTCGCCCAGGCTTGGCGACCGCGCTGAATTATCACTTGCAGTTCCTCAACGCTCAGCTTGAGGGCGGCAGCCCACTGCTGACGATTGGGCATGTGCCCCAATTGACGATGTTGGCGATCGCGCTCGGCCAAAGCAGCGGTATAAGCTTGAAGGTCTGGGTCTGAGGACTGCTTGCAGACCTCTAAAAGACTCTGGTATTGCTGCACCTGCTGTGCCAGCGTCACCTCTTGGGCGGGGCTGAGGAGCGGGACGCGGCCAATTTCTCGCAAATACTGACCCACCAGATCGGTGGTCAAGGGGCGTTGGGGGGCGGGTTCAATTGGGGTAACCACCATAGGGCAACTCAGGAGTCCTCAGAAATGACACGGTCGAGTCTTGGGTCAACCTTATTCTCGATAATGGGTATTGTCGGCAATTGACACGCCTGTGGCAGTGATGTGTCTTGAAGGTGGGTTGTGATACGGATCAGTCCCGTGGGGGAGGGGGTTGGGATGGGCATCGAGATTGAACGCAAGTTTTTGGTGACGGCGGAGTTGTGGCGATCGCTGGCCGTCAATGTCACCCACATTGCCCAAGGGTATCTTTCAACTACCCCAGAGCGTACTGTGCGGGTGCGCCGTGCAGGGACTCAGGCGTGGTTAACAGTTAAGGGCAAAGCCAGTGGCGCCCAACGGCGGGAGTACGAGTATCCGATTCCCGTGGATGAGGCTATGGAGCTACTGACAGCACTCTGTATCCAACCCATCATTGAGAAAAACCGCTACCGCGTTCCGTGGGGAGACCTCTGCTGGGAGATTGATGAATTCAAGGGTGAATCGGCAGGGCTGATCCTCGCCGAGATCGAACTGCCCCGTGCTGACTATCCCTTAACCGTACCGCCGTGGATTGGTGCTGAGGTCACTAACGATCACCGCTATAGCAACGCTTACTTAGCAGAGCATCCCTACCGTTGCTGGGGTTCCCAGTGCCAACAGTAGCGCTTGCGCCTTATTAAGCGATTCCTGCCACTCCCGCTCGGGATCGCTGTCGGCGACAATTCCCGCCCCCACCTGTCCCCAAGTGGTTTGGCGATCGCCAGCAACCAGCAGGGTTCGAATCAGGATATTGAGATCCAAGTGCCCTCGCTGATCCCAGTAGCCACAGGAGCCGTAAAACAAATTCCGTGGGACGGGTTCAAGCGCCGCCAAAATTTCCATACAGCGCACTTTTGGGCAGCCGGTAATGGTGCCACCGGGAAATAGGGCGCGAATAACCTCTAGGGGGGTGGTGCCGGGCTTGACCGTGCCCCGCACATTACTCACGAGGTGGATGACGTGACTGTAGTATTCCAGCGTCAGGAGTTCATCAACCACAACACTTCCCCAGCGGCAGATGCGCCCCAGATCGTTGCGCTCTAGATCCACCAGCATAATGTGCTCTGCCTGTTCTTTGGTGTTGCTGAGCAGATCAGCCGCCTGGGCGCGATCGTCAGTGGCGGTATGCCCTCGCGGGCGGGTGCCCGCAATGGGACGGGTTTGTACCCTCTCGCCCTGAAAGTGCACCAACCGCTCCGGCGAACAACTCACGATATATCCCCAGGGGGTCTGCCAATAGCTGGCAAAGGGCGAGGGATTAATCTGTTGCAGGCGTAGGTATTGCTGCCACGGGTTCACGGTGCCGTGATAGCTAAACCGAGCCGAGAGGTTGGCCTGAAAAATATCGCCAGCGCGAATATGATTTAGGATTTTGCTCACCGCCGCCTGATAGGTTTGGGGTTGCCAGCCGGCAGCAAATTCCACAGAACCGGCTCTATCCAAAATGGGAACCGTGGGGGGAGCCTCTAACTGCTTTTGCAGGGCAGCAAGGTCGGCAGCAGCAGAAGCCGCCAAATAGAGGCGATCGCTCTGGTGATCTAACACCGCAAAGCTCTGGGGTTCGTACCAAAAGGCTAGGGGAAAGGGCAGTGGATCTGGACGCAGGGGCGGCAGCACCTCAATTTCCCATGCCAATTCATAGCCGAGCCAACCGAGCCACCCCCCCGTAAAGGGTAGATGGGCAACCTCAGGGGGCACGGTGGCCACTTGGGGAAACTGCCCCAAGGTGGGGAGCACCTGACCCAAGGAGCGTACCCACTGGCGGCGCGGCCTACCGGCACAAATGGAATAGCGAGCTTGGGGGGTGAGATGGCTGGCAGGGCTTTCGAGGAGTACCGCCACCGGCTCGGCTAAAAATAACTGGCTAAACACGGCTCGGCCGCTGCGTCCCCCCAAGGGTAGGCACGCCCAGACCCATGGCGCACAGGGTGAGATCATGGGAATAGCGCCCCCCAAGCTGGGAGTTGTATCCGCAGGAGCCAGAACAGCCCCATGGCTGCTAAGGCCAGCCAATCTCGCCGTTGCAAGCGCAAGTGGTGCCATGGGTTATCGTAGGTTCCAGCCTCTTGGAACCCCCGCACCTGCATAGCACAGGCCACCTGTTCCGCCCGCAGGAGTAGGTTCTCTAACAGCCGTACTGCCAGGGTCAGCCACAGCTTAATACTGCCTTTGATCCCCACTAATCGCCAGTTAATGGCACGAGTGCGCACCGAACGGCTGAGGTTTTGCACCTCTTCAAGCACTAAGGGAATGAAGCGCAGTGAGAGGGTCAGGGTCAGGGCAAGTTCGGCAACGGGCAACTTAAAGTGTTTCAGGGGCTGCATCAGGCATTCGAGGCCAGCGGTCACCTCCTCAGGTGCGGTGGTGAGCAGAAACAAATGCGTGCTGTAGAGCAAGGTAAATAGAAGGGTACTCAAGCGTAAGCCCAGATCAAAGGAGCGCTGGGAGATTTGCAGATGAATGGGCCACTGCCCCATCTGAGCGTGCCACTGCCAGAGAATGTAGTGATAGCTGGTGATTGGTGCTGTTGCCTCAAGGGGGCGGCGGGGTTGGTAGCTGACCGCCATGCCATCGGGCATTAGGGCAGTAATCAGGAAAATGAGGCCCCCCAGCAGTAATAGCCACAGCAGTTGTCGTTGCCACACCCGGCGGGGAATGCCGCCCACAAAGGTCAAGCCAATTAAGCAGAGGACTAAGACCAGTCGCCACGGGGTATCCGCCAGCACCGGTGCCAGCAAAAAGGTCATTAACCAGCCCAGTTTGACCCGTGGATCCAAGCGGTGCAACCAGGTGATGGGGTGTTCTAGGTAAAGTCCCAGAGGGAGCGATCGCAACAGATCCATGAATAACCGCTAGCTCTGCTCTAGTTGCCGCCGCAGGGCTTCTAGTTCTGGATCATAAGCGGGAGCGCTGGCACTGGGGAGTTGCTGCGGACTGGCCAACTCTGCTTTGAGGCGGGCGAGATCCTCATTAACACTGCTGGACTCAAGGGCAGCAAATTTCGCTTCAAGGGTATCGGTGTTTAGCTCCGCTACAGCTTGGGAGCGGGCTTCCATTTCCATCACCTTCTCTTCCATGCGCTCAAAGGCGGCCATGGGAGCATTGGTGTTGACCTTGCTAAAGGTTTGCTGAATCTGTTCCGAGGCCTTGGCTGCCCGCGCCCGTGCCACCAGCATTTCCTTGCGGGTCTTGGCCTCAGCAATTTTGCTCTCAAGCTGTTGCATTTGTTTTTTGAGGACATCGACTTGGCTAATCGACTGCTCGAGTTGCGCCTTTAGCGCCATTGCTGCATTGGTCGCTGCTTTTTTGCGATTCAGAGCTTCTAAGGCCAGTGGTTCATCGCCGTGTTGTAGGGCAATTTTGGCGCGCCGCTCCCACTCCGTTGCCTGCTGTTGATGTTGGTTAAACTGCTGCTCGAGCCGTTTTTGGGAGGCGATCGCCTGAGCCACCGCTTGCCGCAGGGAGACAAGGTTGTCCTGCATTTCAATCATGCTTTGCTCAAGCATCTTTTCGGGATCCTCAGCCGCCCCAACAATAGCGTTCATCCAGCTTCGGATCACCCGACTGATGCGATCAAAAAGTCCCACGGTGCTATCTCCCATACGCCCATTTTTCTAACCCATTTTAGCCTCTTCGGCAGGATGCCCTACGGCATTGAGGGGCAACGGTGACATCCACCAACGTGGGGGTCTGCTAGGATCCATGCAGAACACCCCTCAGCCTATGCATTATGGCACTCCTAGGACAGTCGGTCGATGAATTAACGGCATGGGTCAGCGCCCAAGGGCAGCCCAGCTATCGTGGCCAACAACTCTATCAATGGCTGTATCAAAAGGGGGTGCGATCGCTCGCAGAGATTACGGTGTTTCCCAAACGCTGGCGGGAGCACCTTGAAGGGGTTGAGGTGGGTCGCTCTCAAATTCGTCATCACCATTCGTCGAGCGACGGCACCTTGAAACTGCTCCTTGGTTTAGCCGATGGCGAAACCATTGAAACCGTTGGTATTCCCACCGGCGATCGCCTCACTGTGTGTGTATCCTCCCAAGTAGGCTGTCCTATGGCCTGCGATTTCTGCGCAACGGGGAAGGGGGGGTATCGACGCAACTTGGCACCCCATGAAATTCTGGATCAGGTGCTCACGATTCAAAGCGAAATGCAACGGCGGGTGAGCCATGTGGTGTTTATGGGGATGGGGGAACCCCTTTTGAACCTAGAGGCCGTGCTCAAAGCCATCACCTGCCTCAATCGCGATATTGGTATTGGGCAGCGGCACATCACCCTGTCCACCGTTGGCATTCCCCAGCAACTTCAGCGCCTAGCCAGCTATGAACTGCAAATTACCTTAGCCGTCAGCCTCCATGCCCCCAACCAAGACCTGCGACAACAGTTGATTCCCAGTGCGCGGCATTATCCCCTAGCCCAACTCATGGCAGATTGCCGTAGCTATGTTCAGCAAACTGGCCGCCGCATCACCTTTGAATATACGGTGCTCTCAGGGGTCAACGATCGCCCTCACCATGCCCACGAATTGGCTGCACTCCTACGCGGATTTCAGAGCCATGTCAACTTAATTCCCTACAATCCAATCACCGAAGCCCATTATCAACGCCCCAGCAGCAGGCATCTGCAAGACTTTTTAATGCAGCTCCAAGACTTAGGCGTGGCAGCCAGCATCCGGCGATCGCGGGGACTGGATCGGGAAGCGGCCTGTGGTCAGTTGCGTCAAGCCCAACTGGTGGCACACCCCTAAAATGTTCTGCCATTTACCGAATGTAAACTTCCCCGCCCTAGAAGGGCGAGGCTTTCTGTAGCCCTCCGGCTATCTCGCAAGCCAGCCAGGAGCCTCCAGGCAGCGTTACGGACTGCCCCAAAAGCGCAATATTGATTGCTCCATTTAGGTCTGCATCACCAATCCATCCGCAATGCCCACACTTGAACTTTTTTTCAGTTCTCAACCCAATATGCAAGCAACAATGGCAGGTTTGACTGGTATAGGCAGGKGTACAGCAACCACCTCAACTCCTTCCTTGAT
>NZ_JAKLTU010000051.1:0-12720 GCF_022570815.1 Synechococcus sp. PCC 6716
GTGGGTCGTCAACTTCTGCTTGGAAAACGACATCGATACGATCATCTACGGTCGAAACAAAGGGCAGAAAGATGAAATCAATTTGGGTGCAAAAACGAATCAGGAGTTCGTGCAAATTCCGCACTACAAGCTGTTTTGACGAATTGAGCAGCTTTGTTTAATTTTCGGGATTCGATTAGTCGAAACTGAAGAATCATATACGTCTAAAGCCTCGTTTTTTGATAATGACTTCTTGCCTACGTTCGTCGAAAAACCTGAAGGGTGGAAGGAATCAGGAAAACGAATTCTTAGAGGTCTGTACCGAACTGCTCAAGGATGGCTCATCAATGCAGACTGTAATGGAGCCTGCAACATCATGAGAAAGGTAAGCACAAAGCTCAATATCGAGTTGAGTGGAGTGTGTAGAGGGGCTGTGGCAGCCCCTTCTAAGGTCAAGTTAGGGCAGATTGGCTTTGCTCTAGCCTAACTCAGAGAAGCCTCGCTGTTCCACGGCGGGGAGTGTCACGTCGTAATCAGTGGGAATCACCTATCGTTGTGGCGGATGAGTGCGGACGTTCGACCGTATGCCAGAATGGGTGGGAGATTACTTAAGTTGACATCCCCATCGTCGCTACGGCGGGGAATTCCGCGCATCTTGTTAAGAAAAACCCTGTTAGCCGACAACGGTTGTTATTTACCCACAGGAGAATCGGCCTCATTTATGACTGTTGCAGTACCGGCAATTAAGGAACTCGAACGACTCCACCAGCAGGCGCGCCGCTGGCAAGAACTTTCTCCTCGAGAGCGCATCCCCTATTTGCAGCGCATGAAACACCTTGCTCGCCACCATGCCCAAAGGTGGGTAGAACTGGCCTGCCAGATCAAGGGGATTGACCGCGACTGGGTCGGCGAGGAGTGGACGACTGGACCGCTGGGGTTGATTCTCAAGCTAGACCACTATATCTATGCGCTGCGCCATAACGGTGTGCCGCCGGTGCCCCGCTGGCAAACCACCCCAACCGGACAGCGGGTGGCTCACATTCTGCCCCGCAATTGGCAAGAACGACTGCTGTGGTTTGGGGTCAGCGCTCAGGTGTGGTTACAGCCAGATCAGCCGGCTACCCAAGGCTCTGCCTACCGCAATCCGCCACCGCCGGGCGTTGCCGTGGTTTTAGGGGCAGGGAATATTACATCCCTGTGCTTGGCCGATGCCCTCTACCAACTCTTGGCAGCCAATCGGGTTGCGCTGCTAAAAATGAATCCGCTGCTGGATCCCTTAACAGACTGTTTTCGGCAAGTTTGTGCCCCACTCATTGAAGCGGGCTTTTTAGAGATTGTTACCGGGGATGGCACAGTAGGTGAGCAGCTTTGTCACCATCCCCTGACGCAGCATATTCACATCACCGGTTCCCACCATACCTATAACCGTCTGGTTTGGGGGGGGGCAATCCCAGATTCTCAGCAGCCACGCCTAACCACACCTGTGACTGCAGAGCTGGGAAATGTGACTCCCCTAATGATTGTTCCCGGGGACTGGTCAGCCGCAGAGCTGGACTACCAAGCGCGGCAGGTGGCGAGTGCTCTGGTTCATAATGCTAGCTTTAACTGCATCGCCGCCCAAATTGTTGTCACTTCTCGGGAATGGCCACAGCGGCTAGCCTTTTTGAGTGCCCTGAAGCAGCACTTGCAGGCTATCCCGCCACGCCCGGCCTACTATCCGGGGGCGATCGCCCGCTACGAGTCCTTTTTAGCGGAGTATCCCCAAGCTACAGTGCTCTCCCCCAAGCAGCCAGGCACGATTCCTTGGACCTTGATTGAAGGGCTAGACCCCACAGCTAACCCACGCATTTTTCAAGAAGAAGTCTTCTGCGGGCTACTGGCAGAGGTACAACTGCCGAGTAGGAATGCCCGCGACTTCTTAGCGATGGCGGTGCCCTTTGTCAATGAGCAGCTTTGGGGGACGCTGGGGTGCACTGTGATTATTGATCCGCGCACGGAGGCGCAGGAAGCAGATGCCTTTAACCAAGCGATTGCTCAACTGCGCTATGGTTCTATTGCGATCAATGCGTGGGTCTCCCTTGGGAATGGTTTGGGGTGTACCCCTTGGGGTGCGTTTCCCGGCCATACGCCTGCCGACATTGGTTCTGGGGTGGGGGTGGTTCACAACAGCTTTTTGTTTGATTACCCTGAAAAAGCTGTCATCCGCGCTCCTTTTCGGTTACCTGTAACCCCACCGTGGTTCTATGGTCACCGTAGGCTACCCGAACTGGCACAGGCAGTCATGGATATTTATACCAGTGGTAATCCCCTGAGCTGGTTCATGGTATGTTATTTCGCTTTAGGAAGCGTACATTAAGCCCCTGAGCGATCGCCCTGTCAGTCTATGGGCGTTGCACAATATCAGTATGATGCTTGGTCGGCCAGTGTATCTCAAGCGTTTAAGCCTGCGCCATTTTCGTAACTACCCTGAGCAAACGGTCTCCTTTACCGCGGCTAAAACGATTTTGCTGGGGGACAATGCCCAAGGGAAGTCCAACCTGCTGGAAGCGGTGGAATGGCTGGCCACCTTGCAGTCCCACCGTACCCCCCGCGATCGCGATTTGATTCAGCATGGCCACACCACTGCCCAGATGACGGCAGAGGTGGAACGGCAGGGGATTCCCCTTGAGTTAACGGGGGTGCTACGGCAGGGGGGAGGACGCAGCCTGCGGGTCAATGGCTGTACGGTGCGGCGCACCCTTGATTTTTTAGGCCAGTTGAATGTGGTGGAGTTTTCCTGTTTAGACCTCGACCTTGTGCGGGGAACCCCAGCGGTGCGGCGCTCATGGCTGGATCGCATTCTTGTGCAACTTGAACCGGTCTATAGTCAACTGCTCCAGAGCTATCAAAAAACTCTGCGGCAGCGCAATGCTCTGCTCAAGCAGGGCACAGGAATAGATGAAGGGTTATGGCAGGCTTGGAACCAGCAGCTTGCCGTCACAGGAACGCGGATGATGCGCCGTCGCCAGCGACTCATTGAGCGCTTAGCTCCCTTGGCTAGCCACTGGCATCAGGTCTTAAGTGGCGATCGCGAGGTGCTCACCCTTAGCTACCACAGCCATGTGCCCATTGCTGACCCCAGTCCCGAAGCAATGTTGGTCAGGTTTATGGAGCGTTTGGCAGAGCGCCGCTCGTTGGAACTCATCCACAAAACCACGCTGGTGGGCCCCCACCGTGATGATGTGGGGTTTGACCTCAACCATCAGCCAGCTCGTCAGTACGCCTCCCAAGGACAGCAGCGAACCCTAGTATTGGCACTGAAACTGGCGGAGTTAGCTCTTGTGGAAGCTGTGGTTGGGGAGTCCCCCCTGTTGCTGCTGGATGATGTACTGGCAGAGTTAGACCTCTATCGTCAGCAGATTTTGCTAGAGGTGATGGGCGATCGCTACCAGACCCTGATCACCACAACCCACTTGACCCCCTTTGCCACTCCTTGGCGCTCCGATGCCCAGGTGCTTAAGGTGGCGGGGGGGCAGATTGCAGCCGTTGCTGGCACTGCTGTTGAAACCAGTAGCTAATTTGCGCGATCTCTAGCTCGGCGACGGTGACATTGGCGCTGGCGGCAATGATTCGCAGTTGCTTCAGGGCACTGATGAGAATCTGACCATACCACGTCATAAAACCCGCTTGTCGTTCTTCTTCTGCTTGCAGACGGGGATCTTTGGCAATGCAGTCATATATCTGTGCCTCGGTGAGGTCGTCTAGGGGGCGATCGCCCACCGCTGCCTTGAGATAACGTAGGGTATAAACCGCAACCCGGATGGCAAACCGATCCGCTGCGGGGAGCAGCAGTTGATCAATCCCTTGGCACTCGCTCACACTGAGGAGACTATCCGGATCTATCATGGGTTGGCGGCTAAAAAGGCTTGCAGGCGATCGCCCACGGTGGAGCGCAGGCTGGGATGGCACACCACCAACGGCTGCCAGTGCTGCACATCGGCTCGATTATAGCGGGGAACTTCGCCATTGGCATAGGTAAAGGCACCGCCCGCCTCCTGCATAATTAAATCCGGGGCAGCCAAGTCCCAATCTTTGGGGGCACTGCGACCGGTAAGGTTCACATAAAGATCGGCTTGTCCTTGACAAATAGTCGCGGTTTTGCAGCCCATGCTACCCATGGGAATTTGCTGAACCCGGCCAAGGGTGCTTAAAAAGGCTCGTAGGCGATCGCCCCCATGGGAGCGGCTTATCACCACCCGCAACGGTTCCTGTGAAGCAGGGGGAGCAACCGTCAAGCGAGTACAGCCATGGCGGGTTTCCCGATAGGTGCCCGCGCCAGTAATCGCCGTAAAAAGAACCTCCTGCTCCGGCCACACCACCGCCGCCACACAGGGGCGCTGCTCATGCACCAAGGCAACGTGGATTGCATACTCCCCCGTCTGCTGCAGAAAGTCGTAGGTGCCATCGAGGGGGTCAATGATCCACTGGTAGGGCTGGGGCAGCGGCTGCCCGGGCTGGTAGGTCTCCTCCGTGAGGTAGCCAAACATCGTCTCTGGAAAATCGCGCTGGAGAGCGTGGCGCAAAAAAGCATCGATGGTTTGATCGGCAATCGTGACCGGGTCGCCCCCCTTATCGGCAACCGCCAAATCCTGCACATGGCGGTAAAACTGACGCAACTGCTCTAGGGCTTGCCAGAGCACGGGGCGCAGTGTGGCTAAAACACGATGAAAATCAAGAGACTCAGACACTCAAGCCGCCTCAACGGATAGACCACGGGGAATGGCCGCAATTAGGGTGCGGGTATAGGGGTGCTGTGGCTGGGCATAGATCGCTTCTGCCTCGCCCATTTCCACAATTTCGCCATTGTACATAACCATGAGGCGATCGCTCATAAACTTGACCACATTCAGATCGTGGGAAATAAACAGATAGGTCAGCCCCAATTCCTGCTGCAGCTCCTTGAGTAGGTTGAGCACCTGCGCTTGCACCGACACATCCAACGCCGACACCGACTCATCACAGACAATAAACTCAGGGTTCAGAGCAAGGGCACGGGCAATACAAATGCGCTGCCGCTGCCCACCGGAAAATTCGTGGGGATAGCGCCGCTGTGCTGCTGGGTCAATGCCTACCCGTGCCAGTAAGGTAGCGACCCGTTCTTGGCGCTGTTGTTTCGAGGGTGGCCGTCTGTGAATCGCCATCGGTTCAGCCACCAGTGCCCCAATGGTCATGCGTGGGTCGAGGGAGCTATAGGGGTCTTGAAAAATGAGTTGCATTCGCTGCCGTAGCGGGCGCAGTTGTCGAGGCCGCAGGTGCGTAATGTTGCGATCGCCAAACCAAATCTGCCCTTGGCTGGCGGGTACCAGACGCAGCAGGGCGCGCCCTAAGGTGGTTTTGCCACAGCCGGATTCCCCAACTAAGCCGAGGGTTTCTCCCCGGTGAATCGTAAACGACACATCCCGCAGCGCCTTGACGTATTGTTGCTTACCCTGCCCAGGATACTGCACCCAAAGATGCTCCACCCGCACCAAGGGAGGCTGAGCCGCCAATTGAGCTAAACGCGCCTGCTGCGCCGCGGCGGAGACAAGGGCTAAGGGGGGTGGAGTCTGGTTCATAAAATCGGCCACCGTGGGCAAGAACACCAAGCGTTGTTCCAAGCGAGGGCGGCAGGCCAACAGTCCCTTGGTGTAGGGATGGTTAGGATGCTGGAACACGTCCCTCACCGTACCCGCTTCCACAATTTGGCCACGGTACATCACCACCACCTGATCCGCCAGATCCGCAACCAAGTTGAGATCGTGGGTCACAAAGATCAAAGACAGGTGATACTGCTGCTGTAATTGTCGCAACAGTTGCAAAATTGCTGCCTGTACCGTCACATCCAACGCCGTGGTGGGTTCATCGGCAATGAGCAGGGCTGGTTCTGCGGCGATCGCCATCGCAATCATCACCCGCTGGATCTGCCCTCCCGAGAGTTGATGGGGATACCGTTGCAAAAAGCGGTGCCGTTGATCTAGCGGGTCTTCAGGCTTAAGCAACTGCACCTGTTCAAAGAGGGCGATCGCCCGTTGCTGTACCTGCTGGCGGGGGAGTCGCTGCTGCGGATCAATGGCCTCTGCCAATTGAAAGCCAATAGTGTAAACCGGATTGAGGGAACTCATGGGTTCCTGGAACACCATACTGATCCGGCGCCCCCGGATCTGTTGCATTTGTCGTTCTGAGCACGCCAAAAGATCGATCGCCGCTCCCTCTGGCTCCGGCTGAAACCAAGCACACCCCTGCGTCACCCGACCGGGGGGCAACAGTAACCGCAGCAGAGCCATACAGGTTACCGACTTTCCCGATCCCGACTCCCCGACAATGCCAAGGGTTTGCCCACGCCCTAGGGAAAACGACACCCCATCCACTGCCCGCACCGATTGCCCGACCTGCGGAAAATCAACGGTTAACTTGTCAACCTGTAAAAGTGGTGCAGACATTACGCAGACAAGATTCAAGATTAAGGAGTACAGCCAATTCCAGATAATCCTAGAATAGATGGGGTTTCCACATACGTCTATGGAACTTGCCTTTTTGGGGGTAGGGTTCCTGCTGGGGATAGGAGTCTGGCTCTGGCAGCGAACTCATCTACAGCGGCAGCTAGAAGCGATCCTTGCGCAATACAGTGTCCATCCCCTCAGGTCGTCCCTTCCTCAGCGGGTGCAAACGGCGCTGGCCCAGCAGGCGATCGCCCAGCAACATTGCCTCAGTCAAATAGAGCAGTGTCAAGCCATCCTTGATGCGGCTCCCGTCGCCTATCTCGAAGTGGATGCTGCCAACCGTATTGTTTGCTGTAATCAACAGGCGCGTTCCCTCTTTGGACTCAGCACCCCCCACGGACGGCTGTTGCTAGAGCTAGTGCGCTCCTACGAGCTGGACTGCTTGATTGAAGAGGTACGGGAGCAAAATGCCATCACCGAGAAAGAATGGCTGTACGGATTTTTAACCCCAACAGGGCAAGCCCGACGCAAACCCCTGCGGGGGCGGGGAATTCCCATTGCGGAGGCACATGTTGGGATTTTTCTGGAGGATCGCGAGGAGGTGACCCGCCTGCGGGATGAGCGCGATCGCTGGGCAACGGATGTCGCCCATGAACTCAAAACCCCCCTCACCTCCCTGCGCTTGGTGGCCGAAACCCTGCAACAGCGAGTTCCAGAGCCACTGCGAGATTGGGTCGATCGCCTCCTCGACGAAATTATTCGCCTCAGTTTACTAGTGCAGGAGTTGCTCGATCTCAACCGTCTTGCCCATACCCCCCTCAGTGAGATTGAGCGCCACTCCCTTGATCTGGTGCAAGTGATACATACTGCTTGGCAATCCCTTGCGCCCCTTGCCCAACATAAACAGATTGACCACACCTACACCGGCCCCGCCCAGCTCCCCTACTATGGCAACGAGGCACAACTGTTGCGGCTATTGGTCAACCTTTACGATAACAGCATCAAGTACTGTGGCCGTGGCGACCATGTGATGACGCGGCTGCTCCAAGCTAGCAGCGAAAGTCACTACCTATGCTTGGAAATTATTGATACTGGCAATGGGTTTCCCAGCAAGGATTTACCCTACATCTTCGATCGCTTCTACCGCGGCCAGTCACGGCGACATCGCCTAGTTCAACCGGCCACCGGCGATGTGACAACCGTTGCCCCTATTGGCAGTGGCAGTGGCTTGGGGCTGGCCATTGCCCGCCAAATTGTCGAGTGCCATGGCGGCTACATACAAGCAGCCAATCATCCTGAGTACGGTGGGGCGTGGCTACGAATTTATTTACCCATCACTAGTGAGGCTGGCACTGCCGCCCTCTAGGGTTTTTGCTACCCAGCGATTGCGCCCAGCAGCTTTTGCCTCGTACAGGCACTGATCCGCAAGCGCTAGTAGATCTGTCGGCGACAGCCCAGATTGGGGGATCGTTGTGGCAATGCCAAAACTGGCCGTCAGTGATGATCCAGCTGTACTTTTCTCATGGTGAATGGCGAGGTCACGCAGCGCAGCCTGGACCTTTTTGACGATACAGATGGCACCCTCGAGATCGGTATTGGGCAAGAGCAAAACAAATTCTTCACCCCCATAGCGGGCAACCATATCCCCTGCGCGCTGCAGATGCTTTTCCAATAAGCGCGCCACCTGTTTAAGAACCTCATCCCCCTGCAGGTGGCCGTAGAAATCGTTATAGGCCTTAAAGCAGTCAATATCGATCATGATGAGGCTCAACGGCTGCTGCTCGCGCTGGCAGCGCCGCCACTCTTTGGGAAACAGATCATCAAAGCAGCGGCGATTGCCAATATCTGTGAGGCCATCGAGATAGATCATCTGCTGGAGGTTGGTGTTGCTGACTTCCAACGACTGATACATTTCTGCCTGCTGTAAAGCGACAGCTAACGGCTCAGCAATGCGCTGCAACAAAAACAATTCTTCCCGCTGCCAGAGGCGCGGTGCGCGACAATGATGGGCAATCAGCAACCCCCAAAGGGTTTTACCACAGAGGAGGGGCACAGCCAAGTTCGCCTGAATGTTGAGGCTGGTGAGCAGGTCGCGGTAGCAATCGGTCAGTTGGGCTTGCTGCACATTACTGATGGTTACGGTGCGGCCTTCTAAAAAGCGCTGGGCAGTCTCCCTAGTAAAACAGGGATCATGGATGACTTGCCCCACAATTGAATACTCAGGCAGGGCGGTAGCTTCCACGTCGATCACACCACTGCCATCAGCTAAAAAGCGGTAAATGAGGACACGATCGCTCAGGAGCAATTGCTGAATACTGGTGACGGCTCGCTGCAAAATATCTGCCAAGTTAATCGTTTGGCGGATATCTTGAATAATAGTGCTGACAATCAGCTCGCGTTCTAAGGCTGTTTTGAGGCGCTCTTCCGTACGCTTTTGCTCTGAGACATCCAGCAACACACCGTGAAAGGTGCGACTCTCTGGGTGAAACTGTCCGCGATCGTTGAGCCAGCGCAAGCAGCCATCGCGGTGCTGAATGCGATAGGTGGTGTTGTAGGAGCGCTGTTGAGCCATGGCCTGTTCAATCTCGCGCTCGGCCATAACCCGATCCTCTGGGGGAATCAAGGTCTGAAATGAGGGTAAATCTTGGGGGAAATAACCGGTGAGTTGATAAATATGATCGCTGACGTAGCTAAAACGCCAAAGGTTGTTGTCACTTCGACAATACAGAGCGACGGGCAAGTAGCTCATCAGGGTGTTGTAGCGCTGTTCACTTTCAGTAATAGCCGCTGTAATGGCTTGCTGCTGAGACAGTTGCCAGCGCAGCTCTGCCGTAGCTTTATTCAGCTCTTGCGTCAGAACCTGAATCAAACTCTCGGCTTCTGCAATGTCAATGGCAGCGAGAATATTACTCTGGGTAACAATCCCCACCATTGCCCCTTGCTCATCCACAACCACCACGCGGCGGATGTGGTGTTCCTTGAGCAGATGATTCACCTGCCAAAGATTCTGATACGGCTGTACCGTCAACACCGGCTGGGACATTGCCGTGGCCACCGTTCCCTCTAGCTTGCCGCCTAGGCGACACAGAACCTCAAAAATATCCTTTTCGGTAATAATGCCACGGGGGTGGCCATTGACAGGTTCAGGAATCACCAGACTTGTAATCCCCCGCTCAGCCATGAGTGTGGCTGCCTCCTTCAGGGAGGCCTCAGCGCTAATGGTAGCCACCTCTTTGACCATGACATCAGCAACTGGCTTAATTCGCAGCAAGTCAATGGGGCGCAAACTATTGCGGAAGGCTTGGCGGGTCAGCATCCCCTCCACACGGCCACTGTTATTGACAATAGGCAGTGCATCTACGCCCAGATGGCGAAACTTTCCCAAAACGGTCAAAGGGTGATCGAGATCACTGAGGTGGAGGCAATAGTCTTGAGGCAGCATAAGGGTTGCTGCCGTGATGCGTTCTAGATCAGTGCCTTCTCCTACAGCACGTACCACTTGCCGCTGGGTAATCAAGCCGCAAAACTGACCCTGCTCTTCGACCACTAATCCTCGTCCTTGATTGCTGCTCAATCCTGCAATAATTTCAGCCAAGGAACCCGTAGGGGCAATAGTGACGCCATGTGGCTGAACTAATGTTTGCAAACTTAGGGTTGGATTCAATCGTTCCATGCGCTATAGTCTAAGCACTAATTCTAGTGTCCCACTTAACTTAGACTTAATCAATTTCAATAATAAATTTATTAAGATTCATGACTTTCTTTAACGATTTGCACAGCTTTCTTGAGCAGCGTCTGGAGGACGTTATTCGTGCTAATCCGCAACTTGAACTCAACCTCCTGCTCATGGAGCTAGACGATCAAGAGCGACAAACCCAAGACCTTTACCTGAAGTTGCAGCAAGAGGTGCACGAATGCGAGCAGCAAATTCTCAATCTGGTTAGCGAGATTCGTCGCTGGCGCGATCGCATTCAAACCGCAACGGCCGCTCATCGGCCTGACTTAGTGAAGGTTGCTCAGCAGCGGGAAGCCCAACTACGGCAACGGGGGCAAGAGCTTTGGACCCAGCGCCTCAATGCCCTCAACCAACTGCCGGCGACTGAACAACTGCTCGCTAAGATTCGCGATCGCCGCCAAGAATTGCAGCGTCGGGTACCTCGTGCTAGCACACCGCCTCCCTCCCCGCCACCGTTTACTGGCTCCAACTCGCCGAGTGATCCCCTAGAGGCAGAATTCCATCGCTTAGAACTCCAAACAGCCCTTGAGGAATTGAAGCGTTCGATGGGACTCTAGCTGCTGTCCATAGAGTCGAGACCGTGCTGATCGGTCTCAAGTACACTTAAGGTCAACCATTGATGACGGCAAATACTGGCTAGGCTCTATAAGTATTTTAGATACCTTACCCCCCTAGAATTACGAAAACGATACGGACACAGGGGTAAATGCAGCGACCAAGACAAGAGTTTTCCCCTAGTATCTAAATTGGAGCGCATACGCTCCCTGCCTTTTCCACAACACGAGAGGACAACATTCATGGCAACCTATAAAGTAACGCTCGTCCGTCCTGACGGTGAAACAACCATTGATGTGCCTGAGGACGAGTACATTTTAGATGTCGCTGAAGAGCAAGGCTTAGATCTACCGTTCTCCTGTCGTGCAGGAGCCTGCTCGACCTGTGCTGGCAAACTGTTGGAAGGGGAAGTGGATCAATCCGATCAATCGTTCCTTGATGACGATCAAATTGAAAAAGGGTTTGTGCTCACCTGTGTTGCTTACCCGCGTTCGGACTGCAAAATCCTCACCCACCAAGAGGAAGAACTCTACTAAAAACCCTTGAAACGATAACGGTGATTGGGGTGGTCGAGGCGATCGCCCCTTTTGCTTGCAAAAGAGCGTAGTACGATCAGTGCGCCCGCGAGCTTGAGCTGAGGTTGTAAGATAATGGTAGTATCCCCACCTACCTATGTTTTCTGATATTCCCCCCACCAGCGACCTCGTTATTCGTCCCCTTGCTTACCGCGATATTGATGTGGTTGAGCAATGGCTGAGTCAGCAGGGTGTTCATGAGCAGCCGTTTGGTAAACACACTCTGCTACCCCAGTCGATGACGGCACCGCTACAGCGTTTGCAGTGGCTCACGGGTACAGCCAAGCAACGTATTTACGTTGCCGAGCGTGGCGACAAGCTATTGGGGGTGGCGCAGGTGGCGCCCTTTAATGAAAACCGCACCACATGGCAAGTACAGCAGTTGGCGGCGACAGAGTTTACAGAAGTGGGCACCCAGCTTCTGCGGCATTGCTTTAGTAGCATTCTGGAAGCCCGCACATGGATGCTAGAAATTAACATTGAGCATCAGGATGCCTTGGCACTCTACCGTCACAATGGCTTTCAGCCCCTTGCGCAATTAACCTATTGGCAAATTTCTAGCACGCAGCTGGCGCAGCTTGCCCAGCAAACTCCCAGCTTGCCCAACCTGCTGAAGGTGACCAATGCGGATGCACCACTGTTGTACCAACTGGATACGGCATCAATGCCTGCCTTGGTGCGACAAGTCTTTGATCGCCATAGCCGAGATTTCAGGATCAGTCTGACGGACTGGCTTCAGGATAGTTTTGCTAGTTGGATCGCCCAAGCTCACGCTAGCCGTGCCTACGTTTTTGAGCCTCAACGGAAAGCGGCGATCGCCGCCTATACCTTGTATGCCTGCCAAGATGGTCGATCGCCCCATTGGCTGGAGTTGACGGTGCACCCTGCCTATACGTGGCTCTATCCAGAGCTATTGGCGCATCTTGCCCGCGTGCTGCAACCCTACGCCCCTGCCCCCCTCGTACTGGTTTCAACGGATTACCAACCTGAGCGCGAAGCCTATCTTGAACAGTGCGCAGACCCGATTCGCCACAGCTTAATGATGTCCCGCTCTGTGTGGCATAAGGTGCGCGAGGTACGCTCGACTCTCCCGGAAGGCTTAACCCTCTCGGAAGTGCTGCAAGGGTTACAAACCCAGCACCGTCCTCAGCCCGGACGCATGAGCACCAAGGAAGGGATGCAGGTCTATTATCAAGAACCCGATCAAGGTAACGGGTGACACTCCCCGCCGTAGAACGGCGAGGCTTCTCTAAGTTAGGCTAGAGCAAAACCAATCTGCCCTAACTTGACCTTAGAAGGGGCTGCCACAGCCCCTCTACACACTCCACTCAACTCGATATTGAGCTTTGTGCTTACCTTTCTCATGATATTGCAGGCTCCATTACAGTCTGCATTGAGAGCCATCCTTGAAGATCGG
>NZ_JAKLTU010000052.1:0-3141 GCF_022570815.1 Synechococcus sp. PCC 6716
GCGTAGCCAGCCTTCCTCTTCAGGGGGAAGGCGATCGAATGGAAACATCACCCCTAGCGTCGTCAAGCCACGTGATTTTTTCCTTCCTCTTCAGGGGGAAGGCGATCGAATGGAAACGTTCCGATGGCCATCGCGATTGATAATGTGTATTTCTCCCTTCCTCTTCAGGGGGAAGGCGATCGAATGGAAACTCCACCAAACACTTGGATATTGGCAAAGGCACAAACAGGTGAGGCATGACCCACCCGAATGGCTTGGTTGGGTTCGCCTTTACCACAGAAGGGGGTGCCGAACATCTCTGTTGTCGTTGCATCCCCAACCGCAATGAGGTTATGCCAGAAGTCAGGGGTGGTGCCGCGATAATTAGGGTTACGCACGGTGCGCGTTAGGCGACCCTGTTCAATGAGCTTGGCATACTCACAACCAAACTGAAACTTCAGGCGATAGTCATCAATAGACCACGAGCGATTAGCTTCCATATAGATTCCCGATTCAATCCCCGCAATCATGTCCTCAAAGCTGGTGTGCCCCGGCTCAATGTTCAGGTTTGCCATGCGATCAATGGGGGGGCGGTTCCACGAACTAGCCCGCGCATTTGCTACCCCCACTACCCCAGCCCGCTGCTGGCTTTCAAGGCTACCTAGCCCGCGCAGCAAGCGCCCTTCTTTAATCAGGTAGGTGCGCTCTGCGGCTGCGCCAATATCATCAAAGGCATAACTGGCAAGTTCACCGGTGACGTTCGGGTCAAAGGTGACGTTCAGTAACGGCGATCCGTACTGGCGCTGACCAAAATCCTCTAGCCGAATAAAGCTACTGCCTGCGTAATTGCGCTCATCCCCAAGAATACGATCCAACTCGAGGGGATGGCCAATGCTCTCGTGAATTTGCAACATCATCTGATCGGGCGCCAAAACGAGGGTTGTGGTGACTTCGGGGCACTCGGGTGCGCTCAACAGTTCCACCGCCTGCTCGCCAATATAACGGGCGCGATCGCTCATCGCCTGCGGCTCAACCCACTCTAGCCCTCCCTGATAGCAGCGAGCCAGCCACCCGTGATCGGTGCGCTGCTGCACCACCCCCGCTGCTTGGGCGGTGGCACTCATATCCGTGAGCACTTGGTAAAATTGCTGCTCAACGGTACTGCCATCACTGGTAAGCCATTGGCTGGTTGTCTCCACCGTCTGCACAAAGGCACGAGTTTGGACAATCGCATCGGCCACGTTGAGGTCTTGGCACAGCCGCACCAACAGATCGCTCACCTCCCTAGGTGATAAGCGATCAAAGGGTTGCTGTTGGGGCGATCGGTAGGTTCCTTGGGCAACCCCCCGCGCCGCCCTCGTAAAGCCAAAAAGTTGCCATGGGGCTGCTGCCTTGGCTTGGTTGTAGGCCTTACGAATGGCATCATGAATGGCGGCGGGTGCCAATTGGGCAGTGGCAGCGTAACCAAACTGGCCATTCACCAGAACGTCCACCATCACCCCCCGCTGGCGTACCCTTTGGTTCATGTCTGGCTGACCATCCCGGGCACTGCGGGTTATCAGTGTTTCATCAACGTAGCGCAGCCCTAGCCAATCGACAGGCACATCCACTTGGTTCAACACAGCCACTAAATTGGGTTCTGCCATCATGAGTGCGTGCTAGCTTAGAGTTTGGCAACAGTTCGAGTGTATTCTAAATGCTAACAGCGTTTACGGCAGGCCTCACCCTAATTACCATCTCCGAGTTAGGGGATAAAACCTTCTTTATTGGGATGATCTTGGCTGCCCGGCACCCCAAGCGGTGGGTATTTATTGGAGTGTGGACTGCCCTTATTGTCATGACCTTGCTCTCAATTGCTGTGGGTAAGGTGTTTAGCCTGCTGCCCAAGGCGTTTACGTTTTATGCTGCCATTGGTCTGTTCACTATCTTTGGCCTGAAAATGCTGATTCACGGCTGGCGTATGGCTGATAGCCCCTGCGAAGATGAATGTGAAGCAGCGGCGGAAACCGTTGAGAAAGCTGAGGCCAACCTCGATCGCTGGGGCAATAATCCCATCTGGGCTACAGTTGTTGAAGCCTTTAGTTTGACGTTTGTGGCTGAATGGGGCGATCGCACCCAAATTGGCACGATTACCCTTGCCGCCACCTATAATCCGTGGGGAGTAGCCCTAGGAGCCATTGCGGGGCATGGCATTTGTGCGCTCATTGCCGTTCTGGGGGGCAGCTTGATTGCCGGTAAGATTTCAGAACGAACCCTAACCTTGGGGGGGGGCGCTCTGTTTTTGGTATTTGCAATTGTGACAGCGGTTCAAGGCTTACCGGGAGCTTAAGGGAATGACTAACCCATTTTGGGCAGAATTCAGGTGGTTACTGGGGGTCTTTTTAGCCTCCTTGGGGATAGCCGTTGGCCTGAAGACAGTGGCACCCCTCTATCCGCTACCACCGACCTTAGGCGTGATCTTGGCTCTGGTGCTGTTTCCTAGCCTTGTGGTGGCTGTTGTCTTGGTGTGGCTTAACCAAAGCGATAACCAAACCCCCTGACCGTTAGGATGTACTCGGGATGACTAGGATCCACTTCAATTTTTTCCCGTAGCCAGCGAATGTGAACATCCACGGTTTTGCTGTCACCAATAAAATCGTGCCCCCACACCTGATCTAACAACTGCTCCCGTGACCACACCCGGCGTGGCTGGCGCATAAATAGCTCCAATAGCTTGTACTCTTTGGGGGATAAACTCACCTCTTCTCCCCGTAAGGTCACACGGCACTCCTGAGGATACAGGCACAGTTCCTGAAACCGCAGCACCGGCGGTGAAGCAAAGTGCTGAGGCTGAACCCGTCGTAACAGCGCTCGACAGCGAGCCACCATTTCGCGCATACCAAAGGGCTTTGAGAGGTAATCATCAGCACCAATTTCTAGACCGACTACCCGATCAATTTCACTTCCTTTGGCACTGATCATCAGAATCGGTACGGTACACCCTTCACGCCGAATCAGGCGACAGAGATCCAACCCGCTTACCCCCGGCAGCATCAAGTCCAAAATAATCAAGTCTATTGTTGGGGTCAGGTCTGCATGAGACCTAAAAAGATGGGAGTTAATGAGACTCAGTGCCTCATGACCATTCGTTGCTGTAATTGTCTGAAAACCCTCATCCTGAAG
>NZ_JAKLTU010000053.1:0-13222 GCF_022570815.1 Synechococcus sp. PCC 6716
CTTCCGATCTAAGTTGGACGAAACGCTTTGACAGGTTTGCCCTTCACTTTGGCTGTTTTTCGATTCGCCCCAACCCTGGCACAAACCCTGACTGCCTGATAGATCAACCCAAACTGTGCTCGCAGGTCGTTATAGACCAACGACTGAATCGTTGTTTTGCTGGTTGTTTTGGGTTTGACTCGCTCATTGGCATAGTTGCAAGCAGCAGCAAACGCCTGAAGCACTGCCTCAATCTTGGCATTTTGTTCGGGTGTGGTTGCAAGTTTGCAAACTAGTGTCAGAGTTTGTTTCATCCTCTTATATTTCCACATGTAACTATGAAAAACAAGCGTACTAAACCTGGCAATTTCGGGGGTATTGAACCCCTCTCAATTGCCGCTCCTGTCCCTCCCCGACCTGAAGGTGCGGGGCTTCATCGGAGGTTTTCTGTGAGATTTGAGCTATTCTACGCCAAAATATCCAGCGCAATTCTCTTAGGGCTAGGCGTGGGCTGACTCAGCACTGCCGGCAGTTGTAGCAGATGTCGCTGTTCTTGGAAAATTTGCTCAATGGGTAGCATCTCCCCTGTGGTGGTCATAAAGCGATGATCGGGGGTGGCACGGATCGTCGAGCCATTGGCGAGGGTATATTCTACAATTGGCCGGAACCCCTGAAAATGCCACTGGGCAATGGGCTGAGTATAGAGGTGACCATGGGGATCAAGGCTATAGACATGGCACTGTAAACGCTCAGTCACTAGCTGCTCAATGGGTAATGCCCCATACTCAACCGTCATCACTGCTGTGTCGCCACTGAGGCAGTACTCGGCAAAGTCCAGCATCTGCTTAAAAAGTTCCTGCGCCACGGCACTGGGCACACCATTTTTAGCGGCGCCTTCAATAAAAAGGGCTTGGTGCTTTTCCATTTCTTCTTTTTTCTTTTTGCCCATGGCGCGCCGCAGTAGATCCGCTTGGCCGAGGGAGTAGCCCGCAAGGTCTTGTGCCATCCGCATGATCTGCTCTTGATAGCAAAGAACCCCATAGGTTTCCTTGAGAATGGGCCGGAGGAGTTCGTGCTGGTAGGCGATCGGCTCACGGCCATGCTTACGGTTAATAAACTTAGGAATCAAGCCAGCATCCAACGGTCCCGGACGATAGAGCGCCAAGACCGAAGAAATGTCCTCAAGGTTGGAGGGTTTGAGATCCCGCACAATCTGGCGCATTCCTGAGGATTCAAGCTGAAAGATCCCTTCTAACTTGCCCTCGGCCAAAATTTGGTAGGTTTTAGGATCATCCAAGGGTAAGGCATCCACATCAAGGGACTGACCACGGTTTTGCTGCACCAGATCGCAGGTTTTTTGAATCATGGTCAAGTTCCTCAGCCCAAGAAAATCCATCTTGAGGAGGCCAAGGGACTCTAAATCTTCCATGAAGTATTGGGTAATGACTGCCCCATCATTGTTCCGTTGCAGAGGCACAATTTGATCTAATGGCTCGGAGGCAATGACCACACCAGCGGCATGCACGCCATAGGTTTTGTTGGTACCCTCAATCCGCATGGCCATGTCCACCCAGCGGCGCACGTCAGGATCGCTGTCGTACTTTTCTTTGAATTCTGGCGAAGGGGTGTCATCGGAAATCATCACCGCGAGTTTGGTGGGTTTGCCACGGACAATGGGAATGAGCTTGGCCATCTGATCAGCTTGGCCGTAGGGAATATCTAACACTCGGGCAACGTCTTTGAGGACGGCTTTTGAGGTCATGCGGTTAAAGGTAATAATTTGGGCGACGCGATCGCTGCCATACTTTTGGGTCACGTACTGGATAACTTCTTCGCGGCGTTCAATGCAAAAATCAGTGTCAATATCCGGCATGGATTTGCGTTCGGGGTTAAGAAACCGCTCAAACAGCAAGCCGTGGTGGACAGGGTCAATATTGGTAATGCGCAGGGCGTAGGCAACCAAGGAGCCGGCGGCGGAGCCTCGCCCGGGGCCGACAGGAATGCCGTTATCCCGAGCGTACTTGATATAGTCCCAAACAACTAAAAAGTAGGTGGAAAAGCCCATCTGCTGAAGCATTTTCAGCTCGTACTCCAGCCGCTGCCGATAGGTGGGGTCAAGGGCATCCCGCTGTTGAACTTGGAACCGTGCCATCAGACCTTGCCAAGCGACTTGCTCGAGGTAGGTATCGGCCGTATGGCCTGAAGGAACGGGAAAGTCTGGGCTTTGGGGTTCACGGAAAATATTGTAGGACTCGACCTTGTCAGCAACCTTGAGGGTATTGGCTAAGGCGGTTTGGATCACGTCCTCTGGCAGGTGATCGCGAAACAGCCGTGCCATTTCCGCCGACGATTTTAGGTACTCTGTGCCGCTGTAGCGCAAGCGCTTCTCATCGGTGAGGAGCTTGCCGGTTTGAATGCACAGAAGGGCATCGTGGGCTTCGACATCGTAGCAGGAGATAAAGTGGGAATCGTTGGTGGCAATAATCTCGATGCCAAGTTCCTGCCCGATGCGCACCAGTTCAACGTTGACAATGCGATCTTCTTGGGAGCCATGGTCTTGAATTTCAAGGTAAAAGTCATTGCCAAAAGTTGCTTGGTACCAGCGGGCAACGCTGCGGGCAACCTCCGGCTTCCCTTGGAGGATCGCTTGGGGGATTTCACCCCCAAGGCAGGCACTGGTGACAATTAAGCCCTCCCGATACTGAGCCAATAGCTCTTTGTTAATACAGGGGCGGGCAAAAATGCCCTTGCCCTGAAACCCTTGTAAGTGGGAAATGCTAGTGAGCTTACATAGATTGTGATAACCCTGTTTATTTTTGGCTAAGACCACTTGGTGATAGCGGGGGTTGCGCTCCTGCTTGGTAATGTCGCCATTGATGACGTACATTTCATTGCCGATAATTGGCTTGAGGGGCTTGCCCCGGCAGAGTTTGAGTAACTCTACTGCGCCGTACATCACCCCATGATCCGTCAGGGCGATCGCTGGCATCCCCAGTTCTATTGCCCGTGCCACTAAGTCTGGAAGCTGACTGGCACCATCGAGGAGGCTGTAATCACTATGAATATGCAGGCCGACAAAGGACATGGGCAATGGGGATAACGCAACAGAGGTCTTTTAGGATAGCTTTGGCAAACTATTGAGGTAGGCGTTAAAGTCTGCGGTAGCATCGCGAAACCCTTCTTGGGCAAGGGGAACGCTGTTGAGATCAGCCGCTTGATCAATTTTTAGGAAGTCTTCTGTTAGGGCGCGGGTGAGGGCTGTGGGGGTAGGTTGATCCTTCGCGAGGAGATTGCGGTTCAGGGCGCGCATATCCATGAGCATTTCTCCGAGGCTGCCGCGCATAATATTGCCCGCTTCTTGCCAGTCTGCTTTAGCAATGCTTGCTTCGAGGTCGGCGAACCGCTCCGCATTTTTCTCAATGTCACTGAGGTAGTCGTTAATACGGGTGATCTGTAGGTCGCTGTAGGTGGGGGGCACAGTAGTGGTGGCACTAGGGCCGCCGCACCCCACTAGCACGACCGCTACGAGGGTGAGAATTAGTGAGATCAAGGAGGTTCGATTGAGGCGCACCATAAAACCTAGGCTTCCATAGCAATTAAAAATACGCCTCTATTTTGCCATGGTTCTTAGGGCTGGCGATCGCCCTCGCCAGAGGTTACGACGGCCAAACCTATCTCGCAGCATAAATTAACACTCCCTAGGTTGATTTTTTATAAGTAGGGAATTATCATGCACTCAAAACTTTACTCTGAAATCTCCTAAAATCAGAAACACTACCCTAAGTCAATCGCAATAGTCCTCATTGCTTACTGCCTAGGGGCTTAATGGTGAACCTCAACAATTACCTACAGCGACTTGCATCGGAGTAAAGTTAAGGGGTATGGGGAATTTCGTCCCTGATGCCAATTGTGCTTACGTTATTAATGGTTTGCTGTTCACTAACCTAGCCGACCTATTGTTTAAGAACTGATTTGGGGGGCAATCTAAGGACAGTCTTGCACGCGGATCACAAAGGTTCAGGCAATGAAACTAGAAGACATCTATACGTTTTTTCGGCAGCCGCCACCGATTTACTTGAGTAAGGAAGTTGCGGTTTGCTACGTTCTCTATACCCTTGTTGAGAAGGGGGATTCCTACGGCACTGCCCTGATTCAAGCCATTGAAAACGAGTATCCCTTCTATCGGTTGTCCGATACGGTGCTCTACAGTGCCCTCAAATTTCTAGAGGACGAGGGGATTATTGATGGTTACTGGAAAAAGGTCGAAGGTCGCGGGCGGCCACGGCGAATGTACCACATCGTCAGCGACAAGGTACCGCAGGCGCGAGAGCTGTCGGAACTGTGGCTACGCTACTTACAGGAGCATCCCCGCAATCCTGATTAGCCCCACCGGCGGTGCTACCCCAACTGGCGAAGGCGATCGCGCACCGTCTGTATATCCTGCCATGTCAACCACTTGGGGCTGCCGGGTTCCCGGGAATTATTGCGCAATAGGTAAGCCGGATGAAAGATCGGCATACACCAACGGCCTTGCCACTCTAGCCACTGACCACGGATTTTTGTAATTCCTCGCGGGTCTTGCAATAGCCCCCGCACGGCTGTTGCCCCCGCCAAAAGAATAATTTTCGGATCCACCAAGCGAATTTGCTCTAGCAGGTAGGGTAAGCAGGCGGCAATCTCAGCCGGTTCAGGCACCCGATTCCCGGGCGGGCGGCACTTCACAATATTGCAAATGTAGGCATCTTCCTCACTGTCTAAGTTAACCGAGGCAAGAATTTTATCCAAGAGTTGCCCCGCTTTCCCCACAAAGGGGCGGCCACTTTCATCCTCTGCTTGGCCGGGGCCTTCACCAATAATCATCAGTTTTGCCTTTGGATTACCTCGGCTCACCACCACATGGGTGCGGGTTGCCCCTAAAGCACAGCGCCGGCAGGTTTGGCAGTGGCTGTTTAAGGCGGCCAGATCAGCGTAGGTGCCCGCAGGAATCGCCACGTCAGCCCGCTGGGGAATTTGGGCATAGGTATCGGCATCCAACGGCGGGCTGCTCACGGCTTCAGCCCTAGGGAACGGATCAAATAAGCTGAACTGCACAAGCTCGGTCATGGTTACAGTTACTTCCTGAGAATAATGTTAAAAAATCTTCATCAAACTTAGGAAAAACTTAGGGTGAACTGGGGCGCTTTTATGGCGATCGCCCCAAATTTAATTTATCTGAATAAAGTATTTTACAAATTAATAACTATTCCGAAACAGACTTCCCACCGCATTGTATAAGAAATACCTGAAGGGTTTAACAGCACCGTTGTTGCGTACCTCACTGAATTTCACGAGCGTTCAGCACTCAGCGGTCAGAACCGTTCCGGCGTACCTTGCTTTAGGGCTTGAGGCCGCCGTTACCTTAACTCTGCACACGAAGTCCTGACTTCTTTAATTAAGGAGAATTGATCCATGCTAGATGCATTTGCCAAAGTTGTCGCTCAGGCCGATGCCCGGGGTGAATTTCTCACCAGTGCCCAATTCGATGCCCTGTCCAACTTGGTGAAAGAAGGCAACAAGCGGCTGGATACCGTCAACCGGATCACCAGCAACGCCTCGACCATTGTTGCCAACGCAGCTCGTGCACTTTTTGCAGAGCAACCCCAACTGATTCAACCCGGTGGGAATGCTTACACCAACCGTCGTATGGCTGCTTGCCTGCGCGACATGGAAATCATCTTGCGCTATGTCACCTACGCTATTTTGGCTGGGGACTCCAGTGTGCTGGATGATCGTTGCTTAAATGGTCTGCGGGAAACCTACCAAGCCTTGGGTACCCCCGGTTCTTCCGTAGCTGTTGCTATCCAGAAAATGAAAGAGGCCGCCATTGCGATCGCCAACGATCCCAACGGGATTACTCCCGGCGATTGCAGCGCCCTGATGTCGGAAGTGGCTGGCTACTTTGATCGTGCCGCTGCTGCCGTTGCCTAGGCCGCAATTGCAAACCGTATCTTTGACCGTTTTGAAACGAAAACTCTAGGGAGACATCTTATCCATGAAAACACCGATTACTGAAGCCATTGCTGCAGCCGATACTCAAGGCCGTTTCTTGAGCAATACCGAACTGCAAGCGGCTGATGGTCGCTTCAAGCGTGCCGTTGCCAGCATGGAAGCAGCTCGTGCTCTCACCAACAATGCGCAAAGCCTGATCGATGGTGCTGCCCAAGCGGTGTATCAAAAATTCCCCTACACCACCACCATGCAAGGCTCTCAGTATGCATCGACCCCCGAAGGCAAAGCCAAGTGTGCTCGGGACATCGGCTACTATCTGCGGATGGTGACCTACTGTCTTGTCGCCGGTGGTACCGGCCCAATGGATGAGTACCTGATTGCTGGTTTGGCAGAAATCAACAGCACCTTTGATCTGTCCCCCAGCTGGTACGTGGAAGCCCTGAAGTACATCAAAGCTAACCATGGGTTGAGCGGCCAGGCAGCGGTGGAAGCCAACGCCTACATCGACTACGCCATTAACGCCCTCAGCTAATTGGCGTAAGCCCTTGTCGCCCGGTGAGGTAAGCAGATGTCGGCATTTGGCTGACCCTTTGTTTACAACGCCGGGCTTGTTTGTACCCCTTGATGTTTCAGGAGTTTTGTACCGTGGCTATTACTGCTGCTGCTTCGCGCTTAGGTACCTCCGCCTTCAGTAACGCCCCGCGGGTGGAGCTACGCCCCAACTGGAGCGAGGAAGATGTGGAAACGGTGATCCGCGCCGTTTACCGTCAGGTCTTAGGCAATGACTATGTAATGGAGTCGGAACGCTTGGTAAGTGCCGAGTCGTTGTTGCGCAATGGCAAAATTAGCGTGCGCGAATTTGTGCGGGCGGTTGCCAAGTCGGAGCTATACAAAGAGAAATTTTTCTACGGCAGTTTTCAGACCCGCGTTATTGAGTTGAACTACAAGCATCTGTTGGGTCGCCCCCCCTACAACGAGACTGAGGTGATTTTTCACTTAGACCTCTATGAAAATGAAGGGTTTGATGCCGACATTGACTCCTACATTGATTCTCAGGAATACACGGATGCCTTTGGCGACTCAGTGGTTCCCTACTATCGGGATTTTGAATTTCATCCCGGACAAGTCAGTGTTTCCTTTGGGCGGATGTTTCGCCTCTATCGCGGCTATGCCAGCAGCGATCGCTCCCAAGTGGAAGGAACCATGTCTCGGTTAGCGCGGGACTTGGCCACCAATGCCCCGACTACCGTGATCCCCCCTTCGGGCAGTGATACTGCCTTTGCGTATTATGCTGCCAGTGCCGATGTGCCACCACGCGCTTGCTTGGGTGGTTCCTTTGGTCAGAGTGGCCGCGTCTATCGCATTGAAGTCTCTGGTATTCGTCAGCCCGGTTATCCGGGGGTGCGTCGCAGCAGCACTGCTTTCTTGGTGCCCTACGAACAACTGTCGAGCAAAATGCAGCAGTTACAACGTACGGGCGCCCGCATTGTCAGTGTGAAGCCTGCCTAGGGGCAGTTTGTTGTTGAGTCACGTTTGAGATTGGAGTCAGTTGCTATGTTTGGTCAAACCGCTGCTGGTAGTGCTGCTAACAGTCCTTCCGGTGCCCGTGTCTTCCGTTATGAGGTCGTGGGGTTACGACAGAATGATGAAACCGATAAAATGGGCTTTCCGATCCGTCGGAGTGGCAGTACCTTCATTACTGTGCCCTACAGCCGCATGAACGAAGAGATGCAGCGCATTGCCCGTATGGGGGGCAAAATTGTCTCCATTACGCCTATTGCCGCCTCCTAACGTTTGGGGTTCTATGGTAATGGCCTCAGTGTCGGACGCAACCTCCCTAACGGTTCCTGAGATGCTGAAACAGCTTCAAGGAGAGGATGCCAGTCTTCGCTACTATGCAGCATGGTGGTTGGGAAAGTTTGGGGTGGATGTGGCGACGGTGGCTGAGCGTCAGTCGATTGTCAGTGCCCTGATTGCAGCTCTGACAGATGAGCGCGATCGCACCGAACTGGGGGGCTACCCCCTGCGGCGCAATGCTGCCCGTGCCCTCGGCAAGCTTGGCGATCGCCGCGCTGTACCGTCCTTGGTTGCCTGTTTAGAGTGCGAGGACTTTTATGTGCGTGAAGCCGCTGCAGTCGCGCTAGGGCAGATCGGAGATACCGCTGCGGTTGATCCGCTCAAAGCCCTCCTTGCGGGCGGTGTAGCCATGGCCACTCTGGTTCCGGGGCGCCCTCACCTTGTCCAGCCCGTGGAAGCCACCATCGAGAGCCTAGGACAACTTGGGTGTCCGAGTGCCATTCCCCTGATTGAGCCGTTTTTGGCGCACGAGATGCCGCGGGTACAGTTTGCCGCTGCCCGGGCGCTGTTTCAGCTAACAGCGGCTCCGATCTATGGCGATCGCCTCATTGCCGCCCTCAGCAACGAGGATGTACAACTGCGGCGCAGCGCCTTGCTCGATCTGGGAGCCATGGGCTACTTGCCAGCAGCATCCGCCATTGTCACAGCCGCTGTGGAAACAAGCTTTAAGCTGATTGCCCTCCACGGTATTCTGAGCAAGCAATTGGCAATGGATGCGCCCACCACAGAACCCTTGTTCCAAGCCTTGGATCAACTTCTGTGAAGGGGAATGCCGATGGTTGACATTGCGCCTTACTGCCACGCCGTCACTGCTGCTACCACTGCTGAGGCGCTCACTGATGCCGTTGTCGCCCTAGCCGCACAGCAGGATGTCGCTGCTATCCCCACCCTGATTGACGTGTTGGGATACAATAACCCGGCCGCTGCTCAAGCCGCTGTCAACGGTTTGATTCAGCTTGGGGATGCGGCGGTTGAGCCTCTCCTTGGCCAGCTTGATGATTACAATTATGGTGCTCGCGCCTACGAGGTGCGGGTGCTGGGTGCCATTGGTCATCCTGCGGCACTCAGGGTATTGCTAGGGGCAGCACAATCAGATTTTGCGCCCAGCGTGCGGCGAGCCGCCACCAAAGCGCTTGGCACCCTGCGTTGGCATCTCATTGAGGGGGAGCAGGAGCGTCGCCTTGGCCTTGAGCAGGTTCTACAGGTACTTCAGCGGAACACGGATGCTGCGGATTGGGCCGTGCGGTATGCCGTTGCTGTTGCCCTAGAGCACCTCCGTCAACAGCCTGCTGCCGCCATAATCCAGCCCTCAGTTGTGGCGCTGTTAACTGCCCTCGGCGATCGCGACCCCGATATTGTTGTGCGTTCCCGCTGCCAACTGGCCCTCCAAAGGGACATCGTCCATCTGTCCATGCATACCTAGAGGATTTGGAAGTTATGTCGTTACCCTTGCTGGGTGTTAAACCCAAAACCCTCAACCAGCGGGTTGTTAGCTACGAAGTGCCCGCTGAGGATGATCCCGTCATTTACCGCCTCACTGATGCAACCGACGCGGCGGACGTGGATGCCCTGATTTGGGCCGCCTACCGACAAATTTTTAGCGAGCATCTGATTTTAGAGTCCTACCGTCAGCCATTTCTAGAGTCGCAACTGCGCAACCGAGCCATTTCCGTCCAAGACTTTATTCGCGGTCTTGGCAAGTCCGAGGTCTATCGCGACCAAGTGGCGGCAGTCAATTCCAACTATCGCTTAGTGGATCTCTCCTTTAAGCGATTTTTGGGTCGTCCCACCTATAGCCAGCAAGAGCAAATTGCTTGGTCAATTATTCTGGCAACCCAAGGACTAGAAGGCTTCATTGATGCCCTTATCGAAAGTGATGAGTATCAGCAGAACTTTGGGGCAGATATTGTTCCCTACCAACGGCGGCGGCGCATGGCACGACCGTTTAACCTTGTTAACCCCCGCTATAGTGATTACTGGCGCAACAAAGAAATGTCCCTCAGTGGGCGCTCTTACTATCAAGTGCGCTACTATACTGCTGGCCCGCTAGACAAAACAGTCATCCGTGGTGCCATTCCCGCCAACTTTCTCTCCATGGCTCGGTCACTGGTGGTGCCCACCCTCGACAGCCAGCGCCACGTTGCCCGCGCCACCTCCAGTTTGGTAACCGTCCCCAGCACAGCCCTAGAGCGAGACTTGCCCCCCACTCCTGTCAAGCCAGTCGCGGTTGCGCTGCCCTATCGTTATTTACCCTCTCAACCTACGGTGTAAGTCATGACCATTCCCTTGCTTGCCTATCCCCCCAGCTCGCAAAACCAGCGAGTTGCGGGTTACGAAGTTCCCAGTGACGAAACCCCACGGCGCTACTCCCTTGAGGACGCAACGGATCAGTCCACGATGAACGAATTAATTTGGGCTGCCTACCGCCAAGTGTTTAGTGAGCACGTCCTGCTGCAAAGTAGCCGTCAGCTTCACCTGGAGTCGCAGTTGAGCAACCGCACCATTTCGGTTCGAGACTTTATTCGTGGCTTAGCCAAGTCCGATGTCTTCCGCAAATTGGTGGTGGAAACCAATTCCAACTATCGGATTGTGGAACTTGCCTTGAAGCGTCTTTTGGGGCGGGCACCCTACAACAAGGATGAGGAACTGGCGTGGTCTATCCGTATTGCCACCGACGGCTGGCAGCAATTTGTGGATACCCTGATTGACAGTGACGAGTACACCCAAAACTTTGGCGACAACACCGTTCCTTACCAGCGACGCCGCTACAAAGATCGTCCCTTTAACTTGGTTACCCCTCGCTATAGCGACTACTGGCGCGATAAATTAGAAAACAGTCGCTATAAGTGGGGCGATATTCGCAACTTCTTGGATATGGCGCGATCCGTCACGATTACGCCGGTGCAGTTTCGAGCGGTTTCCACTGCGAATGTGAGTATCCCTGATACCACCCGTAGCGATCGCCCGGCAGTTCCGGCCTCCATCAATCCCACGGCCACCTTTCCGCTGCGCTAGCTGTTGACCATTCACCTCTTTGACTTGGGAGAGACTCATGGATTTACCCTTACTGACGTACAAGCCGACAACTCAAAACCATCGTGTGGTGAGTTTTGGTACTGCTGATCTCAATGAAGATACCCCCTACATCTATCGCTTAGAGGATGCTGCTTCCTATCCTGAGATTCGCGACGTGATTTGGGCCTGTTATCGGCAAGTGTTTAGCGAACATGCTACCTTGGCCTTTAACCGGCAGATTACCCTTGAATCCCAGTTGGTGAACCGGGTCATAACGGTGCGGGACTTCATTCGCGGTCTGGCCAAATCCGAGCGGTTCTATAACACCGTCGTGGCGGTGAACGACAACTATCGCCTAGTCGAGGTTTGTCTGCGGCGGTTCCTCGGACGTAGTGCCTATAACGACGCTGAGAAAATTGCTTGGTCAATTAAAATTGGCACCCTAGGCTTCTCAGGGTTTGTCGATGCCTTGCTTGACAGTGAGGAATATACCCAAGCCTTTGGCGACTTTACGGTGCCTTACCAGCGCAAGCGAATGGAGGGTCGTCCCTTTAACCTAGTGACCCCCCGCTACGGCTATGAGTATCGCGATAAAGTGGGCACTACCACCACCGATTGGCGCTTTACTATCGAGAAATTCTACAACCGGAAGTTCCAAGAGCGGCGGTTGCCCGAAGGGGATCCCCGTAAATATCGTGAGCTGGCAGCGGCGATCGCGCCTAAGACGCGCTACGCCCAGCAACTGCGAGCCTCAGACCTAGACTATCTTGCCAAAGTGCCCCGTCGTCGCTAAAGGTCATACCCATTTTTGAGGTGATGACGTTGTAAGCTATAGCCGTTAGTTTTCAAGAAACTGGCGGCTTTTTTAAGCAAAACCGCCGCGCATCCTACGAATGACGCTTCGGGTCATTTGTTAGTTAGCGGCGGATGAAGTTTTCGCGGGTCGTCCTGATTCTCGATGTACTTCAAAAGGGTTTCGATGCTGGCTCATCTTGCTGCAAAAAAGGGGGGTCGTTGGCAACGATTACGCTACAGTCCGCCTCCCCCCAAACAGCCAGAGTTTGTGAGGTGCAAACGCGCCGACTGGGAGATGCTCAAGCAGTGGGCAGTGGAAGGACTGATGCGGGTGCTGTATCTAGATGAAAGTGGGTTTGAGAAAACAAGTCCCTTGACCTACAGCGATGTCAAACGTGGGCAGCAACACAGGATGGTCAACCCCCAGCGTCGGGGTCGTCGCATGAGTGTGCTGGGGTTTAGGCAACCGGGGTGGCAGTTTGACTACGGCATGGTGGTGGGAGGCTTCAACAGCGATCGCGATTTGACGTTGATGCACTGGCACGCCGAACGCGCCAAAGCGCACTGGCAGGTAACTGGACAAATCACCGTGATGATTCAAGATGGAGCCTCGTTTCATCGCTCAACGGCGGTGCAAGCCTAGTGGCAATGATAGCAGGACATGGGCTTATCATCTTTTTCTTACCGCCACCCCAGATGAATCGCATTGACGATGAATGGTTGCATCTCAAGCGGCATAAATTGGGTTCTCGATTGGTTGAGCAGGAATATGATGTAGCAATCACGCTGATAAATGTGATTGAGCAACGAGTTCAAAGGCGGGGCGGGTCTATCGGACTTGGTATGCTAATGTAACATGCTATACGAAATCTAAGATATGCAGCTACTTCTAACTGATCTACTAAACCTACCTGGAATTGAGGTTGAAGATTATACCGATGTTGCGGGAGAATTGATTCTTATAGTGGAAGCAAAGACCACCGAGGCGATTTGCCCACGTTGCCAACAAAAAAGTTGTCATTTACACCAGAATCATTGGTATCTAGTGCGAGATTTAAGCATCAGTGGAAGATCGTATTTCTTAAGATCAATCGTCGCCAGTTTAAGTGTCGAACTTGTGGTAAGCCATTCAGTGAAACGCTCGATTTCATCGGCAATCGTCGCAAGCAAACGGATCGATTTGCTCTGTCAATCGTGCAACAGGTTTTGCACAGCAACATTCATAGTGTTGCAATTTCAAATGGTCTCACTGATGAAGAAGTATGGTCAATGGTACAGTATGTCAGTAAAAAAAACTCAACGTCGATGTGAGTTCAGTAAAACGATTAGGTATAGATGAGATTTCCTTAGGTGAAGGACAAGGAGATTACATAGTTGTTTTGGTCGATTTAGAGCGGCTCAGCCCCTTGACCCACTTTACAGACAATGACGGTGTTGGGTTGGGTCATCATTGCTCGCCCTAGGGATGGCAGGGTCTGGGTGGGGGGGTGAAAGCGATCCGGCCCCAACGCCAAGCCATCCTTACCGCGACGTTGGGGGGTTGTCCCCAGAAAAATGCTGGCGAGGGCAAGGGCAAAGGACTGCGGTG
>NZ_JAKLTU010000054.1:0-3898 GCF_022570815.1 Synechococcus sp. PCC 6716
TCTCATCGATACGATCATCTACGGTCGAAACAACGGGCAGAAAGATGAAATCAATTTGGGTGCAAAAACGAATCAGGAGTTCGTGCAAATTCCGCACTACAAGCTGTTTGGACGAATTAAGCAGCTTTGTTTAATTGTCGGGATTCGATTAGTCGAAACCGAAGAATCGTATACGTCTCAAGCCTCGTTTTTTGATAATGACTTCTTGCCTACGTTCGGCGAAAAACCTGAAGGGTGGAAGGCATCAGGAAAACGAATTCTTAGAGGTCTGTACCGGACTGCGCAAGGATGGCTCATCAATGCAGACTGTAATGGAGCCTGCAATATCATGAGAAAGGTAAGCACAAAGCTCAATATCGATTTGAGTGGAGTGTGTAGAGGGGCTGTGGCAGCCCCTTCTAAGGTCAAGTTAGAGCAGATTGGCTTTGCTCTAGCCTAACTCAGAGAAGCCTCGCCGTTCCACGGCGGGGAGTGTCACCGGTCTTCTGAAGCACAACCAGTATCATGGTAAGGTTGGCTCGTACGTAAGACGGCAGACTCTTCTATGGCTCTTTCCCGTCAGTATCCTCCGCCGTTGCCCCTTGCCCAACCATGGCGACGGGCGATCGCCACCAGTATTGATTTTCTGGTGATCTGGCTCACGAGCGTGGTTGGTATTACCGCAGGTGCCGCGATTCAGTGGGGACAAATTACTGTGTTTGCTGTGGTGTGGTGGCTGCTGCGGGTGGCAATGGTCAACCGCAATAAGGGGCAAAGCCCAGGACACTGGTTGATGAATGTGCGCCTACTCGATGGGCGCGATCGCACCCCCGATCTGCTCTCTCTTAGTAAGCGGGAGCTAGTGATTGGCTCGTGCGCCCTGCTGGCCTTGGTCGGCGTTGAGTCCTACGGCGTTAACTTTGCCCTGATTATCTTGCTGATGCCCCTCGCAGTGGACTGTAGCTTAGCCTGGATTGATGAGGAGCACCGCACCCTCCACGATCGCGTTGGGGGAACCAGTGTCTATCGCTGTCGCCGGGGGTTTTACCTAGATCGTAAGATCATTGAAATTGTGACTAAACTCCGTAAAAATGTGCGATAATCAGAGATCGGCTCACTGGATAGATAGGCAACATCATGGCTAAAGCAAAAGGTGCCAGAATCATTATCACCCTCGAGTGTACGGAATGCCGCAGCAACTCTGCTCAGCGCTCTCCCGGCGTGTCGCGGTACACCACGACCAAGAATCGGCGCACCACTACAGGACGCTTGGAACTAAAAAAATTCTGCCCCCACTGCAACAAACATACAATTCACAAAGAAATTAAATAGTCCAGATTAGCGCGGTACGGTTAAGGAACAACAGCTATGGCATTTTATCGGCGACGTATTTCTCCTATTGCCCCCGGCGAGCCTATTGACTACAAAGATGTTGATCTGCTGCGGCGATTTATTACCGAGCGGGGTAAAATTTTGCCCCGGCGAGTCACTGGCTTGACGGCCAAGCAGCAACGGCAGCTAGCAGTAGCGATTAAACGGGCACGGGTGATGGCATTACTCCCCTTCCTGAACGTCGAAGGCTAGAGGTCGCTCGGTCTAACTCCATAGCAACAATCCCTTGGGTGGGGGCAAGCTAGACCCCCATCTTTTGTGGGAAATTAAGGCGGAGACTCCAACCCACGTTACGGCAGCGGCGGTGCCAGGCTGCCCTTGCCGAAGGCGGTTTTATATGATAAATCTGAGAATGGTTATCATTCGTGGGTTGTCCTATGGGTTGCAATGCGTTAGGGGCGGGTTGGTGGCGATCGCTCGGGAGAGTGCTGCTTATCAGTGTGCTGCTGGGCGGTTGTGCGCCAACACAGACAACTGAAACAGAGACCCCAACGGAGCCGGTTGCCACTCCTCAATTGACAGTGGTGACGACGTTTTTGCCGATGACTGCCTTTACAAAGGCGGTTGTGGGCGATCGGGCAACGGTGACGCAGTTAGTGCCTGCCAATGTTGATCCCCATGATTTTCAGGCGCGGCCTCAGGATGTGCAGGAGATTAACCGAGCAGCGGCACTGGTGAAAAATGGCCTTGATCTGGAGGCATTTTTAGAGCCTTTAATTGACAACGCAGACAATCCTAACCTGAAGATTATTGATAGCAGCGTTGGGGTCGCAACACTGGTGGACGATGAACCGCATGACCATAGCCACACTCACGATCATAGTCACGGTGAGTTTAACCCGCACATTTGGCTAGATCCCAAGCGGGCAGTGCAACAGGTGGAAAACATTCGTGATGGGTTGATAGCGATCGATCCTGAGGGTGCCGAAATTTATAGAGCCAACGCTGCCACTTTTATTGACGAACTCAGAGCCTTGGATGCTGAGGCGGAGGCCAAGCTATCTCCGTTTGCGGGCAAAACGTTTGTGGTTTATCACGATTTTGCCCCTTACTTTGCCGACAGTTACAATCTCCAAGTTGACTTTTTAGTGGGTGTGCCGGAAGAGAGTCCGGCGCCAGCAGATGTTCGGCGGGTGATGGAGGTGGTGCAAACTAGCCAACTGAAAACGCTGCTGACTGAACCGGGGCAGGAGCAGGTGTTTGCTAGCCTTGCTCAGGATATGGGGGTGAAGGTCAGTGTTTTTGACCCGTTGGAAACAGCACCCTCTGTTGCAGACCTCACGCCAGAGTACTTCTTGGCAACGATGCGGCAGAATATTCGTAATTTGGCGACAGCGTTTGGTACTGAGACCCAAACCTACCGATCGCCTCAGTCGGTGGCGGTTGTCTGGCCGGTGGCTGCTTTACGTCCGGCCTTTTAGCAATACCGAGACACCATGGTGGACGAATACCTTCTTGAAGTAGAGAATCTTTCGGTGTGGCGGGGCGATCGCCGCGTGGTCGAAAATATTTCTTTTAGGTTGCCAGCCCATACAAACATGGCAATTGTTGGTCCCAATGGTGCGGGGAAAACGAGTCTAATTCAAGCTCTGTTGGGAATTATTCCTTACCAAGCTGGTCGGGTCACACTATTGGGCTATGGCATGAGCTATCGGCGCTTGCTGCCCTATGTCCGCCAGCAGGTGGCCTACTTACCACAAAGTTTTCAGTGCGATCGCCGCATTCCCATTACGGTAGCGGAATTTGTTGGGCTGGGCTGGGACTGTCAAACATGGCAGTGGCCATGGCACCATCGGCGCGATCGCCAACGCGCCATTGCCCATAGCCTGCGGCGGTTGCACCTCAACCACTTAGCCACACAGCCCATGAGTGCTCTGTCGGGAGGAGAAACCAAACGGGCATTACTCGCCTATTGCCTTGTGCAGCCCCGTCGCCTATTAATTTTGGACGAAGCCCCCGCTGGCCTAGACCACCATGCCGAACAACAGTTTTATGATCTGCTGACAGAACTCAAAGAAGAAGAGGGCTGGACAATTTTGCAGGTGTCCCACCACCTTGAGCGGATCAAAGCAACCTGCGACTATGTCCTTTACTTGAACGGCTCTGTACAGGGACTAGGCTCCCCTGAGCAGGTGCTCCAACACGTTGTGGCAACACTCTCCCCCCCCTATTCTGCCGAGGGATCGACCCCAGAGCCTCGAACCCCCATTGATGCGTTGGATCCCTCGGAATCGCTCAGGAAGCGGCTTTGATGGTTTTATGCTATGTCGTATAAAAAACATTACTTGCTTGCAACCGGCATCCCTCGGAATAGGGGGTTGCAGTTCGCTCAGGGAGCGGCTACTATAGGGGTACTCCTTCCTCTTCATGGGGAAGGCGATCGAATGGAAACTTCCAACAACGCTCGGTCAACATCCGGGCCATCAAAGACCTTCCTCTTCATGGGGAAGGCGATMGAATGGAAACCCATCCCCAAGAAGGACGGCACCCAAACCCACCCACAACCACCTTCCTCTTCATGGGGAAG
>NZ_JAKLTU010000055.1:0-5899 GCF_022570815.1 Synechococcus sp. PCC 6716
AAACAATCCTGAGCTTGAGCTAACCAATCGAGCAATTGAAAGGTTCCATCTTTCCAATCTTTTGCTGGCTCAAAGATGGCTCTAAACGATTCCTTCTCCTGATGCATTCGAGCCAGACTTGGCACTACTTCTCGAATTTCTTCCAGTTTTGCTTTTTGCTTCTGAGTTAGATTTTCCTCCGGCTTGAGTAAGGCATATTTACTTTGTTTGAGCGCGACTGCAATCTGGGCTTTCTGGACTCCATTTACCGTCTGTTCATTCGCTTTACAAATACTTTGTCGAGCCTTATCCGATTCCTGATTCACAATCTTCATAACATGAAATCGGTCGGCAACCACCGTAGCATTAGGTAGGAGTTTATGAACCAAACTTTTATAGTTTCCAGACAGGTCAATGCTCACCTCAATAATTTGATTGAGTACTGCTGCTCCCCATGCCTCAAGCACTTGCCTCACATCTTCCTGCTTGCGAGAAGGGGCAAGGGGAATTCGCCGCTCTAAATCGACCAAAACAACTATGTAATCTCCTTGTCCTTTACCTAAGGAAATCTCATCTATACCTAATCGTTTTACTGAACTCACATCGACGTGGAGTTTTTTTTACTGACATACTGTACCATTGACCATACTTCTTCATCAGTGAGACCATTTGAAATTGCAACATTATGAATGTCGCTGTGCAAAACCTGTTGCACGATTGACTGAGCAAATCGATCCGTTTGCTTGCGACGATTGCCGATGAAATCGAGCGTTTCACCGAATGGCTTACCACAAGTTCGACACTTAAACTGGCGACGATTGATCTTAAGAAATACGGTTCGTCCACTGATGCTTAAATCTCGCACTAGATACCAATGATTCTGGTGTAAATGACAACTTTTTTGTGGGCAACGTGGGCAAATCGCCTCGGTTGTCTTTGCTTCCACTATAAGAATCAATTCTCCCGCAACATCGGTATAATCTTCAACCTCAATTCCAGGTAGGTTTAGTAGATCAGTTAGAAGTAGCTGCATATCTCAGATTTCGTATAGCATGTTACATTAGCATACCAAGTCCGATAGACCCCCCCTGCTTCACCTTTTGGGCAACATCTACATGGGTGAGGCTCTGTTCTTCCTTGAAGTCTACGATCAACGCCTCTAGCTTTTGCAATAACGGTTCCGGATTTTGGCTCACTTTGTAAGAGTGCGATCGCACCGCCCTAGTAGATTCAGTCCTCTCCTCACTTTTACCTTTTGCCTTTTTACTTTTTACTTGTGGCTTCAACCACAACCATTCCTGCTGTATCTTGCCCTCATCTGCAAACACCAACAGGTGGGATTTGCTGTAGCCTGTGAGTTGGCGATCGAGCTTCACCCGAACTGACCGCGCTGGAATCTCTGGGGTGAGACATTGGTAAACAATAAAGCCGCGCTTTTGAGCAATTGAAGTCACCTCAAAATAGTGACCATCAATCTCGAAGGGCAGTGTGACGCGATCGACCGTATCCCAGCCCAATTCTTCAATGAATAGGGACTCAAAATCAAACGTCTGGAGATACTTTTGGGCACGTTGGCGATTCAGTGGCATCTCAGATCAACTCAAGCAGGGGTCAAATCAGTGGGAAAGTTAGGGTCAAAGAGTTGTTCGGGTGTATAGGGACAACTTTGGGGTAAATCCTCATAGTCTAAAGGGGTTTCACCCACAACTAAATCCTTACCAGATTCATAAGCATCGGCAATTATCTCTGTCAGATAGGGTTTGAGGCTAGGGTTTTGACCGATTAGTTTTTGTGCTGCTCGCCGTTGCTCGCGAATTGTGGCTCGCCAACTTTTACTGCGCTGTTCCGGTTGGTAGTGCCACTTCAACAGGTGCCCAATTAAAATTCCTAAGCGACTTTCCAGTTCTCGACGTTCCTGCTTTCCCAAGGACTCAATTTCCTCCACCAAATTTGGGATGTCCAGATGCTTGAAATCGCCTTCCTTAAGCAACTTTGACTGCTCCAGTGTCCAGGCATAGAAATCCGTTTCGTAGAGATTGGATGGCATATATTCAAGTCCTAACTCAGATCATTGAATTCAAATCAGCGGGAAAATTTGGATCGAACAGTTGCTCGGATGTATAAGGACAAGTCTTCGGTAAATCCTCATAATCCAGGGGAGTCTCTAGCCGTACCAGATCGACTCCAGCTTTATATCCCTTAGCGATCGCCTCTAACAAATAGGGCTTGAGGCTAGGGTTCTCGTCCAACAGATCTTCGATTTCACGACGTTGGATTTGAATGGTCACGCGCCAGCTTTTGCTGCGCTTGTCGGGCTGATAATCCCACTTCAAAAGATGCCCAATTAAAACACCGAGTCGGTTTCTCAGTTCCTGACGCTGTTGCTTCCCCAATGACTCAATTTCCTCCACTAAATTTGGGATGTCCAGATGCTTAAAATCGCCTTCCTTAAGCAACTTTGACTGCTCCAGTGTCCAGGCGTAAAAATCAGTTTCATAGAGATTGGATGGCATACTAATTCTCCTCAGTGGATTGCAGCCAAAAGTCATTATTCAATAATTGCTCGATGGTGCGATCGTAACTCCATGCATCCGGAAAAGAGACTTGAGGATATTCCTTCCGTACATTTTTAAGCGCAATTTGCCAAGCCTTATCAAAACTGAGTTCCCATCGATTGCTTAAGCTCGGTGCGGTATCTAATAAAACTTCTAGTTCCGAACGCTGAGTCCGAATTGTTCGCTCCCATCCATTGTAGTCACCGGGCAAGTTCACATATAACCGTTTTAATAAATGTTCTAGTAAAACAATTAAACGACTAATCAATTCCTTTTTCTGAGAGATCCCCAATGCCTCTACCTCTTCGATCAAATGCTCAATATCCAGATGGTCAAAGTCCCGTGCTTTCAGCTTGGCAACCGTATCTTCTGACCACAACAAAATATCTTGGTCATAGAGGGAGCTTAGATTTGGGGTTTGAGACATTAGAGAATCTCCTTAACGATCTATGGCGGTTGTCTATTCGGTTAGGACAAATTTTGGCTTCTACACTGCGGCAGTTCTCCCTCACCCTAAATCCCTCTCCCCCAAGGAGAAGGACTTAAGCCCTGGTTGCCGACCCCCCTCTCCCAAAGGAGAGGGGCCGGGGGTGAGGGCCAAGCCCAGATGCTTGAGAGTGTCTCAAGCGGCCTGTCCACTGCTATAAAACAATTTCACGCTCCTAAACCTGCCTGTTAGACTCTAATTTAGCCGCTAAATAATCCCATCGAGCAGATAATCTGTGCCCCATCTCGCCGTTCCTCTGGGTTAATTACGCATAGGGCATCGTGCTCCCGCAGAAAGGTCACCAGTTGTGCTAACTGCTCATCGCTGATCCCTGCCTTCAATTCCCGATTCAGGCGGGCGATCGCATTCTGCTTTAAGGGATGCTGGTTAATCTCCTCGATCGCTCGTTCCAAGTTTTCCCATTCCGTCCCCATTGCCAGTAGGGGGGTGGTTTCGCGAACATGTTGGGTGTAGGCCATCAGGCGATCATACGTCCGTGCCGCCGCACTGCGCTTATTGCCCAGGGTGCCCGCCACCGTTTTAGTTTGCTCCGCGATCAACTCTGCACCCCGTTTGACTAATTCATGGTGCTGGGGATGGCGGGGCAAGGGCGGGGTATCAATGCTGCACCGGGCCATCCGGAGAATCCGCATCTGCGACTGGGTAACGCTGTTACCGTCTTTGTCCACCCAGGCTAGGGCATCGGTGCCGCTATCCGTGCGGAGGTACAGCAATACACCCTCCGGATCTGATCCAGTGGGTTCATGCTCCCGTGTGGAATACACCACATCCGGTAATTTCTCGATCGTCCCTTTAAGGGCAGGGTTGGCCTCGATCGCACTTTGCCAGATCTGCAATGCCTCGGAGGTCAAATCCACATCGCCCTCATCGGCTTCATCCAGCACCCCCGATCGCTCATTGTAGAGATTCAACAAGACTTCCCGTGCTTGCTCATCCTCAAAAAAGGCTTCATCGGTGCCCACCACTTCTTGATTTTCGTTGAGGCGATCGCGCAACCGTCCTCGCAGATTGATCAGCCGCTCCACCCCCTCCGCTGGCAAAAACGAGTAGCAGAGAATCTCCTCCGCCTGCTGCCCAATCCGGTCTACCCGCCCCGCCCGCTGAATCAGGCGAATAATCGCCCAGGGCAAATCGTAATTGAGAATGATGGCACAGTCCTGTAGATTTTGCCCCTCACTCAGCACATCCGTCGCCACCAATACCCGCAATTGCTCCGCTGCTGGAATAGGCTTTTCATTACTGATGGGACTAAACCGCCACGCCAGAGCCGTCGGGTCAGCCGATTGTCCTGTTGCTAAGCCCACTTGCCCAATGCCCCGGTCTTCAAGCGCCCTTGCCAGATACCGGGCGGTATCGGCAAACTGAGTGAAAATCAGCACCTTTTCCGTCGGATGCTGCTGTTGTAATAACACCACCAGCGCCCCTAACTTGGCATCCGACGCTGGGTTCCAGTTTCCTGCCAGTTGCAAAATTCCCATCAAGGCGGTGGCATCCTGCTCAAGATGCTGCTGCAACTCTGGACGAAACAGATTGGCACGAATCCACTTAAACCGACGCGGGTATTGATCTCGATAGAGGTTGTAGATTTCGGCAGCTCGACGCGCAAAACTGCCCTCACCCCCGGCCCCTCTCCCTTGTTGGGAGAGGGGAGTAAGAGTGTCTTCGAGTTCCCCTTCTCCTTGGGGAGAAGAGGTTAGGGGATGAGGGTCTTCTTCCCAATCCTGGCTCAAGAGCAAATCTTCATCTTCATCGTTGCCTACTTCATCCAGCAACGCCGCATCTTGGGTGCCAATCGGCAGAGGGAGGTCGCGGGCAATCGCATGGAGATACACATAATTCCGCAGAATATGCCGCTCCAACGACTGGATAAAGGCAGCGCCGCTACTCTCTAATCGCTTAAATAAATTTGTGCGGCAAAAGCCCATTAACCGCTTACCGGCATGGGACAGATTGGCTAATAGTTTTTGTTCCTCATCTGTGGGGGGCTGTTTGGGCTTGGGGGCTTCATACAGTCCTAAGCCGTAGCGCGGTAAATTGAGGGCATTGATCACATCCACTACGCGATCGCTATATAACCGGGCATAGGGATCGGTCTGGGGTTCGCCAATCGTAAACCGCACTGTCCGAGGCCGACGAATCGGGAAATAGGATCGCCGCCCATCGGCAAACTCCAAATAAAACCGTTCTTCACTTTTTCCTTTTCACTTTTGGGTCTATCGGACTTGGTATGCTAATGTAACATGCTATACGAAATCTGAGATATGCAGCTACTTCTAACTGATCTACTCAACCTACCTGGAATTGAGGTTGAAGATTATACCGATGTTGCGGGAGAATTGATTCTTATAGTGGAAGCAAAGACAACCGAGGCGATTTGCCCACGTTGCCAACAAAAAAGTTGTCATTTACGCCAGAATCATTGGTATCTAGTGCGAGATTTAAGCATCAGTGGACGAACCGTATTTCTTAAGATCAASRTCGSAAGCAAACGGATCGATTTGCTCAGTCAATCGTGCAACAGGTTTTGCACAGCAACATTCATAATGTTGCAATTTCAAATGGTCTCACTGATGAAGAAGTATGGTCAATGGTACAGTATGTCAGTAAAAAACTCAACGTCGATGTGAGTTCAGTAAAACGATTAGGTATAGATGAGATTTCCTTAGGTAAAGGACAAGGAGATTACATAGTTGTTTTCGTCGATTTAGAGCGGTGAATTCCCCTTGCCTTTGCCCCTTCTCGCAAGCAGGAAGATGTGAGGCAAGTGCTTGAGGCATGGGGAGCAGCAGTACTCAATCAAATTATTGAGGTGAGCATTGACCTATCTGGAAACTATAAAAGTTTGGTAGATCGGAAG
>NZ_JAKLTU010000056.1:0-2510 GCF_022570815.1 Synechococcus sp. PCC 6716
TAAGTCCAGAAAGCCCAGATTGCAGCCGCGCTCAAACAAAGTAAATATGCGTTACTCAAGCCGGAGGAAAATCTGACTCAGAAGCAAAAAGCAAAACTAGAAGAAATTCGAGAAGTAGTGCCAAGTCTGGCTCGAATGCATCAGGAGAAGGAATCGTTTAGAGCCATCTTTGAGCAAGCAAAAGATTGGAAAGATGGAACCTTTCAATTGCTCGATTGGTTAGCTCAAGCTCAGGATTCTTTTCAAGRGAGCGTAAGAACAATTTGTCGGTGGTTTGGTGAAGTCACCGCCTATTTTGATAATCACACAAATAGTGGTGTTGTCGAAGGTATTAACAATAAATTGAAGCTGATCAAGCGGTCAGGTTATGGGTTCAGGAACTTTGACAATTTTCAGTTACGTTGCTTAATTTGCTGGCATTTAGCTATTGATTAAGCATAACTCGGACGATAGAGCCTCACTTTTTACTTCTTTCTTCGCATAGGTATTTTTGATGAAGCTGCGGGTTCGCCGCACCATGTAGCGACTCATCAACTGCTGCCAGTCCTCCGGCTCCGGGCTTTGCTCAAAGGCTAAGAGCGATCGCACCGGGGTGGTGCTGTGTCTGCGGCGGAACTGCATCTCACCGCCCATACTGCGAATGTAGGCTTCGGGCTTAATGCCTAGGTCGGCATCTGGGCGTAAAAATAACTGCAACTGCGCCGACAAGTCCAGATAGGTTTTGTTATACGGCGTTGCCGTCAGCAAAATACATCGACTGCCGCTCTGCTCAATGTAGTCCTTAATCGCTTGATACCGCTTGCCCTCCTTATTTCACAGGTTGTGGCTTTCATCAATCAGTACCAACCGAAACCGCGCTGGCACATTGGGTAATTCCTGAATCACGCGGCTAATGGGAACCACCTTACCGCGCAAGCCATAGCGATCGACGTAATCCTGCCACATTTTTTCCAAGTTCTTGGGGCAAATAATCAGCGTGCTGGTGCCGTAGTCTTCTTCACAGAGATGGGCGATCGCCGTTCCCACTAAAGTCTTGCCTAACCCCACTACATCGCCGATGATCACCCCATTACGCTTACTCACATGATGGGCCGCAATCTGCACCGCCGCTTCCTGAAACGGCAACAACCCAAAACTAGCCGGGGCGCGATACTGACTCAGCCCATCCCGCGCTTCCTGGGACAGGTGATAGGCCATTTTCAGGTAGATATAGTAAGGTTTGAGCGATCGCCCCGCCCAACTTTCATCGATAATTGCTGCTAATTGCTCCGTAATATCCAAGCAAAAGCGATCGTCCCACCGCGCCTCAAACCACTGCTCCAGCTTATTCGTGTGATCCCGATCCACAACTTCCACATTTAGCTCACCCTGCGATCGCAGTCCAGAAAGGGTCAAATTACTGCTGCCCACATAGCTAATGATGGGCGTGGCGCGATCATGACGGTAAATTAGATACAGCTTGGCATGGAGGGGATGCCGCAAAAATAGCTTGACCTGGAGTTTGCGGGTAAGGAGTTGCGATCGCAACCGCTGCAACCCCTCCTCATCAGCGGCACTGGGCGCACCATAGGTGAGTTGCTGCCGAAACTCCTGTGCCATCAAGGTTTGCAACCGAAGCGCCTGCCCCTGATCCATCCGCTCTGGTTCTACCCCAATTGCTAACGCTTGTCGGAGTTCCTCCTGGGGCAAACGGTACATCCCCACCAGCAATCGACACGCCGCCCCTCACAGAAAACCTCCGAGAAGCCCCGCACCTTCAGGTCGGGGAGGGACAGGAGCGGCAATTGAGAGGGGTTCAATACCCCCGAAATTGCCAGGTTTAGTACGCTTGTTTTTCATAGTCACGGGTGAGAATATAAAAGGATGAAACAAACTCTGACACTAGTTTGCAAACTTGCAACCACACCCGAACAAAATGCCAAGATTGAGGCAGCGCTTCAGGCGTTTGCTGCTGCTTGCAACTATGCCAATGAGCGAGTCAAACCCAAAACAACCAGCAAAACAACGATTCAGTCGTTGTCGTTGGTCTATAACGACCTGCGAGAACATTTTGGGTTGAGTGCTAATCAGGCAGTCAGGGTTTGTGCCAGGGTTGGGGCGAATCGAAAAACAGCCAAAGTGAAGGGCAAGCCTGTCAAAGCGTTTCGTCCAACTTCGGCAGACTACGATGCCCGAATCTTCTCTTTTCGGGAAAAGGATTGGACAGTCAGCCTGACCCTGCTGGGATGTAGAGAACACATCAAACTGGACATAGGACACTACCAGCGCGGCAAGCTGAAGGGGTGTCAACCCACGTCGGCTCAACTGTGCAAGCACAGAGATGGACGATACTACATCCACATTCAACTGAGCGATGAAGCTCCTGAACCCATTCGGTCGGACAAGGCGATTGGCGTTGATTTCGGTCGGCGTGAAATTGCTAAAACTAGTACCGATAACGGTTGGGATGCTCAGCAGTTGAATCAAGTCCGAGATCATTTCGCCAAAGTGAGAGCATAGATCGGAAGAGC
>NZ_JAKLTU010000006.1:0-60168 GCF_022570815.1 Synechococcus sp. PCC 6716
TTCCGATCTAATTTGAGGGACAAATCAAATCGGCTACGGTTTCTCTCAATCCAGACGGGAAGTATTATGTGTCCCTTCTAGTTGATGATGGTCAAGAGCAACCTATTCCCAGTGCTGAGGGGAAAGCGATAGGAATTGACCTGGGGTTGACGCACTTCGCAATTACTAGCGATGGCTCGAAGTTCGACAACCCTCGGCAGTGATCTCAAACATGCTCGTAACCTAAAGCGCAAACAGAAGAAGCTTTCTCGCAAACAGAAGGGAAGCAACAATCGAGATAAAGCTCGAAAGCGAGTCGCTCGCGTTCACCATAAAATAGCTCGCTGTCGTGAAGATTTTCTGCACAAGCTATCCCGCAAGATAGTCAACGAAAACCAAGTGATTGCTGTAGAAAATCTTTATGTGAAGGGGATGGTGCGCAATCCCAACCTCGCTAAAGCGATTAGTGATGCTGGCTGGGGGATGTTTTGCACCATGCTCAAGTACAAAGCTGAAAGAGCAGGAAAGATATATATCGAAGTCAATCGTTTCTTTCCTTCTTCAACAACCTGCCATGTTTGCCTGAATCAAGTGGGTAGCCTACCGCTTGAGGTTCGCAATTGGACTTGTGATGTTTGTAATACAGAGCATGATAGGGATATAAATGCTGCAATCAACATAAGAAATGAAGCCTTGCGGATATTGGAGTTAGGAACTAGCTCTACTGCCTTTGGGAGGGGACGTAAGACATCTGGTAAAACTTCGGTTTTGCTAGATGCTGTCCCCGTTGAACAAGGAAGCCGCTTATCTATCGCGTAGCGATGATGAGCGGTAGTTCACTTATACGCATGGAGAAAGCGTACAGCTACCGTTTTTACCCAACTGCTCTGTTTGCCGAAGCGGTTTTCGTTCAGTCTTTCAGTTTTGCTTCAAGGGTACGCACGCGCTTCAGGAGGTCGGGTAACTGTTTGAGTGCAGCAGAAACTCGTAAATAAAGACGTTGCTCCATGGCAGGAATGCCCCCCATGCGGGCGTTGGCTGGTACAGAGCCACTGATGCCTGATTTGGCAGAGACGATGGCGCGATCGCCAATAGTGAGGTGCCCCGCTGCCCCCACTTGCCCCGCTAAAATCACCTGATCACCAATATGGGTGGAGCCAGCCAGTCCTACTTGGGCGCAGAGAATCGTATTTTTACCAATGGTGCAGTTGTGTGCCACCATGGTCAGGTTATCAATTTTACTGCCTGCCCCTACGGTGGTGGCACCGAGAGTCGCTCGATCAATGGTGGTACTGGCGCCAATTTCGACATCATCCCCTAGGGTGACTGTCCCCACTTGGGGAATTTTATAGTGCCGCCCATCCGGCAGAGGTACATAGCCAAAGCCATCTCCCCCCAAAACCACACCATTTTGCAAGATGACGCGATCGCCCAGTTGCACGCCTTCGCGCAGGGCACAATGGCTGTGGATTAAGCACTCAGCCCCCACAACCACGTTGTCATACAGGGTGCAGTGACTATGAATCACGGTGCGATCGCCAATGCGGACGCGATCGCCAATGACCGTATAAGGGCCAATGGTGACCTCTGCCCCCAGCTCCACGTCTGCTCCCAGAATAGCGGTGGGGTGAATCTTGCCCAACGGTTGGGGTTGGGGATAAAACAACTCAATACACTTGGCAAAGGCAAGATAGGGATGAGGCACCCGTAACAATGGACAGGCCGCCGCCCCTTGGAAATCAACCCCCACAAACACAGCAGCGGCAGATGTCGTTTGCAATAGCGGTGTGTACTTCGGATTCGCCAAAAATGACACATCGGTTGCTGTTGCGGCTTCAAGGGGGGCGACCCCCAACACTGGGCGATCGCTAAGCTCAACTGCATCTAGGGAGGCACCAAACCGTTCCGCCAGTTCACCAAGCCGCATACTTGTCTCCACATCCGCCGTTGTTGCTCAGTCTAGCAGGTCTATCGTCCTCAAACAGCGCATCCGCGATCGCCCACCACTGGCGATACCCTGCCACTAGTTGAATAAACTGTTCATCTTGGACACTTTCTTCAGGAAGAGGATGCTATTCATTGAGTGGCAACTTTGTCAATGTGTTTGTTATATTTTTTAACATACACATACCATGTTTAATGGAGTAAGGAGTTACGTCCTATGGAACAACGATTCCCAGAGCTGAATGTTGATCTCAGCTTCGAGCAGGAGTTCCAAATGCGAGTGATGGAAGAGCAGGTCGGTGCCATGAGTCTTCAGCAAACGCGTGAGCTACTGCTGCAAGCCTCGCGGTTGCTAATGATGAAAGATAACGTCATTCGCTCCCTCGTCAAACGCGCTGCCTAGGCTACAGGATGTGGGGCTGACCTCCTGCTTCACCTTGCTTCGTTGCCAGAATCAAGTAGGGGCTGTGGGGCTGAACCACCATTTCCTGAGCGGCTATTCATCGAATAGAGACTAGATAGGTACTAAACATCTGGCTAATATCTGGCGAATCACGCCTTTTACTCTCTTAAAAAGATTATTCGTTACTTATAGAAACCGGAGGGTTCGGGAACCGGATAAAACCTCGCTCGTTCCCGACGGGGATACAGAACGGTTCCCGCGCCTACGGCAGTAGGCAGAATCAGTCTTGACATTCTTCTCCAGACAAAGTGATGTCCTGACTGATACGTGCAATGACGAGTCGATTTTAGCTGTATGCCATCTTCTCTCATACGGTTGCTATTCGCGTAAATCGGCATCTATAATAACTGCATGCCATCTTAACCCAATGATGTTTTTAGCCGTCCAAAAAGATGTTTTTCAACCTGACAAGCAGCTTGCTCAGTTGCTTACTGAGTTAGCGCGTCTTGCCAACAATCTCTACAACCAAGGTGTGTATGAGTCTCGACAATACTTCTTTGAGCAAGGACGGAAACCGTTCAAGGTTCTGAAGTACGTCAACCTCTACGCAAAACTGAAGGAGAGTGAAAACGGGAAGCTGTTACATTCTCAGGCTGCACAGCAAGTGTTGAAATCTGTGAATGAGGCGTTCAAAAGCTTCAAATCACTCTCAAAACTGTTCAAACTGGGGCAGTTCGACCATGAACCAAAATTGCCGCGATACCGCACCAAAGGCGGGTTGTATCAAGTCGTATTCACGGGGCAATCCCTGAAAGTAGAGAAAGGCTTGATTCGAGTTCCTTTGGGTAACGGTGGAAAAGCTGCATTTGGAAGAGATGCGTTCTACATCCCGTTACCAGAACGATTAAAGGATGTGCAGATCCGAGAACTGCGATTCATTCCGGCGAATGGGCAGTGGGTTGTTGAGTATGTTCACTTCACGATGGGCAAGACTGCTCAATGCTGCAAATTGTGTCCTGAGAACGTTTTAGCGCTTGACCCAGGCCTGAATAACCTCTTGACCGGCGTGACAAATACTGGACTTGCCTTTGTGCTGGATGGTAGAGGGTTGACATCTCGAAACCAATGGTTCAATAAGCAGGTTGCCAAATTCAAATCGATTCTGACTCATGGCAAGCCATCCATGAAGGGTGCGACCTCGAAGCGAATCCAACTTAATACCCATAAGCGAAATTGCTACGTGCGAGACTACATCAACAAAACAGCACGGTGGGTCGTCAACTTCTGCTTGGAAAACGACATCGATACTATCATCTACGGTCGAAACAACGGGCAGAAAGATGAAATCAATTTGGGTGCAAAAATGAATCAGGAGTTCGTGCAAATTCCGCACTACAAAGTGTTTGGACGAATTAAGCAGCTTTGTTTAATTTTCGGGATTCGATTAGTCGAAACCGAAGAATCGTATACGTCTCAAGCCTCGTTTTTCGATAACGACTTCTTGCCTACGTTCGGCGAAAAACCTGAAGGGTGGAAGGCATCAGGAAAACGAATTCTTAGAGGTCTGTACCGAACTGCGCAAGGATGGCTCATCAATGCAGACTGTAATGGAGCCTGCAATATCATGAGAAAGGTAAGCACAAAGCTCAATATCGATTTGAGTGGAGTGTGTAGAGGGGCTGTGGCAGCCCCTTCTAAGGTCAAGTTAGGGCAGATTGGTTTTGCTCTAGCCTAACTTAGAGAAGCCTCGCCGTTCCACGGCGGGGAGTGTCACGACACGTATTACACGCTGAGAATTTGAATCGTTGTTGTGTGTGGTAAATTCCCCGCTGAGGCTGCAAGGGAGCTACTGCCACTCCACCGCACAGGGGTGCCTTCCATTACTGATAAAAAGTCATCTAAGCCCGTTAAATCGCAATTGTTCGGATCAGATGTGGCGGTGCGAAAGTGCCACGGAATGACTACACGGGGTTGCAATAACTGGTGTTGCTGAATGTGGCTATGAATTACCCTCATCCCCAACCCTTCTCCCCAAGGAGAAGGGAGCTAAGAGTCTTGTTCCCTCTCCGTTGGGAGAGGGCTAGGGTGAGGGCGGCAAAAGACTCAAACCCGAAGATCATACGTCTATTCAGCAACGCCCCCATCCAGTAGCGCAGACATATGTTGCGAATGAACTGAGCCGTTCTAATCGCGTCATCAATCAGCGCGAACTGATTTGGATTCCCCCTGAGCTTGGTTTCCAGAACAATTATGGGCAATCAGACTAAATCTTATGGGTTTATTTTGCCATAATCAGGAGTACGGGTGTATGCAACGATGGTCGGTTTTGTCCGATAGATTGAGTGTCCGTTTCCGCGCATCGCTGCAACGGACGTGAGAAGAGATGGCTACATCCCCGTGGATGAATCGCAGGGGCTTTGCAATCTCCTCTCAAACTCTCCCCTTTTCGGTAAGCTGCCGCTTTTACGTACCCCCAGTACCCGAAATACCTGAATTTTGCGCTCTTTGCCCTTGAGTTCAAGAGGCCCCCACGCTTCCGTGTCGTAGCGATCGCCTAAATAGTCAAGGGTCTCTTGGGCAACCAAAATCCGGCAGGGACTCATCTGCCGATGTTTATCTACACTTTCAAGGCGGGAGGCTGTGTTAACGCTATCGCCAATGACACCGTACTCTAGGCGGTTTTTACTGCCCAAACTACCCACAACAATCGGGCCGGTGTAAATCCCCGCCCGCATCATGACTTGGGGTAACCCCTGCGCTGCCCACCCTTGATTCAGTTGCTCTAGTAGTCGCCCTAAGGCAAGGGCACAATCTACCGCATTGCGAGCATCGGCAGCAATGCCTTCGCGCGTTGTCCGGGGAAAGGGCMCCCCAAACACCGCCATGATGCCATCTCCAGTAAACTTGTTAATCACGCCATGGTAACTTTGAACCACATCCGCCACTTTTTCGAGGTAGGCGTTGAGCCAATCAAAGAGTTCCTCAGGTTCCATCCCCTCAGAAATGGTGCTGAAGCCCTTCAAGTCGGTAAACAGTAGGGTGGCAATGAGCCGTTGACCGGGTAATTTTCCGTCCTTAAGCAGCTCATCGCGGCGTTCCCACATGGCGGCAGCAATTTCGGGCGACATACTTTGCCCCAGCAGTCGCATCACCATCTGCCGTTGCCGTTGCGCTTGTTGCGCAGTGTAGGTCACCACTGTTCCGCCCGAGAGCAGCAGCGTTAAGGTGGGTGGCACGAGGGGAACCCAGCCCAACTTTAGGAACAGACCATAGCAGCTGACTAGCAAAATCGTCAGACTCAGGCCAACGGCGATCGCCAACCCCAAGGGATGTCGCACCCGCCATGCCAAGATTGCCCCCACCAGAGACCAGACCACCATCCACAGGACTTCCAGCGAATCTGGCCAGAACCAGATCATCGACCGCTGCCCCTGCCCAGCATCAATGAATTGCCCCACCATTTGGGCGTGGATAAACACCCCCGCCATCCGCTGATCATCCCGCAAGCTGGAGCTAAAGGGGGTGTAAAAGAAGTCCTTGCCACTCTCGGCAATATTGCCCACCAGCACCACGCGATCGCGAATTAACGCTGGCGCAACCCGCCCTGCCAACACATCCCCAAGGGGAACCCATGCCACCGCACGATTATCCCCGCGATAGTTGAGCATCACCTGATAGCCTGCGGTATCGGCACCGACATAGCCGCCGTCATTCGGCTGTAGCGGCGTAAACACCGTCTGCCCCAATTGCATCACATTGGGGTCAGCATCACTACCGCGCGGCTCAATTCCCTCGTCCGCAAGATAGCGCAGGGCTAAACGCAGCGAAAAGGAGTAAAGAGGATTGCCCTGATCATCCGCTAAAAACAAAAGATTGCGGCGGACAATTCCCCCCGCATCAACCGTGACATCATTAAACCCCACTTGATCCGCACTGAGCGCTGGTGGCGGCTGAATCGTCGGATGGGTATCATCCCCCACCTTTATCACCCCAAACAGGCGATCGGAGCTTTGCCACACGCGATTGAGCGCTTGATGACCGGGTTCTACGGGAAAGTCACGATAAATATCTAAGCCAATGGCGCGCGGGTTGTGCTGCAAGAGCTTTTGCAGCAGTTCCGCATAGACTTGATCCGGCAAGGAAAGGGCGCGGTAGCGTTGAATATCTGCTTCGGTGATGGCCACCACCAGTAGGCGCGGATCTGACCCCCTAAAGGGGCGTAGCTGCATGAGCCGGTCGTAGGCCGCTAGTTCCAATGGCTGTAGCCCCCCTACGCTGCGCACGCCCACCACAACCATGCTGGCAACGGTACTGGCCATCAAGACAAGACCCAGATCAGCAAAATAGCGGCGAAAGTGGGAAAATAGGGGGGGCATCGGTTATTGTCGAAGGATATTTCCTCTATCGTAGCTAGCTGTGACTTTAGTATTCGCTGTACTTAGTGTCCTAAATCGTTCAATGACCCCCACCTCGGCGGATGCTAGGTGGGGGAGTGACCGGAGATAACCCGGTCGTAGCTGCGAATCGGCCACCAAGGTTAGTACGGCAACACTTCCGGTTGCTTCTCTAAATCGGATTATCTGTAAGGCTCTGGAATCTCAGGGAGTGGGTTCAGCCCAGCAACACCGTACTAACTGGCTTAAGAGACCTGTAGTTTTGGAATTATCTTCCATGCAACGCAYCCCCGTCCAAAACCCTGATGGTACTCCCGCCATGCCCACTAAGAGTAGTCGCGCTCAACGGTGGGTAGAGCAAGGCAGAGCAACATGGGTAAAAACAAATCTCCGCCTTAAGGCCGTGCGCCTAACCGCCGAACCATCGGGTCGTAAGACTCAACCCATGGTGGTTGGAGTCGATCCCGGCAAACTCTATTCAGGGATTGCCGTTCAATCCGCTCAAGCGACATTATTCCAGTCCCACCTAGAACTCCCCTACCCCAAGGTGCGGGCACGGATGGATAATCGCAGAATGCTACGGCGTTCTCGCCGCAGTCGGCGGATTCATCGAGAGTTACCTTTTCAATTACGGAATCATCGCCAAAAGCGATTTAACAACCGTAGACAGCAGACAGTCGCCCCCAGCATCCGCGCCAACCGAGACTTAGAGTTTCGGGTGGTTCAGGAGTTATCTCGACTCTTCCCCATTGCTGCCATTGGCTACGAGAAAGTTCGCGCCGACGTGGACTTAACCGCAGGTCGAAAGGGAGCAAACTCTGGGAAAGGTTTCTCTCCGGTCATGGTAGGGCAAACCTACGCCATTGAGAAAATGGAGCAGATTGCCCCCGTCTACAGTCGCGACGGGTGGCAGCCGGACGGCAATGGCACCGCTCAACTTCGCTCTGCCTTGGGATTGAAGACGTCTCAGGACAAAGCAGAACAAATTCCCCAAACCCATGCGGTAGATGGTATCGCCCTAGCTTGTGGATGCTTCATCGAGTATCGTCCCTTCCACCGGAAACGCAGTCACGGTTATCTTTGGTTTGGAAAGGTTAAGCTCACATCTGCCCCATTTGTGGTGATTAAACGGCCACCCATCAGTCGCAGGCAACTGCACCTTACGGTTCCCAGTAAAAAGGGTCTACGTCGCAAATACGGGGGCACAGTAACCCGCCATGGATTCCGGAAAGGGGATCTAGTGCGGGCTGAGATGGCAGGTTGCGTCTCGGTGGGCTATGTGAGTGGGGATACGACTCGGCAAGTTTCTGTTTCTGAGTTTACTTGGAAGCGTATTGGGCAGTTTAGTGCTGCCAAGGTTGAGCTACTCTATCGCGCCACGGGTATTTTGGTCAGTTGCCCGCAGAGATTGTCAGTCAGTGGGGCATTTAATCCCGCTGCCTGACGCTTGTTTCCTCCGCCACCTGCGGTGCGAGGTGGGGGTTTCCACAAGGAGTTTTTGATGAAGACTGTCTTGGTTGCAACGGTGGGCGATCGCCTTGGTGCAGAAGCTATTTATACCCGCTTAGAAACCGATGGCTTTCCGATGGCCAAGGTAAAACTATTGGGGCGGGGTTATAAACAATGGTCAGAGGCGGGAGTCGAAGATCCCTTTGCGACGGCGCGTCAGCAAATGCAGCGAATGCTCCTTTGGCTGGTGCCCTTTGGGTTCTTTGCGGGGTTTACCTTTAACCAAGCCACCCAAATTGATATTCTGCCTGGCTTCAACCGCCTAGATAATAGTTTAATTGGGGGACTTTTTGGGGCAGTTGCCGGAGCCTTGGGCAGTTTAACCGTTGGCGGCGGACTCAAAGTGGTCATTGCCGGGCGATCGGGAACACCCTTTGAAACGCGGTTACAACAGGGGAAGTATCTAGTGCTCATTCAAGGGAGTGACAGCGAGATTCGCCGGGCAGAGCGCCTCCTCAAAGCCCAGCCCCTTGAATACCTGCAAGCCTATACTCTAGATGAGTAGGAGAAGGGATTGAGGGATGAGGGGGCAAGATTTTGCTGGGGAACTAGGTATAGGTATTATCCCGGAAGGCTCGAATAACCGCTTGAGTGGCTATTTGCTGATGCTGTGCTTCACCACCCTCAAACTCTCCAAAGCGCACTGTTCCCCCCGTGGTTTGCAGTTGTACCTGAAATACTCGGTTGCGCCGTCCACGGCTAGAGCGCCATTCTTGGGCAATATCGATATTTTGAATCGCGGCGATGGGCATGTGATCGTGACGGCAAAGCAGTTCGTATGTGGCGGTCAACCAAACGGGAACTGAGCCACCAATCACGAGTAGCATCCCTGCCAGCCATCCTTTCCAAGGGCGGTTGCGCAATATCAAGCGTTGGGGCGATCGCTCAAGGATGTCCATGGGCTGAAGGGGGTGATGGGGCAATACCGCTATCGTGGTTAGAGGCAAACCGCTGCCATGAAAAAGCCTTGAGGTGGCGATCGCTGGTTTGGTGCAACACTAAATTAGCCAAGAGTTTTGCCGTGATGGGAGCCAAGAGTACGCCGTTGCGGTAGTGCCCTGTGGCAAGGTAAAGATTGGTTGCAGGCCCTTGCCCTAAAATAGGCAGTTCATCTGGCGTGGCGGGTCGGTAGCCCCACCATGTATCAATCACTTCATAGTCAACCAGAGTTGGCATGACAGCGGTGGCACGGTTCAGGAGGGTTTGTAACCCTGCCACGGTATTTCCATCCTGAAACCCAACATCTTCACTGGTGGCTCCCACCACAATTTTGCCGGAGCGGCGGGGCACAAGGTATAGCTGATCTGCAAAAATAACATGGTTGAGGAACGGGGCGGCGGGGGGGTGCAGCGCCAGCATTTGTCCTTTGCGAGGGGTCACAGGGATTGGCAACAGTGCCTGACTCCATGCGCCGGTGGCCAGCACGTAGGCACCGGCCAACCAACGTCCGCGATCGCTCTGTAGGGCTGTAATCTCCCCTTGGCGATTCTGATGCCAGTGCTGAACCTGTACCCCTTCAATGATTTCGACACCAAGAATGCGAGCGGCACTCAACAGCACCTTAGCAAGATTGCGGGTATTGACTTGGCCATCCTGAGGGAACCACCATGCCCCTAAGACGGTGTCGGCAAACCCCGGTTGCTTCTGCGCCAATTCCCTTGCCTCTAGCCAGCAACTATCGGGTTCCATAGGGTGGTGGCGATCGCGCCGTTGCGGATCCGTCACAGGAGCCAAGATGCCGCAGGCCCAATAGCCCGCATCCATCCCAGTCAGTTGCTCTAGTTTGTCAATCCATGCCGGATAGAGTTTGCAACTCGCGGTACAGAGGTTCCACATTGCCCCCGCAGGTAGCCCTTCCGCTTGGGGCGCTAACATCCCTGCCGCAGCATGGAGCGCCGCCTCCCGAAATTGGCGACTCAGAACGGTAGGACGCACACCGCGCAGTGCTAGCTCGATGGCGATCGCTAACCCCATTGTGCCGCCACCAATAATCAAAATATCCCGCTGCTCATCGCCAAGGATCATATATGGACGCTCAATGCTGCTGAAATTTCGCCTTCCTATGATACTGTCTGTTTTGCAGCCGAACAGGTGCATACACGGCTAGCCACCTATAGGGTAGAGTCCCACTGGCACATCCAACCGATGGGCAAATGGATGACGCGAGAGAATTGTAGCTTTGACAACAGTTTTCAGTGTTTTGTAACAGTCAATCGCGTCAAATCTAAAGAATTGGTGAAAACCCCACTCCTTTGCAGCAGGTGCCCTTATGGTAAGGAAGCAAGATACCTCCTAACTGCGTCTTTGACCCCGCCCTCTTACCGTATGCGTATGGTGTGGGGTCTCTTTTTTCTCATTCCTCCGGTAGCTCTTCGTGGGGATGCACCACCGTATTGGCAGAAACAGCCACCCCTTGATCTAGTTTTTGGCGTACCAGTTGCCCCACCTCTTGGGCAAAGGCGGGGTTCTCTTCCATGTACTTAATGGTATTGTCGCGGCCTTGAGCAAGGTTTTCCCCGTTGTAGGAGTACCATGCCCCCTTGCGGGTAATAATTCCCGTTTCTTCCGCCATATCTAAAATGCAGCCCAGATTAGAAATACCCTTGCCAAAAATAATGTCAAACTCAGCAATACGGAATGGGGGGGCAACTTTATTTTTCGCCACCTTGACTTTGGCGCGAATCCCAAACTCCTCCGTCCCCTTTTTCAGGGTTTGCACACGGCGAATATCTAAGCGCACCGATGCATAAAACTTGAGCGCGGTGCCTCCCGTGGTGGTCTCCGGGTTCCCGTAGGTGACACCAATTTTCTGCCGCAGTTGGTTCAAAAAGATCACTGTACAACCGGTTCTCGCGATGTTACCGGTAATTTTGCGCAGGGCTTGGCTCATTAACCGTGCCTGCAGGCCAACGTGGCTATCTCCCATATCCCCTTCAATTTCGGCACGGGGCACAAGCGCCGCCACTGAGTCCACCACCACCACATCAACAGCGGTAGAACGCACCAGTTGATCCACAATTTCTAGACCCGCTTCCCCAGTATCTGGTTGGGCCACCAGCAGGTTTTCAATATCAACGCCAAGGGCAGCGGCATAGGTGGGGTCAAGGGCATGCTCTGCATCGACAAAGGCCGCCACGCCACCTAACTTTTGCACTTCTGCAACGGCGTGTAGAGCAAGGGTGGTTTTACCGGAGCTTTCTGGGCCATAGATTTCAATCACCCGTCCTTTAGGCAAGCCGCCCCCCAAGGCCAAGTCAAGGGTGAGGGCGCCGGAGGAGGTGGTTTCCACTCTCATGCGCGTGGCATCCCCAAGGCGCATAATGCTGCCTTTGCCAAAAGTGCGCTCGATTTGGGTTACAGCAAGGTCAAGGGCTTTACGCTTTTCGGGGGAGAGGCTAACATCGCTCATTGAACTATCCTAGGTGGCAAAACAGACGGGCGGTGTGTAGTTTCTAGGGTAGCTTGCGGCGAACCACAATGGCGTTGTTGCCCACCACTGGCTCACGAACCAGTGGCTGACCTTGGGTATCTGTAATCACCACGGTGGTATAGCCCAGATCGTGGGCTTGCTGCCAGAGTGCTTGGGCGAGTTGATCTTGCTTGGCGGCACTGAGGTCGTACCAACCCGCTGCCAGCATCAGATCGAGTCGATGGTCGCTAGGATTGAGGGTGAGGGTGGGATCAAGGGCATTACTGTAGCGATCGCAGATGGCCAACAGTTGCTGACGAACGGTCGCCGTATCGCTAGGAATGGGAGCGGGCGAAGGACTGGGGGGCGCTACCGCAGCAGGCGCTACAGGGGCTACCGTTGGTACAGGGGTTGGCGCAGGAGGCGGCTCAACGCTCGTGGATCGCCGCGGCTGTACCAAGATTGTACTGGGAACCTCAGGGCGAGGGCGGGGGGTACTAGGGCTGATCGTAGGACGCTCAGGAGCCTGAAACCAACTCAGGGGATTCAGCCAAAGCAGGAGCAGAAGGATGCCGAGGGCGATCGCTGTTAAGGTGGTACGGCTATAGCGCTCTCTGAGGCCACTGGGTAAGCGCTGTTGCAGCCAGCCCATCGCCTGCCACCATAGCGTGCCAAGACGTTGTAACCAAGGGGTAAGTTTTCCTAGCCAAGACGCTTCTGCAGCCAGTTGTGCCGAGGGAATGTGTTGGTTACTCGCTGTTGTCTTAAGCTGTGCCGTAGCTTGACCAAGGAGGTGAGTGATCCCCTCTAGGAAGACGATGGCTTCTCGCAAGAGAATGGGTTGGACAGTTTGCCAGATGGTGGGTTTAGAAGGGGGAGAGGGGGTCATCGGGTGTTCAACTATCTAGCAACCAACGATCTTAAATTACCAAAAAGGGGGCACGCCCCTGCCATTCGGCTCTAGGAGTACAACGCCTTTTGCAGTGTCAGGGTAACAGCGGATTGGATCTATCTCAGGCGGCTCGGCTGCAATTGCTGAGCATAGTCGCGAAAGCGCTCTAAATCTGCCTGTAATGTACTTTCGACGATCCGCCCTAAAAAGAGGCGATCCATCAGTTGACCTAAAATGCCGGGAATCGCATAGGCCACTGAGAGCTTTACAACCGTGCTGCCGTGGCGATCGTAAAAGCGAATGGCACCACGGTTTGGCAGCCCATCCACTGACTCCCACTGAATGATCTGGTGCTTGATTTGCTTGCGAATGCGCGAGAGCCAACTAAAGTGCCAGTTACCCGTCGCAAGCGTCCAGCGGGAGAGTTCAGCATCGTCGCTGGTAATGACCACTGACTCTATCCACTTCATCCACAGGGGGATTTTTTCTAAATCTGACCACAGCGACCAAACCAAGTCGATGTCGGCAGCAACTTCAATTTGGACGGTGTGCTCTAGCCAGTTCGTCATCGGTTTCCTCCCGCTAAAATTGCTTGAGCCGCTTGTCGTCCAGACATGGTTGCTCCTTCCATACTGTCAATGTAGTCTTGCTGGGTATAACTGCCTGCTAGAAAGAAATTAGGAATGGGCGTTTTCTGGGGAGGGCGATAGGGATCCATGCCGGGGGCTTCACGGTACAGCGATTGGGCGAGTTTGACGACACTGTACCACGTCATTGTTAAGTGCCGCGACGAGGGAAACAGCTCATGGACTTGCCGCAAAACGTGCTGTGCAATCTCTTCGTTGCTGGCTTTAATGAAAGGGTCGCCGGGGGTGAGCACCACTTGCAGGAGAGAGCCTTGGCCTTCCCGGTAGTAATCCGCTGGGCTGGTCAAGGCTAAATCGGCAAAACAGGAAAAGTCGGCATCGGCAGTATAAAGCAGATTATCTAGCCCCGTAGCGGCCACCTGCCGTTGCTTGCTGGGGTCTTGCAGTTCGGTAACCCAACCGTCGAAACGCAGTTGCACTGTGGCCACCGGAACGGCATCTAGTTTGAAAATGTTGTCAAATACTGGTAGCGCACGCCACGCTTGGGGAATCAGGCGTTGAATGCCGGGAACATCGCAGGCACAGAGGTAGGCGTCGGCGGTTACAGTTGCTAGGGGATCGTCATCTTTGGGAATCACTAAGCCATCTACCCGCCACGCGCTTGGCTCGCTACCACTATAGAGAATTTCCTTGACCCGGCGGCGCAGGTGTACCGTTGCGCCACGGGCACTGATGTAGTTCACCAAGGGTTTGAGGAGGTATTCTGCGGGGGATCCCATCAGCATATTCAGGCGCGACGCTTCGGTTTTAGCCGCAAACATCATAAAAATTGTCAGCATACAGCGTGCCGACATGTGCTCTGTGTCAATAAAGCCCAAGGCGTAGGCAATGGGGTTCCACAGCCGCTTTAAGCTATTCTCAGAGCCACCGTGCCGCCGGAACCACTCAGCAAAGCTGAGGCGATCGAGGGCGCGGATCTGTCGCATGGCGCCATTGTAGTCCACCAAACCGCGCACCACTGGACTGGTTCCCAAGGCAATAGCGTTGAAAAATTTATCGACCAAGGAGAGTTGCCCTGTGGTGAAAAATGCTTTGAGACCGTTAAAGGGGGCACCCAAGGGAAACCGGAAGTCCAATTCCCCTACTTGGCCACCGCGATTGATGAAGGTGTGGGTGTGGTCTTTGGGCAGGAGGTGGGCGATCGCCCCCACCTTAGTCATCAACTCAAAGAGGTTGGCGTAGTTATAGAAAAAAACGTGTAACCCCATCTCGATGTGGTTGCCGTCAGCATCCTGCCAACTGCTGACTTTGCCACCAACGAATGGCCGGGACTCATACATTTCAACGGTGTGACCGGCATCGACTAGATCCACTGCCGCCGCTAAGCCCGCCAGACCGGCACCAACAATGACAACCCGCATCAGTGATTCCAGAAAACTTCACAGATTTTAACAATCCTAACATTTTTCGCCAACTGCCCTCTGCCACAAGCATTAAGAAAGTTGGCAGACCCCCACCGCCGCCAATCCCCTGTTCTATGATTAAGGTAACCTTAGTCCATAGAATCGCTCACGCTCACGGTATGCTTATGGCTTCGCGTCGTGTTCTTCGATTTCCCCTTTGGCTTTACCTGAACCAGCCCCTATTTAGCCGTCACTTTATGCTGAATCCCAGACGATTTTGGCTGGAGTATCGCAATGCCTACCTTGAACGCTGTTGGCAGCAGGAGTACACCTCTAAAGGCGAACCATCCTGTTAATCGTTCCCTCGGTTCGCTACAATGGGATAGCTCACTTTCCCAATCAAGATTAGGGACTTTGGTGAGCAGTAAGTTGCACTGCATTCATCCCGCCTGCTGGAACACAGAACACTATGGTTGCTTCCCCTCCCTCTGCTGACGTTGCTGCTAAGCGTTCCAAAGTTGAAGATCTTAAGGAACAGAGTCAGCACCTCCGTGAACCCGTTGCCACAGAGCTGCGAGAGCCAACCAATCGCTTTAGTGAGGCGGGAATTCAGATCCTGAAGTTCCATGGTTCCTACCAGCAAGACAACCGCGATAACCGCGTGAAAGGGCAGGAAAAAGACTACCAGTTTATGCTGCGCACCCGCAGCCCGGCGGGTTATATTCCGCCCCAACTCTACCTGACCTTGGATCGCTTGGCGGACGAGTACGGTAACCATACTTTACGGGCAACCACTCGCCAAGGGTTTCAGCTACACGGCATTCTCAAGAAGAATCTGAAAGCCGCGATCGCCGCCATTATCCGCAGCATGGGATCCACCCTAGGTGCGTGCGGTGATTTGAACCGGAATGTGATGGCGCCGCCAGCCCCATTTAGGGATCGCCCCGAGTATCGCCTTGCCTACGAGTATGCCCACCGCATTGCCGATTTGCTCACGCCCCAAACGGGTGCTTATTACGAAATTTGGCTCGATGGTGAGAAGGTTATCTCTGCTGAAGAGCATCCTGAGGTCAAAGCAGCCCGCCAGCGCAACGGTACCGGCACCATTTTTCACGACAACGAAGAGCCAATCTATGGCGATCGCTACATGCCGCGTAAGTTTAAGTGCTGTGTCACAGTCCCCGGGGACAACTCGGTGGATTTGTTTTCCCAAGACCTCACCCTCGTTGTGATCACTAACAAAAAAGGCGATCTAGAGGGCTTTAATATCTATGCGGGGGGCGGTTTGGGGCGCACCCACAATAAAGAGGACACCTTTGCCCGCATGGCTGATGAAATTGGCTTTGTGGCTGCTGCTGATGTATACGATGCGGTGAAAGCCATTGTGGCAACACAACGGGATTACGGCGATCGCTACAATCGTCGCCACGCCCGCCTCAAGTACTTGATCCATGATTGGGGAGTCGCCAAATTCAAAGCCAAAGTCGAAGAGTATTTTGGTAAACCCCTTGCTCCCTTTCGTCCCTTGCCGCCGTGGCAGTACCATGACTTTTTGGGCTGGCACTCCCAAGGAGATGGCAAGTTTTTTTATGGGGTCTCCATTGCCAATGGTCGCATCCTTGATCGTGGTAGCTTCAAGCTCAAAGCAGCTCTGAAAAAAATCGTCAAAGAGTTTAATGTGCCGTTGCGGGTCACCCCCCACCAGAACGTGCTGATCTGTGATGTGGCTCCCGATCAGCAAGATGCCATTCAACTGATTTTGCAGCAGCATGGGATTCCTGATGTTAGCGCTATTGATTCCCTAGAGCGCTACAGTATGGCTTGCCCAGCACTCCCCACCTGCGGCTTGGCCATTACCGAATCCGAGCGTGCCATTCCGGGGGTTTTAGAGCGGATTCGTCGCCTCATGGATCGTCTTGGGTTAGAGGATGAGCATTTTGTGATCCGGATGACGGGGTGCCCGAACGGCTGCGCTCGCCCCTACTTAGCTGAACTAGGCTTTGTGGGGATTGTGCCGGGAACGTATCAAACATGGCTGGGGGGCAGCCCTCACCAAACTCGCTTGGCTCAAGTTTATATCGAGCGGTTGCCCATTACGGAACTGGAGGCCACCCTTGAGCCGTTACTTGTCTATTACCGCGATCGCCGCCACAGTGGCGAGTCCTTTGGGGATTTTTGCCATCGGGTCGGCTTTGAGGCACTGCGCCAGTTTGCCGCAAGCTATACCCCCCCTGCAACCCAGCGCAAACGCTATCGCGTGGACGTACAGGCAGAGCAGTATCAGCAACTAAAAGCATTGGCAGCAGCAAAGGGAGTGTCGGTGGCCGCCTTAACCCGCCAAGCCCTGCAGCAATACCTATCAGCCCAGTAGCCAATCGCTCTGCTGAGGGGCTAGGGCACGGGAAATAGCATCAACGGCAGACATGCCCTGACGCTTGGCCGTGTTAACCACCTAAGCGAACAACGGTGCCCCCCAGTCCGAGCAGGCACCGTTGGTGACCGTGAGAACTAGACTGCACCCGACTAGTGCCATAAGAGTTTGTTCATCTGCGCGGCATTGAACCCCTTGATGAACACGCTTTCATCCCGATGGTCACGTTAGCCTTCGGAAAGTGAGCTACAGGTAGAGCGCAGGACTTCCCGCTTGATAGCTGAAGGTTAAGGTTGGTTGCGGAAACTGGAATTTTGTAGCGAAGGCGGCTCTATCGTCCGAGTTATGCTTAATCAATAGCTAAATGCCAGCAAATTAAGCAACGTAACTGAAAATTGTCAAAGTTCCTGAACCCATAACCTGACCGCTTGATCAGCTTCAATTTATTGTTAATACCTTCAACAACACCACTATTTGTGTGATTATCAAAATAGGTGGTGACTTCACCAAACCACCGACAAATTGTTCTTACGCTCTCTTGAAAAGAATCCTGAGCTTGAGCTAACCAATCGAGCAATTGAAACGTTCCATCTTCCCAATCTTTTGCTGGCTCAAAGATGGCTCTAAGCGATTCCTTCTCCTGATGCATTCGAGCCAGACTTGGCACTACTTCTCGAATTTCTTCCAGTTTTGCTTTTTACTTCTGAGTTAGATTTTCCTCCGGCTTGAGTAACGCATATTTACTTTGTTTGAGCGCGGCTGCAATCTGGGCTTTCTTGACTTCATTTACCGTCTGTTCATTCGCTTTACAAATACTTTGTCGAGCCTTATCCAATTCCTGATTCACAATCTTCATAACATGAAATCGGTCGGCAACCACCGTAGCATTAGGTAGGAGTTTATGAACCAAACTTTTATAGTTTCCAGACAGATCAATACTCACCTCAATAATTTGATTGAGTACTGCTGCTCCCCATACCTCAAGCACTTGCCTCACATCTTCCTGCTTGCGAGAAGGGGCAAGGGGAATTCACCGCTCTAAATCGACCAAGACGACTATGTAATCTCCTTGTCCTTTACGTAAGGAAATCTCATCTATACCTAATCGTTTTACTGAACTCACATCGACGTGGAGTTTTTTGACTGATCGACGTGGAGTTTTTTGACTGACATACTGTACTATTGACCATACTTCTTCATCAGTGAGACCATTTGAAATTGCAACATTATGAATGTTGCTGTGCAAAACCTGTTGCACGATTGACTGAGCAAATCGATCCGTTTGCTTGCGACGATTGCCGATGAAATCGAGCGTTTCACTGAATGGCTTACCACAAGTTCGACTCTTAAACTGGCGACGATTGATCTTAAGAAATACGGTTCGTCCACTGATGCTTAAATCTCGCACTAGATACCAATGATTCTGGTGTAAATGAAACTTTTTTGTTGGCAACGTGGGCAAATCGCCTCGGTTGTCTTTGCTTCCACTATAAGAATCAATTCTCCTGCAACATCGGTATAATCTTCAACCTCAATTCTAGGTAGGTTTAGTAGATCAGTTAGAAGTAGCTGCATATCTCAGATTTGGTATAGCATGTTACATTAGCATACCAAGTCCGATAGACCCCAAAAATCAACCCTTGAATTTGCTTTGGGGCAGTAGTCCGATGACACTCGCCCAACTATATGATGAATTTGTGGCAGCAGGGGGCAAGGTGATGGTCTGTCCAGCTTGTGCAGAAGCTGCAGGGATAACAGAAAGCAACTTGCGATCAGGCGCTCAATTGGCAAAAGAGAATCAGGATATCCCCAGTTTGATTTTGGCGGCAGATAAGATCATCGACTTCTGATTGGTTCTTATCTATGGTGAAATAGCAAGGGATGAGACTGTAATCTTTTGCTGAATGGTGGGAATGCCTTAAGTCAAGGCGTGTGTTTGAGAATCGGTTGTATTATTGAGGAACTCGGTTTTGGTGGGGAACAGCCACCAGACGTAAGGGGGAAAGAGCAGTGTAAATCTGCCGCTGTCCCGCAACTGTGATAAGAGATTTATCTCTTTAAGTCAGGATGCCCGCCGAATGTGACAGCTTGTTTTGATTGAGAAGTCTGCGAGGTACAGATGAACAGGAAAAACCATCAATGGTTCAGCCTTGTGATGATGGCGGGGCTGAGCTGTTATTTAATTCTTGGATCGCCCACGCCTGTGTATGCCATGCATATTATGGAAGGGTTTCTGCCGGTTGGCTGGGCTGTTTTCTGGTGGATCGTGTATCTGCCATTTCTGTTCTGGGGGCTGCGATCGCTCACTCACATCACCCGTCAGCATCCTGAAGCCAAACTATTACTGGCTTTAGCAGGCGCATTCACTTTTGTTCTCTCTGCCTTAAAAATTCCCTCAGTGACAGGCAGTTGTTCTCACCCAACCGGCACAGGTTTGGGAGCCGTGTTATTTGGGCCAGGGGTGATGTCGGTGTTGGGTGGCTTGGTCTTGCTATTTCAGGCTTTACTGCTAGCGCATGGCGGCCTTACAACCTTGGGTGCCAATGCCGTGTCAATGGCGGTAGTGGGGCCTTGGATCGCCTATGGCATTTATCAACTGGTGATGCGTATAAGCGCTGTGCTCAAAACTGCCCCCGTGAAAGGGTGAGTTGATGCATCGGTAACTAGGCCAAGGAGTCCCGCTACAATTTGTAATAGTTGCATTCAATTCAACCGGCTCATGAGCACACCTCCTCTGATTTGTCTTGAGCATTTACAGAAAATCTATGGTCAAGGTGAAACAGAAGTGCGTGCGCTCAATGGCATTGACCTCCAAATCCAGCACGGAGAATACGCTGCCATTATGGGGGCCTCAGGGTCTGGCAAATCCACGATGATGAACATTATCGGCTGCTTGGATCGACCCACCTTTGGTAAGTATTTCCTGGATGGTCAAGATGTCTCGCGGCTCACGGATGATGAATTGGCGCATATCCGTAATGCCAAAATTGGCTTTGTGTTTCAGCAGTTCCATTTGTTGGGGCAACTGACAGCGCTGGAAAATGTGATGCTGCCGATGATCTATGCCCAAGTTCCCCCCAAAGAACGACGGGAGCGAGCGATTGTGGCGCTGGAAAAGGTAGGACTGGGGCACCGCTTACATAACCGCCCAAATCAACTATCTGGGGGACAACAGCAACGTGTGGCGATCGCCCGTGCCATTGTCAATCAGCCATTGTTGCTGTTAGCTGATGAGCCAACGGGTGCCCTTGATAGTCAAACAACTATTGAAATCCTTAATATTTTTAGTCAGTTGAATGCTGCTGGGATGACGGTTGTCATGGTTACCCATGAGCCAGACGTAGCTAGTATTACGCGACGCATCATTCACTTTCGCGATGGCCAGATTCGCTCTGATGTGCCAAATATACCTAACTCTGCCGTCGCTTCTGCCTTATCATGAACTACCCCACCGGATAGACGGAGTCTCTGCCTTGTCCTTAGCATTCCAGATTCGTGCGGCTGCCCCTGCCGATGTACCGACTCTATTTCGCCTGATTCAAGACCTAGCTGCCTACGAACATCTAAGCCATAGCGTCAGTGGCACCGCTGCGCAGCTAAGGGAGCACCTGTTTGGCGATCGCCCCTACGCGGAAGCCCTCCTCGCTGAAAGCCACGGCCAAGAGATTGCCTATGCCCTGTTCTTTACCACCTACTCCACATTTTTGACCCGACCGGGACTCTACCTCGAGGATCTCTTTGTGCTGCCCACCTATCGCCGCCAAGGAGTTGGCACCGCTTTGATCAGAGCACTGGCTCGTATTGCCCGCGATCGCCACTATGGCCGCCTAGAGTGGAGTGTCCTTGAGTGGAACCATCCCGCCATTGCCTTTTATGAAGGCATTGGTGCTGAGGTGTTACCTGACTGGCGCATTTACCGCTTGAGTGGTGCCCCCCTTTGGCAATTGGCGCAGAGCCAGTCATCCCAAGCCAGCAGTTGAAATCTCAAAACGACCTTTGCTAGATTAAAAGCGTTGTTAAGATTCGTAAACTTGGCGCTCACTTTATCTTTAGGGCAACCTAAAGGTGCAGCCAAGCGCGAATCCGGTATTATCTTTGTGGAGTTTAATTCCATGACAATAGCAATCGGACGTGCGCCAGCGGAGCGAGGATGGTTCGACATTCTCGACGACTGGCTCAAGCGCGACAGATTTGTGTTTGTGGGCTGGTCAGGCATCCTGCTGTTTCCCTGTGCCTACCTTGCCCTGGGTGGTTGGCTGACCGGCACCACCTTTGTAACCTCGTGGTACACCCACGGCTTAGCCTCCAGCTACTTGGAAGGCTGTAACTTCCTGACCGTGGCAGTCTCGACCCCGGCCAACAGTATGGGACACTCCCTGCTGCTGCTGTGGGGCCCCGAAGCCCAAGGGGACTTTACCCGCTGGTGTCAACTGGGAGGCCTGTGGACGTTTATTGCCCTCCATGGTGCCTTTGGCCTCATTGGCTTTATGCTGCGGCAGTTTGAAATTGCCCGCTTGGTTGGCATTCGCCCCTACAACGCCATTGCCTTTAGTGCGCCGATTGCCGTATTTGTGAGTGTCTTTTTGATTTACCCACTGGGGCAGTCGGGCTGGTTCTTTGCGCCTAGTTTTGGGGTAGCGGCGATTTTCCGGTTCTTGCTATTCTTCCAAGGGTTCCACAACTGGACCTTGAACCCCTTCCACATGATGGGGGTTGCCGGGGTGCTGGGGGGTGCCCTACTGTGTGCCATTCACGGTGCGACGGTTGAAAATACCCTGTTCCAGGATGGGGAAGGGGCCAGTACCTTCCGTGCCTTTACCCCCACCCAGTCGGAAGAGACCTATTCGATGGTGACGGCGAACCGGTTCTGGAGCCAAATTTTTGGGATTGCCTTCTCGAACAAGCGCTGGCTACACTTCTTTATGTTGTTTGTGCCAGTGACAGGTCTGTGGATGAGTGCGATTGGAGTTGTAGGGCTAGCGGTGAACCTGCGCTCCTACGACTTCATTTCGCAAGAGATTCGTGCGGCTGAAGACCCTGAGTTCGAGACGTTCTACACCAAGAACATTCTGTTGAACGAAGGGATTCGGGCGTGGATGGCGCCGCAAGACCAACCCCATGAAAACCTAGTCTTCCCCGAAGAGGTACTCCCCCGTGGTAACGCTCTCTAGTAATTCTATTTTTTCCACCAACCGCGACCAAGAATCCTCAGGGTTCGCGTGGTGGGCCGGGAATGCTCGCCTGATTAACCTGTCTGGTAAGCTTTTGGGTGCCCACGTTGCCCATGCTGGCCTCATTGTCTTCTGGGCAGGTGCTATGACCTTGTTTGAAACGGCTCATTTCATCCCTGAAAAGCCGATGTATGAGCAAGGCTTAATCCTACTGCCCCACATTGCGACCCTCGGCTGGGGCGTAGGCCCCGGCGGTGAAGTTGTCGATACCTTCCCCTTCTTTGTGGTGGGGGTGGTTCACCTAATTTCCTCCGCTGTCTTGGGCTTGGGTGGTGTTTATCACGCCATTCGTGGTCCCGAAACCTTAGAGGAGTACTCCTCCTTCTTTGGGTATGACTGGAAAGACAAGAACAAAATGACGACGATCCTAGGATTTCACCTGATCGTCCTTGGCATTGGCGCCCTCCTACTGGTGGCGAAGGCCATGTTCTTTGGGGGGCTGTACGACACTTGGGCACCCGGTGGTGGCGATGTGCGGGTGATTACCAACCCCACCCTTGATCCCACGGTGATCTTTGGCTACCTACTCAAGTCTCCCTTTGGCGGTGATGGCTGGATCGTCAGCGTCAATAACCTTGAGGATGTGGTCGGTGGTCACATTTGGATTGGTTTAATCTGCATTTTTGGTGGTATCTGGCACATTCTCACCAAGCCCTTTGGTTGGGCACGCCGTGCCTTTATCTGGTCCGGTGAGGCTTACCTCTCCTATAGCTTGGGTGCCCTCTCGATGATGGGCTTTATTGCCACCTGCTTTGTTTGGTTCAACAACACGGTGTATCCCAGCGAGTTCTATGGCCCCACAGGCCCTGAAGCCTCGCAAGCCCAAGCGATGACGTTTCTGATCCGTGACCAAAAGCTAGGGGCAAACGTTGGTTCGGCTCAAGGCCCAACTGGTTTAGGTAAATACCTGATGCGATCGCCCACAGGTGAAATCATCTTTGGTGGCGAAACCATGCGCTTCTGGGATTTCCGTGGCCCGTGGCTAGAGCCGCTGCGTGGGCCGAATGGTCTTGACTTGAACAAGATCAAAAATGATATTCAGCCATGGCAAGCTCGCCGTGCTGCTGAGTACATGACCCATGCACCGTTGGGTTCATTGAACTCCGTTGGCGGCGTAGCCACCGAAATTAACTCGGTGAACTTTGTGTCGCCCCGTTCGTGGTTGGCCACATCTCACTTTGTACTGGCCTTCTTCTTCTTAGTTGGTCATCTGTGGCATGCAGGACGTGCCCGCGCTGCTGCGGCAGGGTTCGAGAAAGGCATTGATCGCGAAACTGAACCCGTGCTGACAATGCCAAGCCTTGACTAGTCGCTAAGGCTAAATATCACAACCATGTCTAAGGCTCCCATTTAGATGGGAGTCTTTTTATTTTTGACCGTTTAAGAGCACAAATCCGAGTTATCAGTTTGCGTGACACGCAGATAGGATGGCGCGATCGCCAGGACTGACGTGATCAAGGCTGTAAAAACTAAACAGATCAACGTGGGCTGGATAGGTTTCGTCATCGTAGGTGGCCTCTACAGTGACATCAAGTTGCTGATCACCAACAGTTCCTACAAAACAATCAAAGGAAGAGTTGGGTAGGTAAAATGCACCACGAACTTGTTGATTCGAGACTTCAAAGACTATATAGCCATGCCCCGTCTGGTGGGGCTGGGGAGATTCACCAAAAAGATAGATACCGTCTGCTAACTGCGTAGGCTGGTTTTGCCGAGCAATTAAGCTGACGGGTTGGGCGATCGCCCCCCCTGCAAAAAGCGTGACAACACCAACCAAAACAGACAATTGCCGACCAAACAACCGCACTGAAAACATTGCTGGACCTACCTGAGACGAGGTAAATGAATGGTCAACGGTCATACCAGAGCTTTCGACAGCGAATTGTAGCGAAGCGTGGTGTGATAGCGCTGATACCTTGATCGTGACAGATTTTAACTGATCGCTCTACTGAACTGTGACAGTAGTGGCACAGGCACAGATGAACGATTAAATTGGCTACACTAGCTGGGATTTTGCTGGCTACGAGCGTGGGCGATCGCCTCGCGCAGATGCTGTAATGCCAACGCTAGGCGAGCTTCAGGAGCAACAGGAATCAACCCTTGGGCTGTCATTTCATGAATTTCAAAATGGAGGTGTGGACCGGTGGAGTTTCCGGTACTACCCACCAAACCAATGACCTCCCCCTGCTTGACCCACTGACCGGGATTGACAAATAGTTGTGACAGATGCGCGTACAGGGTTTCATGCTGATCCGGCGGGTGTCGCAGAATGACCGTGAGGCCGTAGCCCCCTAACCGGTTGGATTCAACGACTCGGCCATCAAATACCGCAAGGACAGGTGTTCCTTCAGGGGCAGCTAAATCAGTGCCAGAGTGAAACCGGCGATCGCCAAAGATGGGATGCACACGCCAGCCAAACGTAGAGGTAATGGAGGCAGCAAAAGGCAGCGGAAACAGCATTTGCCGGTTATTAAAATTCAGCCAACGCAGGGGATTGGCCCCCGGAAAGGGTTGGCGGACGTAGGTGGTGGTTGTTGCCCTCGGTTGTGATGCGTGTGATGCGCTATGGAGTGGCGGATAGGAGTGATGGGTCGGGTAACTGGCAATTGTAGCGGGGGTGGCAGGGGCAGCAGGCGCGATCGCTGGGGCGCATAGAGAGGCGGGAAGTTCCTCAGCGCCATGGAGTGTTGCTTGGCAGCCAGTGGAACGCTCTTGCAGAACAACGGGCAAGGGGCGAGCAGGACGCAGATTTTCGAGGGGTTCACTGCCCGCCGGCGGATCCACTGGCTCCGTTGAAAACACAAGGGGTTCACTGTCCACCGCTTCGACAGGATTGATGAGGGTTGGCGCAGGGGAACTATCTTCAGAAACTGCTAGTGGAGGTTCAGCATAGCTGGTGCCCGTCCCTACTGCTAGCAACCCAGCGGTTAACCCTATTGCCACTAATCGCAATCCCATGGCCTTAATATCCCCTTCACACCCAGTTCTCCCCAAATTTTAGCTTAAGCAGCGGGATGCTGGCGTTTAACTTAATTAACACTCCCCGCACTAAAGTGACGAGGCTACCAAGCTGTTTTAAGGTGTCGCGGACATCCCCATCCTGTGAGGTCGTTGGCTCCCTTAGCGTGGCCTATGCCCCACCAAGATCAAAGCCTGCTGCGTAGGATAGAGGTAGGCGCACTGGTGTTGTCCTATGGCTACTTTTTTCCGATTCCGGAGCCATTTACTGTTTCTTCTGGTGCTACTGGGGGTGGGGGGGCTAGCACGGTCGGTGATGGCGCAGAATGAGTCCCAGCAGTTACGGGACATTATGCAACGCCTTGACTCACTACAGCAGCGCTACACGACGGCGGTGAGTGAGTTGGATGTGATTCGCCAAACCTCCTTTGGTGCCGATAGTGGGAATGTTATTGCCCTAACGAACTCAATTGAACAATTACAGCGGCAGGGAAACTATACCGCCGCGATCGCCCCGTCCCAGGAATTAGTGGCGATCGCCGAGCGGGTGTTAGGGCCAACGCATCCAACCGTAGCGGCCACCCTAAACAATTTGGCCGTCCTCTATAAAGAATTGGGCAACTTTAGCGCTGCTGTGCCGCTGTACCAACGCAGCCTCAGCATTCGGGAACAGGCGCTGGGGGCACGCCACCCCGATGTGGCCACCAGCCTGAATAACCTAGCAAATCTTTTTAGTGATCAGGGCAATTATGGGGAGGCGCTTCCCCTCTATCAACGCAGCCTCAGCATTCGCGAGCAGGCATTGGGTGCCAATCACCCCGATGTGGGGGTTAGCCTACATAACCTTGCAGTGATGTACCACCTCCAGGGCAATCTGGCGGCGGCTTTACCCTTGTATCAGCGCAGCATTGCCGTGGTAGAGTCCACCCTTGGCGCAGACCATCCCCTTGTGGCCACGCTGCTCAATAACCTAGCTGAACTTTACCGGGCACAGGGCAACTATGGTGCGGCTTTACCCCTGTACCAACGGAGTTTGAGTCTGCGCGAACGTGTTCTTGGCCACGATCATCCCGATGTGGCCACCAGTCTCAACAATTTGGCAGAACTTTACCGTAGCCAAAATAACTATGGAGCCGCACTACCGCTGTATCAACGCAGCATTGCTCTGCGGCAGCGCACCCTAGGGAATGAGCATCCTTATTTGGCCTTGAGTTTGGCGAATCTGGCCAAAGCTTACTGGGCACAAGGCAATGTGCCGGAGGCTCTAGCCACCCTGACGCGCTCCCTTGAGATTGAAGAAACGAACCTTGCTCGTAATTTAGTCGTGGGTTCCGAAGCGTATAAGCGCAACTATCTCAGCACCTTCCAAGACTCAACGAATACCGCCATTTCCTTCCACCTGCAAGGCAATCCCCAGAATCCAACAGCGGCAACTCTGGCCTTGACCACTATTTTGCGGCGTAAGGGTCGGTTACTGGATGTGTTGGCACAGACCACTAGCCGCTTGCGCCGTCAACTGGATGCTGTTGGCCAACAGCAACTGGAGGAACTCATCCGGCTGCGCACCCAGATTGCCAGCCTCACCTTTGTGCGCGATCGCCCAGTGCCCAGCAGTCAAATTAGCCAACTCGAGCAGCGTGCCAGCCAGCTGGAAGCCCAACTCACCGGCCAAAGTGCTAATTTCCGTGTCGAAGTGACCCCGGTCACCCTGGCAGCCGTTCAGCAAGCCATTCCTGCCGATGCGGTTTTACTGGAATTTATCCAGTACGTGCCCTACAATCCCAAAACCAATCGCTGGGACGCACCTCGCTATGCCGTTTATGGCCTTAAAGCCACCGGTGCACCGCAGTGGCGAGATTTAGGCACCGTTGCTGAGGTGGATAGGGTTGTCAATGCCGCGCGATCGCGGGTGGCGGATCCGCGTTTGACGCCCAACATTGTCAAGCCCCCTCTCAAGGCAGCCTACGAGACCTTGCTAGCACCGCTGGAACCATTCATTGGCGGCAGTACCCACCTCCTCATCGCCCCTGATGGCCAGTTAAATACTCTCCCCTTTGAAGCGTTAGTCAATCGCCAAGATCGCTACTTGCTGGAATCCTACACTGTGACTCTCCTCACCTCGGGTCGGGATTTGCTGCGGCTACAACAGCGTGGGCGATCGCCCAGCCCTCCCTTAGTGGTGGGGAACCCTGCCTTCGGCCAAAGCCGCCCTAGCCCACAGCAGAGCAGTAGCAGTCGCTCCCTAGATCTGCGCAGCCTTACCTTTAATGAGTTGCCCGGAACTGCTACCGAAGTGAAAACTCTGAGTCATCTGCTCCCTCAAGCGCAGGTGCTCACGGGGAGCAATGCTACAGAAACAGCCATCAAGCAGGCCAATCGTCCCCGCATCTTGCATTTGGCCACCCATGGCTTTTTTCTAGAGAGTCCTTCGATCAGCCCTCAGGGGTTACAGAACACGCGGGGCTTGAATGCCTACGCACCCTTTGGGGGGGAAAACCCGCTGCTGCGCTCTGGCTTGGCCATGGCCGGCTTCAATCAACGCCAAAGCGGTAGTGATGATGGCGTGCTCACTGCCTTGGAAGTGACCGGTCTTAACCTAGAGGGCACCGAACTCGTGGTGATGTCTGCCTGTGATACGGGGCGGGGCGACATTTTTAATGGCGATGGGGTCTATGGGTTGCGGCGTGCCTTTACCCTAGCCGGAGCACGCACTCAACTCAGTTCCCTGTGGAAGGTGGACGATACAACAACCCAACAGTTAATGACAGCCTTTTACCAGAACTTAGCCGCCGGCAAGAGCCGCAGCGAGGCATTGCGACAAGCCCAACTCACCTTAATGCAGGACACTAGCAAGCAGATTCCCTACTTTTGGGGGGCGTTTGTGACCAGCGGCGAGTGGCGATCGCTCCCCTAGCGGTTTATCTCCCGCAAAATACAGCGCAGATTATCCCAAGTGCTCATATAAACCAAATTGTCAATCTGCCAGCGATCGCCCGTCTTTTTCATGATCACCTTAATGGGCACAGGGGTTCCCCGCCGTCCCCGTAGCCCAGCAATAACATCAATATCCACGTCAGCGCTGCGCGGATCTGTGGTGGAGGGAGTCACCGTGCGTACTTGCATCCCCAAAGTGCTGACCTGGGTGTAGGAAAAGGGGTCAAAGTCTAGCCATGCCCCATCCTGGGGTTGTTTGCGAAAGGCCGCCGTTAGCTGCTGATACAATTCCGGCGTGAAATGATGCTGTTGCTGCCGCAGTTGTTGGCGACTCTGGTCTTGATGTTGCACCAGCCATTGATAGAACTGCGTGACCACAGCCTGAGGAGGAAGGCTGGCGATCGCCACCGCCATAGGTGAGATCACCAGTCCCGCTGCAATGCCTAATCCCAAACCAGCCCGCATTAGGCCAGTCCCACCAGTTTCTCACTCAGTTCCCAGAGGCGGCGGGCTTTTTGCTCATCACTGCCTTCCGCTGAAAGCTCCTGAACAAAGGCTTGGCGACCCGCTTTTTGGCGATTGCCCCAACTCCAGTGCACACCCGATTGCCGAAACTCCGGATCTGCCACCACCATCGCTAAGCGTTCCCCCGCCAACTCCTGGGTGACATAGCCCCCGGTGATATTTTTCTGGAACAGGGGAAAGAGCTTCTGAAAGAGGGGAAAATGATGACGGAACAAGGGCGTATCGGCTACACAGCCAGGATAAAGCGAGTTAAAGATAATCCCGGTGGACTCATGGAAGCGACGATGCAGCTCCCGTGTGGTCAGCATATTACAGAGCTTACTATCCTTATAGGCTTTACCCGATTTGAAAGGCTTGCCATTAATCATCGAAATGGGGGCTTTGAACCCCTTCTCAAAGCCTTCTAGGTTCCCCAGATCGGGGGGAGCCGGAATCGGAATTTTGCCCCCCAACTCCTTGCGGTTGGCCGTAACCGTACCCAAGATAATCAGGCGTTTATCGCTTTCGGGAGACTGTTGTAAATCGCTCAGGAGTAAATTACACAGGAGGAAGTGCCCCAGATGGTTGGTGGCCACCGTCACTTCATAGCCATCAACGCTGTAGATTGGCTCTTTCAGCAGTGGATAGTACACTGCTGCATTGCAAACCAACGCCCGCAGCGGCCGATTCAGAGCGCGAAACGACTCGACAAATCCGCGCACACTGGCTAGAGAAGCGAGATCCAGATGCAGCAGGGTATAGGCATCACTGGGGAGATTGAGATCCTGCGCCGCCTGTGCTGCTTTTTCAAGATTACGGCAGGCCATGACAACGTGCCAGCCCTTGGCGGTTAAGGCTTTGGTTCCGTACAGTCCAACGCCAGAGGAGGCACCTGTAATAATAACGGTAGGGCGTGGCTGATCACTCATAGGTCTTGCGGGGTACGTGCTGTAACGTCGCTATTGATCCTGCCACAGAAGCGATCGCCCCCTAGGGGGTGCCCCACTGATAATTTACAGTTACTTAATAAATAGACTCAATAATTCATTAAGTTTTGTATTTATACGTCCTCTGCTCTATTGCTATCATTCAAAGGCATTATGACCCATCTTCAGCCCCTCCCAGCTTGGTTACGCAAACCCCTCGGCAAAGCCAGCGATATCGCCACCGTACAGCAGTTAATACGACGGCACGGCATCCACACCATCTGTGAGGAGGGGCGCTGCCCCAATCGGGGGGAGTGCTACGCCCAAAAAACCGCAACGTTTTTACTATTGGGGTCAACCTGTACCCGCGCCTGTGCCTTTTGCCAAGTGGATAAGGGACACGCCCCCCTAGCGGTGGATCCCCAGGAACCGGCGAAGGTAGCCGCGGCAGTCGCTACGCTGGGGTTAGACTACGTAGTCTTAACCAGTGTGGCGCGGGATGACTTACCTGACCAGGGAGCCGGGCAGTTTGTGGCCACCATCCAAGCCATTCGCCAACAGCGACCCCAAGCGCAAATTGAAGTCCTCACCCCCGACTTTCGCATGGATCACAGGCGGCTGAGCCAGCGCGACTGTATTGCCCAAATTGTTGCCCTAGACCCCGCCTGCTATAACCATAATCTGGAAACCGTGGCACGGCTGCAAAAACCCGTTCGGCGCGGCGCCACCTATGAGAGTTCCTTGCGGGTACTGGCAACCGTCAAGGCGTTGAACCCACAGATTCCCACCAAATCGGGGCTGATGCTTGGTCTCGGCGAGTCTGAAGCAGAGATTGTGGCCACGCTGAAGGATTTACGGGCAGTGGGGTGCGATCGCCTCACCCTGGGGCAGTACCTGCCCCCATCCCTTAACCATCTTCCTGTTGTCAAATACTGGCACCCTGAAGAGTTTGAGCGCTTAGGTGAGATAGCCAGGGAGCTGGGGTTTAGCCATGTACGCTCAGGCCCACTGGTGCGAAGCTCTTACCACGCTGGTGCAGCTTAGGGGACATTTGCACCAACGCATGTCTGAGACACCATCAAAGCCAAAGTGTTATTCTAACGTTACTGTCATGATTCCCCTGCGCTTATGAATCCTGCACTCTCCCAGATTGGCCAACAAATGTCCCAACTGACGGGAGTACGGGCAATCATGAAGGACATTATCGAAACCCTGCGTCTGAATCGCGGTCAGGATCTTATTAACCTGAGTGCAGGCAACCCGCTGATTTTGCCGGAGGTCGAGCAACTGTGGCGAGAGTGCACCCAAGAACTCATGGCCAGTCCAGAATTTGGCCAAGTAGTGTGTCGCTACGGTACCAGCCAAGGTTATGAGCCGCTCATTGCCGCCGTTGTCGATGACTTTAACCGCCGCTATGGCTTGAACCTCAGTGAGCAGAATGTGCTGGTGACCCCCGGCAGCCAAGCGATTTACTTCTTTGCTGCCAATGCCTTTGGAGGGGCTGCGGCGAACGGTCAAGCCAAGAAAGTGGTGCTGCCCTTGAGTCCCGAATATACCGGCTATGGTGGCGTGAGTTTGATGCCCCATACCGTAGTGGCCTACCGTCCCCGCTTAGAGATTTTTGAAACGGAGCACGCCTTTAAGTACCGTCCTGATTTTCAGCAGTTACAGATTGATGACACCACTGGGTGTGTAATTTTTTCGCGCCCCTGTAACCCCACTGGCAATGTTCTGACCGATGTGGAAGTGCGGCAAATTGCAGATCTGGCGGTGCCCTACGGGGTACCCGTGCTCATTGATGCCGCCTATGGCCCTCCCTATCCCAGCTTGAATTTCACAGAACTGGTGCCTGTGTTTGGTGGCAATATTGTTCACTGTCTCAGTTTGTCTAAGGCGGGCTTACCCGGTGAGCGGGTGGGGATTGCCATTGGCGATCGCGACATTCTCAGTGTTCTAGAAGCGTTTCAGACCAATGCGTGTATTCATGCCTCCCGCTATGGTCAGGCAATTGCTGCCTTGGCCATAGCCAATGGTGCCCTTGCCGATGTCTCACTAAATGTCATTCGGCCATTTTATCAACGTAAATTTGCTGTTTTAGAGGAAACCCTAAGAACCGCCTTACCTCAAGATTTGCCATGGTTCCTCCATCGCGGTGAAGGGGCGATTTTTGCCTGGCTATGGCTGCGGAATTTGCCAATGACGGATTGGGAACTGTACCAGCACTTGAAGCAAGCGGGGGTGATTGTGGTTCCCGGTAGCTCCTTCTTCCCCGGTCTGAGCGAGGAATGGCATCATAAGCAAGAATGCTTACGCATTAGCCTCACTGCCAGTGATGAGGAAATTGCTCTGGGGATGGAGCGCTTAGCAGCAACAATTAGCCAAATCTATCAAGACGCTTCGACCTACTCTGCCGGTCAGCAATGGCAGATTTCTGAAGCAGGTATGCGACCATAGACATTATGTCCATGGTTGAGCTTCGGAGATAGATGCTGCCTACATGATTGATGAGTTGCTGGAACTGTCACCCAATTGGGGGGTGGACACGCTGCTGTTGCTGGTGGTGTTGTTGGCGTTAGAAGCAATTCTCTCCGCTGATAATGCGATTGCTCTGGCAGCATTAGTACAGGGCATTGACGATCCGCAAGAGCAGCGCAACGCCCTGAATTTGGGGCTGGCCATCTCTTACATTTTTCGCATCGGCCTCATTTTTACGGCAAGCTGGGTACTCCAGTTCTGGCAGTTTGAATTGGCGGGCGCACTTTACCTCCTCTGGTTGGCGATCAAGTACTTTTTCTTCACAAACGAACCAGAGCACGAGCATGAACGGGTGATTCGCTCCTTTTGGCAAGCGGTACCCCTGCTGGCGCTGGCAGATTTGGCGTTTTCTTTAGATAGTGTGACAACGGCGATCGCCCTGTCGGATGAACGCTGGCTGGTGGTGCTGGGGGGCACCATCGGTGTCATTATGCTGCGGTTTATGGCAGAGCTATTTATTCGATGGTTAAAGGAATTTCCTCGCCTTGAAGATGCTGGCTACTTAACCGTCACCTTGGTGGGGTTACGGCTGCTTATGCGGGTTGTCAACCATGCCCTTGTTCCCCCTGACTGGCTGATGATTAGTCTCATTGCCCTGTGCTTTCTTTGGGGGTTTTCCAAACGGGCGACGGACGAGCCCCCTCCAGCCATAACCCCGCAAGCCCAGGAGCCTACATCTCGTACACCCAAGAGGTAAGGGATGGCTCCCAAGGAACCAGTTCTTGCGTTTGGAACCAGAGGTTAATTTCGCGCTCTGCGGTTTCGGCGGCATCAGAGCCATGGATGATATTGCGCCCCACGTCCACACCAAACTCTCCACGCAGGGTGCCTGGCTCGGCATTCAGGGGATTTGTCGCGCCAATCATCTTACGGGCAGCGGCAATCACACCGCGACCTTCCCACACCATCGCTACCACAGGCCCTGAGGTAATAAAGTTCACGAGCCCCGGAAAAAAAGGTTTATCCTTGTGCTCGCCGTAGTGTTGCTCCGCCAGTTCGCGGCTCACCCGCAGCATTTTCAGACCTACTAATGTGTAGCCTTTTTGCTCAAATCGTTGGATAATCGTCCCCACTAGACCCCGCTGGACACCATCGGGCTTAATGGCTAGAAATGTCCGTTCCACGCAGTCGTTCCTCTGCTTGCACTACAGCATAAATTTTACGGGTTTAGAGGTACCAGATGGGGCTACCACTCTATCAAGTTGATGCATTTACTAAAACTCCCTTTTGCGGTAACCCAGCAGCCGTATGTGTTCTCCCAGTGTTCCTAGAGTCCGATCAGCTCCAGGCGATCGCTCAGGAAATGAATCTTTCGGAAACCGCCTTTGTGGTGCCCACGGCTGCGGGATTTGATCTGCGATGGTTCACCCCCGTGGCCGAAGTCGATCTGTGCGGTCATGCTACGCTGGCGGCGGCTCATGCCCTCTGGCAGCATCAGGGAGCGGTTGGTGATCTGCTATTTCATACCCGTAGCGGCACCTTGGTAGCCCGCCAAGCTGAGGACTGGATTGCCTTGGACTTTCCGCAACAACCGGTGCACTCCCTCGAGCATCCGAAACTCCTTGAAACACTCACTGCTGCCTTAGGGATTTCCCCCGTTTGGCTCGGTCAAACCGCCAGTGATTTATTTGTTGTCTTGGACAATGAAACCCTAGTGCAGCAGTTAAGCCCTGATTTTGCCCAAATTGCCACCCTGCCCTGTCGAGGGGTGATTGTGACAGCATTAAGCCATGCTCGGGATTATGACTTTGTCTCGCGCTTTTTTGCTCCGCAATTAGGCATTCCTGAGGATCCAGTCACCGGATCGGCTCACTGTAGCCTTTATCCCTACTGGCGAGAGCACGTTGCTAAGGAAACATTAGTGGGGTATCAAGCCTCGCGGCGAGGCGGAATCGTCAAAGTCCAAGGCGCAGGCGATCGCGTCATCCTCTTTGGTCAAGCCGTTACCGTGTTGCAAGGAGAACTGCTAGGACTGGACTAGAATTCAATGCCAGGTTGGGCTTTTATCCCTTGTTCGCGGAAGGGATGTTTCACGAGGGTCATTTCCGTCACTAAGTCTGCGGCCTCAATCAGAGCTGCAGGCGCACCGCGCCCTGTGAGAATCACATGGGTCATGGCGGGTTTCTGACTCAAACCAGCCAGCACGGGCTCCACCGCAAGGTACTCCAGTTTTAAGGCAACGTTAATTTCATCCAAAAGCACCAAGCGATACTCCGGATTTCTCAGGTAAGTGAGCGCTAATTCCCAGGCCGCTAGGGCATGGGCAATGTCCCGCTGCCGATCTTGGGTTTCCCATGTAAACCCTTCTCCCATGGCATGGAAGGCTAACTGCTCTGACCAATGGCTCAGAACGGCTTTCTCAGCGGGTTCCCACGCCCCCTTAATAAACTGAATAATGGCCACGCGGTAGCCGTGCCCCAAAGAGCGGACAACCATTCCCAGAGCGGCAGTTGTCTTACCTTTACCATTGCCGGTATGGACGATGATCAGCCCCTTTTCGCGGTTGCGCTCTGCCAGTCGTTGTGCCTGCACCGCTTTACGTTGCTGCATTTTTTGGCGGTATTGCTCATCGCTTAGCATCGGATACCTTCCAAACTAGCAAAAATAAATAGGGTAGCTCTGACAGTCGAACTACCCTTGGCGGTCAAGATACCAGAAATTAAGCTATTTGATGCTGACTTTGGCGCCAGCCTCTTCTAGCTCTTTCTTGGCAGCTTCGGCATCTTCCTTGGTAGCCCCCTCTTTGACAGCTTTGGGGGTTGATTCCACCACTTCTTTAGCTTCTTTTAGCCCCAGCCCTGTCAAGGAACGGACGACTTTCAGAACGGCAATTTTCTTGTCGGCAGGAACGTCCTCGAGGATGACATCAAAAGCAGTTTTTTCTTCGACTTCCTCCGCAGGAGCGGCACCGGCAGCAACGGGAGCCGCCATCACCATGCCGCCGACCGGCGCAGCCGCACTCACGCCAAAGGTCTCTTCAATTTGTTTGACCAGTTCGGCAGCTTCTAACAGGGTTAGGGATTTCAATTTTTCGAGAATTTCATCGGTTGCAGCAGACATTGTTAACTCCTAAAGTGTAGTAAATAAAACAACAGGTGGATTCTCAAACAGAACCCAAAAGCAGGATGATCTATGCCGCCTCTTTGTCGGCGATCGCCTGCGTTGCCCGCGCCAAGGAAGCCGGAACTTCCTTGATGCCAATGGCAATCTTGGCCGTGACAGCGTTGAGGGCACCGGCAATTTGCGCCATGAGTTGCTCCTTGGAGGGCAGATCGCCGATGGCCTTGACTTGGGCTTCGTCAAGGGCGCGTCCCTCTAGGACACCACCGCGCAAGGCTGTCTTTTTCGTGGCTTTCTGGAATTCTTGGTAGGCTTTAATGGTGCCCCCCAAGTCATCCGTGGCCAACAAAAAGGCGGATGGTCCTTGCAAGAACTGGGTCAGAGGTTGCCAGTGGTCACTGTCTTTGACCGCCAGTTCCATCAGCGTGTTTTTCGTAACTTTGCAACTGGCATTGCACTTGCGCAAGCGCTGTCGTAAGTCCTTGAGTTCAGCATCGGTGAGACCTTGATAGTCAATCACCAGTGCCATTTGGGCTTGACTCAAGCGGTCTTTGAGTTCGGCTACAATTTGTTTTTTATTTTCTAGCGTGCGTCCCACGCGGATCACCTCCCTATGGTTTCAAGAAAAAACCCCAGCAGTGCTGCCGGGGCGATCGCCCAATCCCGCAAGATGGACATCGCAAACCTCAGCAGGACGATTATGTCTTGGCAGTCGCCAGACCCCTGCGGTCTTCGGTTTCAAGAACTCAATTTTTTGGGTTTGGGCAATAGGCAACTCCTCCTTAGGCCACGTCCGCCAGCTTCAGCTCCCGCAGGGCATTAATATCCACTTGGATACTCGGCCCCATGGTCGCCGTTACATAGACACTGCGCCAGTAGCGCCCCTTGGCACCGCTGGGTCGGTTGCGATCAATGGCCTCCTGCAAGGCTTTCAGGTTCACCAGCAGATCCTCAGCGCTAAAGCTCGCTTTGCCAAAAAGGACATGAACAATTCCGGTGCGATCGGCGCGGAATTCGACCTTACCGGCCTTAAATTCAGCAATCGCTTGGGGCAGATCAAAGGTCACAGTCCCCGCTTTGGGAGAGGGCATGAGGCCGCGCGGCCCAAGAATTCGACCCACCTTAGCCACTTGGGGCATCATATCTGGGGTGGCAATCAGCAAATCAAAGTCCATCCGCCCTTTTTGGATTTCATCAATCAGCTCTTCAGACCCCACCACATCGGCACCAGCGGCACTGGCCTCCGTCACTTTTTCACCCCGGGCAATAACCGCCACCCGAATGGTTTGCCCTGTGCCTTTGGGGAGCGCCACAGTGGTTCGCAATTGCTGATCCGTATATTTAGGATCAATCCCTAGACGAATGTGGGCTTCTGCCGATTCCGGAAATTTAGCAGTGGCGGTTTCCTTKAGCAGTTGGAGTGCTTCAAGGGGTGGGTAAGGGCGATCCTCTACTTTGGCATAGAGGTCACGCAGTCGTCGCGAGAGTTTAGGCATTTGGTTAACCTCCACGGGGTGCAAGCGAAACTCGGTTTCTCCCCCAACACAACAATTTAACAGCGAACACACGAAAACCCCTTAGTCGGTGACGGCAACCCCCATATTCCGCGCCGTCCCTTCAATAATGCGCATGGCCGCCTCAATGTCATTGGCATTGAGGTCTGGCATTTTTTTCTCGGCAATTTCCCGCAGTTGGGCGCGGGTAATACTGCCGACTTGTTTTTTGTTGGGCTCCCCAGAGCCTTTCTCGATCCCTGCCGCTTTTTGGATGAGCACCGAGGCGGGCGGCGTTTTCAGAACAAAGGTAAAACTGCGATCTTCATAGACCGAAATTTCCACCGGTACAACGGTACCCACCTGATCGGCAGTGCGAGCGTTGTACTCTTTGCAGAACATCATGATGTTCACACCGTGCTGACCCAAGGCAGGGCCAATGGGAGGGGCAGGGTTGGCTTTACCTGCCTGAATCGCTAACTTAATAATTGCGACGACTTTTTTCGCCATAGTGATTGAGCGTCCTATCCTTCTTTTTCCACTTGATTCACTTCGAGTTCAACCGGTGTTTCGCGGCCAAAAATCGAGAGTAATGCTTTGAGCTTGCTGCGCTCAGGGCTGACTTCAATAACTTCACCCTCAAAGTCTTTGAACGGGCCACTGAGAACTTTGATCTTATCACCACTGTTGAGATCAATGCGGTGAACCGGCTCTTGCTCTTGGACTTTGCGGAAGATGCGATCCACTTCTGCCGCACTCAAGGGCATGGGTTTGACGTGCCCTCGCCCGCGGCCGGTACTCCGCCGTTGCTCGGCACCTACAAAGTTAATGACATTGGGGGTGTTTTTGATAACCTGCCATGCTTCATCATCAATCTGCCACTCACCGGTGTCTGGCGACTGCTGTGCCCGCACTTGAATGAGCACATAGCCCGGAAACACTTTTTCCTCAATGGTTTGGCGTGAGCCGTCTTTCTTGATTTTGATGATTGGTGTTTGGGGAATTTCAATGCGGAAGATACGATCAGCGACATCTAAGGTATGCAGCCGCTGCTCAATGGTGCTTTTAACCTTTTTTTCGCAGCCGGAGGCCACTTGCACAGCGTACCAAAATCGCTTTGCCGATTTTACGGATTCGTCATCCGTGGTACTCATGCTGTCATTGAGGGGATCCTGCTGATCGTAATCTGTAAATTCGCTAGCCATAGGCGCGTACGTGTAATCCTTGTGGGCTGCCTAAAAAATAAGTTTCGCCAACCAGCGAAAAAGTTCATCAACCAAGTAGATAACGACTGCTGAAAGAGAGACAATTAAAATCACAGCAGCAGATTCGCCAATTAAACGTTGGCGATCGGGCCACACCACTTTGTTGAGCTCTTCCTTGGTCTCGCGGAAAAACTCAGTGAGGTTGAAGCCACTGCTGGGCTTATCGCCTTCGGTGCTTTTGGTCACGGCGGAACTCCTTCGGGCACAGGGGCAGCCTGTTACTACCAGTCTAATTCAGCGCGATTTATTATCGTAGCAGGTTTCTTTAGTTTAGGGAATATCATGATCAAGAGTTTGCGATCGCGCACCCTCACCACTAGTCTTGGCGATGTGGTCTATAGAACAGGCGATGTGGTCTATAGAACAAATGACTTCAACCTCGGGGCTACAACGCCACCGCTGTTTTTTTGGCATGGTCTCGGGGGAGGCTCCAGTTCTTACGAGTGGTCAGCTGTGTACCCTGCCTTTGCTGCGGATTATCCTGTGTTTGCCCTAGATTTGCCCGGATGGGGTGCCTCTGCCCATGTAGCTCAGCCCTACACGGTTGCAGCCTACGCCGCCCACATCAGTGAATGCCTCAGCCAGCTAGCAACTGAGCCAGCGGTGGTGATTGCGTCTTCGCTGACGGCGGCGTTTGCGATCCAAGCGGCGATCGCCCAGCCACAGTACGTTCGTGCCTTAATTCTGGTGTGTCCAACGGGTCTGAGTGATTTTGGCCAAGACTACCGTCAGAGCCTCATTGCCCAATTGGCTCGCCAACCTTACCTAGATGTGGTCTTCTATCGGCTGGCGGTAGCCAATCCCTTGGGGGTGCGGTCGTTTATGGTGAATCAGCAATTTGCGCAGCCGCAACGAATCAGCCCACAGATGATTGCCACCTACACCCAAGTGGCGCAGGCAGAAGGGGCAGAAATTGCGGCACTGGCCTTTGTGCGCGGGGATCTCTGTTGCGATCTTAGCCATCGTTTGCCCCACTTAACGGTACCGACCTATATCGTGTGGGGCGAGCAGGCCAAGTTGCCGCCGCTGCGTGTGGGGCAACGCTTAGCTGAACTGAATCCAGAGGCGATTCGTGCCTTTGACACTGTGCCTGAGGTGGGGCTAACCCCCCAGTTGGAGTGTCCGGCGGTGATGATTAGTTTGCTGGATCGCTATTTGCAGCAGGTGTCGGGTCAAGACCATAGCGATCGCGCACAAGGTAGAGGGGACGCTGTTTGACTTCTTCGTAAATGCGGCCAATGTACTCACCAATGATGCCAAGGGTCAGCAGTTGCACCCCCCCCATAAACAAAATGGCCACCATGAGGGAGGGGTACCCGGGTAAGTCGGCACCAAAAAGCAAGGTGCGCACGACCAGCCACAGGGCATAGATCAACGCCACCCCAGAGATCATCAGGCCAACGTAGAGCCACACCTGTAGGGGCTTGACGCTAAAGGCAAAAATGGCACCTAGGGCAAAATTCCACAATTGCCAGTAGCTCCACTTGCTCTGGCCTTGACGGCGAGCTGGCCGTTCAAAATAAACCGCAGTTTGGCGATACCCCACCCAACTAAACAGTCCCTTCATAAAGCGTCCTCGCTCTGGTAATTGTTTGAGGGCTTCCACCACCCGTCGATCTAGCAGCCGAAAATCCCCCGTATTGGCAGGAATAGGCACAGAACTCAGTCCTTGCAGCAAGGCATAGAAGCCGTGCGCCGTCCATTGCTTCAGGAGCGACTCCCGCCGCCGCTGTCGGGTGGCATAAACGACATCAAATCCCTGCTGCCAGCGCTCCACAAGGTCAGGGATTACCTCGGGCGGGTCTTGTAAGTCCGCATCCATGGGAATAACCGCCAACCCCGTGGCAGCATCAATCCCAGCGGTGAGGGCAATGTCTTTACCAAAGTTGCGGGACAAATCGAGAATTTTAATCGTGGGGTGGCGATCGCGCCATTGGAGCAACCCACTGAGTGTGCGATCGCGACTGCCATCGTTGACGCAAATAATTTCGTAGGGCAACCCTAACTGTGTCAAGACTGGCAATAGTTCTTGAAATAGTTCATCCAGATTGGCTTCTTCGTTAAAACAGGGAATGACGATCGACAGGGTCGGTGGCAGGTTCCCCATACCTAGGGTTGGCGGGCAGTGGCGGTCGCTGGTAGGGTGGTGCCATAGACCGCGGGGCGATCGCCCTGGGCCAGTTGGGTGCTGCCATGACTATCCACCGCCCAAAGGGTTGCCTGCGCGTCCCCCATCACGTGGGTTTGAAAGAGCACCTGATCCGGGTACGTGTGGCTCCAGCCCAAAAGCGTTGCAACGTCATAGTCGGCTGCCGTGGGATACACTGTTGCCACATGGCCGCGCCCAGGCTGCCAAATCCAAGCGGCATCCGTGACGAGGTCTGACGCAAATAACCCCATAAACTGGCGTACCAAGAGACGATTATCGCGTTGCGACCACCCCACCGGCACTAATACCGCAATCAAGCCTTGGTGGCGAGGCACCTCTGCTAAAAACTCTCGCGGGACTTCCTGAAGGCTGTCGATGCGCTGGCGATCGCCCGTGTGCAGGTCGGTAATCTCCAGTATGCTCGTTAACTGTTGTTCGAACGCCTGGGGTGCCGCCTGAAAGTAGAGGGTGGCTTCCGCCACATAACGACCATCGGGGGAAACGTAGCGGGCTGTCTGCTGGCGGTAGGAGAGGGGCTTTTGCGCCTTTAGGGCTGCCTCGTGTCCCTGCTCAATCCACGTCCACGGTAGGGGAAAGGGGCTTTGCAGAGGGTCAGTGGCCGTGGGCACTACTTGCAGCAACTGATCTGCCTTCGGTGGGGTTACGTCAGGTTGGGCAAGCGTCAGGGGGGGAACCACCACAGCCGTGAGTAGCGCACAGAGTGAGGAGGTTAAAATMCCCCGCCACTGCTCAAATCGGGTTACCATTGGGTCACTCCTCCCCAGAAAACAGTGTGAGTGGGCTATGTATAGGTGGATAAGCGGGTCAGCCAAAAACGCCAAACAATCATCACGAGCCCTCACTTCTCTAGCATAGCAAGTGGCCTAGGCCGATCGCGGCGAGATTAACTATTTTTTATGATTTTATCAGAATTGCTCAAAAAAAGCCGTCAATTTCTATGCCAGCTGGCCACCATTGATCTACAGCGGCAGTGGTGTGCCGTTGCGCCCCACGCCCACCCCTTGCCCGCAGAGGGTCTGCCCTACCCTTGCAATGCCAAGGGACATTTAGCTTGGGACAAAGGGGGACACCCGCTGTGGTTAGGACAGCGGATTACGGTTCCTACGGCAGTTCAGGGCTACGCTGTTGCGGGGTTAACGCTGCGGCTGGCGCTCACTTGGTGGGCAGATCGAGCCACAGTCTATGTGAATGGCCAGGCGGTACACCATGGTGATTTATTTGACCATTCCGTGCGGTTGTGCCTTGACGTGGCCGTGACCCCCGGCCAGACGTGGGATGTTGTCGTGGAATTGGTCAGTCCCCACCACGATGAGGGGGCGTTGGTGCGCTCGCAACTCCTATGGGAATCACCTGAGGGGGTTGACCCTGGGTTTGTGGCCGCTGAGCTAGAGATTCTAGAAACGTTTGCAGAACACGTAGAGGCCAACGCCCTCGCACCGTTGCTCGCTAAGCTCTTGGAAACAGGGGGCGATCGCTTAGATCCCCTCCTCCATCACCTCCACGATCGCCTACAGGACTGCGCCGAACCACTGCGCCAATTTCAGATGCATCTGTGCGGCCATGCCCACCTCGACCTTGCTTGGCTGTGGCCGATTTCTGAAACGTGGTCTGTTGCGCAGGCCACCTTTGCCTCAGTGCTAGCCCTGAAAAAAAATTACCCAGAATTGACCTTTACCCATTCCACCCCGGCGTTATATGCCCATCTGGAACACCATGCTCCCGCTTTGTTTAGGGCGATTCAAACTGCTGTCGCGCAGGGCTGGTGGGATATTGCGGCTGGACTGTGGGTGGAGCCGGAGTTAAACCTCATTAGTGGTGAGTCCATTGTCCGCCAACTTCTTTACGGTCAACACTACCTACAACAGGCGTTTGGGGAGGTCAGCCCCATTGCTTGGCTACCGGATACCTTTGGCTTTCCGGCGCGGTTGCCTAGCTTCCTAACCGAGGCGGGGATTCGCTACTTTGTCACCCAAAAACTCCGCTGGAACGACACCACTCGCTTTCCCTACGGTTGGTTTCAGTGGCAGGATGCAGCGGGAGCACGCCTGCCCAGTTTGATGTCTGCCCCCATCGGCGAAGGGGTTGATCCGGTGAAGATGGCGGCCTATGCTCAGGAGTGGTTTCAGCAAACTGGCTCGCGGCGCAGTTTATGGCTGCCGGGGGTTGGGGACCACGGGGGTGGCCCCACCGCTGACATGGCTGAGATCGTGCGGCGTTGGCAGCGCTTAGGAGGGATTGGGCCGCAGTGGCAGTGGACACCGGTGCGCTCCTACCTCGATCAGTTGATGGCTGAAACCCCTCCTCAGGCAATCTGGTGTGATGAACTGTATCTAGAATTCCATCGCGGTTGCTACACCAGCCACGGCGATCAAAAAGCGGTTCACGATCGCGCCCAGCGGCAGTTGCAACAGGCAGAGCTATGGTCAACCCTAGCGGCGATCGCCACCGCTACCCCCTATCCCCAAACCACCCTCAAAGCTCTCTGGCAACAATTGCTGTTTAACCAGTTTCACGATATTCTGCCGGGTTCCTCTATCCCTGAGGTCTATGCCGAGGTTAACCCCACTTGGCAAACCCTCATTGACAGCACCCAAAACCTGCTCAGCCAAGCTCAAGCAGCCATTCTCACCGCGATCGCCGATGGATCTCCCCCAGAAACGGGTGCTATTCCAGTAGTGATCTTTAATGGCTTGAATGGCGATCGCGCTGGGGTCATTCACCTTAATTTGGCGGATCTGCCCGCAGCGGTTCCCTCGTGGCGCGTCTATTGCCCGCGCGGTGATTACGATTTACCAACGCAACTCAACCTACCCCAACAGTGCCTGAGCTTTTGGGCGCAAGACATCCCCCGTGTAGGCTATCACCTGCTGTGGGTGTGTCCGCGCTCCCAACCGGATGGGCTGCCAACCCCGCCCCTCGGCTATGTCCTTGAAAATGACTATCTCCACGTAGAGATTGACCCCACGACAGGGGAAATTACCAACCTCTACGATAAACTCAACCACCGCCCCTGCTTGGGAGGGCCGGGCAATCAACTGAGATTTTTCCGCGATCAAGGCCAGTACTGGGATGCGTGGAATATTGACCCAAACTACGCCCAGCACCCACTGACAGGGGCAACCTTAGAGTCCATTGAATGGGTTTGCTGGCATCAACTGGAGCAACGGCTGCGGGTGACGTGGCGATTCCAGTCTTCACGGATTCAGCAAGAGTATGTCCTGCAGTACCAGACTCCATGGCTGCGTATTGACACGTCCCTTGACTGGCACGAAGCGCATATTCTGCTAAAAGCCGCGTTTCCCTTGGCCATCAGTGCACCAACTATCACCTGTGAAACCCCCGGCGGTATCACAGAGCGCCCCACGCTTCCCAATCGTGATCTAGACCCCCATGCCCAAGCGAAGTGGGAGGTGCCCTTTCTCACGTGGGTAGATTTAAGCACGCCAGAGTACGGGCTGAGCCTCTTGAGCGATTGCAAGCATGGGGTGGATGCCCAGCCCCAACAACTGCAATTAACGCTGTTGCGATCGCCCACGTGGCCGGATCCCCACAGCGATCGCGGTGAACACCACTTCAGTTATGGCCTATTTCCCCACAGTCAATCGTGGCAGAAGGCACGGGTGCCCGATCAAGCAGCAGCCTTTAACCACCCCCTCACGGCGGCGATCGCCCCCCTATCAACCTCAGGTTCCCTACCCAGTCATGGCTCACTGCTGGCATGGTCTGACCCAAACCTCCACCTGATGGCGCTGAAGCAGGCCGAAGACGCTAGGGGCTGGATCCTGAGAGTGGCCGATGCCTACGGCGACGGGGGCACCTTCACCCTTCAGCCTAGCTTGCTACCGTGGTACCCCACAGAGCAGCACAACTTCTTAGAAGCTCCCCCGCAGTCCCTGCCGTGGCCAACCCGCTTAAAGCCATGGCAATTTCTAACGTTACGCTTGGGGATGGCAGCTAAGGGCTAGAACGGCACTTCGTCGAGATTCAAATCCTCTGGCGGCGGTGGTGCGACGGGCACCTTAGGGGCACTCTGAACACTACTGGGGTGAGCCACATGATCAACCACATTGCCCTCCACCGCATAAAACCGGCTGACAACCAATTCCGCTCGCTTTTCCTTAAAGCCTTCAGCACGGTCAATGGTATCCATCTTGAGGCGACCCTCAAGGATCAGGCGATCGCCCACATGGCACTCAGCGTGCATTTTTTGGCCAAGGCCACCCCAGCCCACTGCCCGCAAACTCATCGGTGGCTCCTCACTACGAATGCCCTGAAACTGCACCACCATGGTTGCCACCGCCATCTGGTTGTCTTGGGTATAACGCAGTTCCGGAGCCTCAATGACCTCGGCAAAGAGTACACAACTGTTCATGGTCCTCATCCCAATTCGAGAGCGCTTGTAGCCAGTGTGCCACCCTTTCCAGCCCATCGGGGTGTTTTTAACAATAATTGTGAAACCATTTGTACTTCTCGCGATCGCCACCGCAAAAAAGATTATAGTAAAAGCACAAGGATAAGCATAACGTGTTGAGTTGTCGGTAGCCTTTGAAAACTGATAGCCTTGTAAGCTACAGCGAGCATTGACCGACTAAAAAAACCGACTAAAAAATAGATATAACCCCCCAATAGCAAACGCTCACTGTTCTTGACTATGACCACTGCCGCCGAAAAAGTCCTGCTCAAACAGGGATCTCTTGTCCTCAAGCAATGTAAAAAAGCACTGCTGGAGCACGATATGGCTGCTCTTCAGCAGCAAGCACGTATTCTGCAGGTCGCTGCGGTTGCCTCGCGGCAGACGCTTGTTGAAGCCGAAGCACGGCTACTGGAGCAAGCTGCACATCAGAATCAGCCCCGGCGTGCTGCTGAGATTTTAATGAAGATCAAAGATTGCTTGGTTGCCTTGGCCGGCGATCGGGCAATGGCTGAAAGCCTACCCGATGTGCCCGCAGCGCCAGCGACCCCAGCGAAAAACCGCCCGTTTATTCAACGGCCACAGGATGATAGCTATACAAAACGCCTAGGGAATTATCTGGTTGAAGCAGAGTTAGTCACCCCAGCCCAAATTGAAGTTGCGCTTGCGGATCAGCGCTCTACGGGTGCTCGCCTTGGCGATATCCTAGTGGCGCGAGGTTGGTTACGCAAAGGCACCATTGAATTTATTATGGAGCGTGTGGTCGTTCCGGATCGGCGGATGGGGCGACCTGAAGCGTCACCAGCCGCTAAGTCTCCCTCGCCTGCCAGTCCGGCAGTCAGTAACTCCGCCAACGATCGCGCCACCCTTATCGATACCCAGTTTTCCGGCCACGGCTAGGTAGTGCTTCTGCAACGTAAAGACACTGTGCCCATTCCCTATTCCGTCCATGTCCGCCAACGGGGCGATCGCGCCCTGCGGTGTAGTCCATTTTTACCCCAACTCTTCCGTGCGATGCAGCAAGGAAGTGTTGCGCTTTTAGAAATTGCTGCCCACAAGGGGGTGGAAGCGGGCTTTACGCGATCGCCGCTGCCAGCCTTAGTAGTCGAAGCGGAACTGGATTGGTTGATCCAAGTTGGCCTACTGCGCCGTGAAGTCGATGGCCAAGGGTTGACCGATCGCTATCGCCTTACCCCCTTGGGGCAATCCCTCCTAGAGGAGCTGGCGACTCAAGACTGGTCAGCCTCCTGGGGCGATCGCCTGCAAAACCTATGGAACCGTTGGTTTCATCCCTAGCAGAATGTAACGGTTCTGTAATGAGCCGTAATGCAGTGTCGTATTTTCGCTACCATGCTCTATAGAGTGCCGTTAGCGACAGCGAGACACAGCGTTTTATGGTCAATACCGTAGCTAAGCCCGAGTTTGAAGAACTGCGTCCGGGCGTCAAAGCCCCCGCTCAAGAAACCATCCTCACCCCCCGCTTCTACACCACCGATTTTGAAGCGATGGCGGAAATGAGCATCACTGAAAATGAGGCAGAACTTCAGGCTATCCTTGAAGAATTCCGCACCGACTACAACCGCCACCACTTTGTGCGGGATGCGGAATTTGAGCAATCGTGGGATCACATTGATGGCGAAACGCGGCAACTCTTCATTGAATTTCTAGAGCGCTCCTGTACCGCAGAATTTTCTGGCTTCCTGCTGTACAAAGAACTGAGCCGCAAGCTTAAAGATCGCAACCCAGTACTGGCAGAATGCTTTGCGCTAATGTCTCGGGATGAAGCGCGCCATGCGGGCTTCCTCAATAAAGCCATGTCGGACTTTAACTTATCCCTTGATTTGGGGTTCCTCACCCAAAGTCGCAGCTATACCTACTTTGAGCCAGAATTCATTTTCTACGCCACGTACCTCTCTGAAAAAATTGGCTACTGGCGCTATATCACCATCTATCGCCATCTCGAGAAGCACCCTGAGCATCGCATCTACCCAATTTTCCGCTTCTTTRAAAATTGGTGCCAAGATRAAAACCGCCACGGGGACTTCTTTGATGCCATTATGCGCGCCCAGCCACAGATGCTGGATCGCCCCCGTTCCTTCTGGCAAAAACTTAAAGAAATGCCGCTCTCGTTGTCAGGCAAGAAATGGGCACGCTATTTCATGATCTGCTGGCTGCCACCCACCCTCTGGTGCCGCTTCTTCCTCCTGTCGGTCTTTGCCACAATGTACCTCAACGATCTGCAGCGTGCGAAGTTCTATGCAGCCATTGGCCTCGATGCCCGGGAGTATGATCGCGAGGTGATTGCTAAAACCAATGAGACTGCTGGGCGAGTCTTCCCCATTATTTTGGATGTCGATCATCCCGAATTCTACCCTCGCCTTGAGAAATGTGTTGAGAACAATGCGAAGCTCAGCGAGATCGCCCGTGCGGGCGGTGGGTTCCTGAAAAAGCTCCCCCTCTATCTCTCTAACGTGGTGCAAATGGTGAAGCTGTTCTTACTGCCAGTGAAGGCACCAACCTCCGCACCCGTTCGCTAAGGCATCCTCTCGTTAGCAAGATAAAAGATAAGGTCAGGGTTATGCTCAAGAGAGCATAACCTTTTTTATTGTTTTGATAAAAATTATTGCCATAATGTTGCGAAACATTGCGTAAGTATGAAAAGATTCTAAAAGCTCTTTTTAGAAATGGGGATCGCTGAAATAGCCTATGGCGATGGGTTTGAACCTGTGATCAGATAAAAATCGACCTGTGGCAATTTCGTAGGATGGAGGTAGAGGTTTATTGCTTCGGAGTTGATCCCCGCGATGGATACCCCAGTGATTCCCCCCCCTACCTGTCGTTTTTGCTCCTTCTATCATTCCGAAGGGCGGCGTGGGGGAACGTGTGAAAAATTAAATGTGCCTGTGCGGGGGTTTTGGCGCGCTTGCTCCTTAGCAGTCGCTCCCACTAGGGCAGACTCCCTTCCCTCCTCATTGCAGACGGCAGTACCCCCAATCACGACATCTTTATTTTTCTTTGAGGATGATCCCGAAGCCATGCTGTAACCTCTTCAAGGGTAGGCTGGGCGGCGATCGCCCCTTTTTGGGTCGTCACTAAGGCACCGACAACAACTGCAAACTGTAAACAGTCGTGCTGCCAGTCTGGTTGGCGATAGTCTTCCGGTGTGCCTGTGAGCAATTGATAGAGCCACCCCGCCACAAACCCATCCCCTGCCCCCGTCGTATCCACAACTGCCATTGATGGGGGGTCAATCGTGCCAAGGTGGCCATGCCAACAGTAGCGAATGGGGGCACCGCCATCGGTAATGACAACGGCGCGATCGCCCACATCCCCCCAGAGGTGGCCATAAACCACTTGGGGATCACTACTAGAGAAAAATAGTTCTGCCTCTTCCTTCGCCAGCTTGAGAAAATTGGCGGCTTCCAAAAAAGGACGAATTTGCGCCACCGCCATCTCAGTATTTGGCCAAAAAATAGGCCGCCAATTGGCATCAATTAAAATATCTTTACCTTGGGCGTGCAACTGCTGCACAAGGTTCCGGAGAGTGGTTGCCGTTGGCTCAGTGGCTAAGGCAAGGGTTCCTGTGACCAGAAACCGCGCCGCTGCGACCTGCCTAGGGGAAATGGTGCTCCCTAGAAATTGGGTATCGGCAAAGGCTAAGGTATTGGCGGGGGCAAAGCCCACAAACTGGCGATCGCCCGTGGCACTCAATTTGACCCGCACCTGTCGAGTCGGCACACTGGGGATGGTCTCCATGCTACTAACATCCACCCCTATAGCGGCCAATTGCGATCGCGCTTGCTCCCCTAAGGCATCCTCCCCAACCGCCCCCAAAAATGCCGTAGGTACCCCCAGCTTGACCAAGCCACAGGCCACATTCGCGGGTGCGCCCCCCAGAAAACATTCCTCTGCCCCATCATCTCCTTCGATGCAGTCAACGAGAACCTCACCGAAGCATAAAACAGTAGCCTCTGACATTGCTAATAATTTGCTATTAGTGGATTTAGTTTTTTCTATTGATCCCTAGCCTAGCGATTGCTGGGGGAGTGTGTCAAAATGGTAGCGATTCCAACATAGAAAGGTGCGCTGCAACTGTGTTTGTTCTCACGGGCTACGAGTATTTTCTTGGCTTTTTGCTCATTTGTGGGTTAGTACCGGTTCTTGCCCTTGCGGCCTCCGCCGCTGTCCGACCCAAGTCAGGCCGGATGATCCGCCTCACCACTTACGAATCGGGGATGGAACCCATTGGTGGCGCATGGATTCAGTTCAATGTTCGCTACTACATGTTCGCGCTGGTGTTCGTTATTTTTGACGTGGAAACGGTGTTTTTGTACCCTTGGGCAGTGGCCTTCCACCAGTTAGGGGTGCTGGCCTTTATCGAAGCCTTGATATTCATTGCCGTGCTTGTGGTTGCCTTGGTCTATGCATGGCGTAAGCGCGCGCTGGAATGGTCGTAGCTATCCTGAACTTCTGACTTTGTGTATGTATCTCTCGCCGTTCTGCAATAGTGTTGGAGCCAACCCATGACTGATACCCCCCATAGCGATGCCCCTATTGTTGAGGCAGGCCCGATTAGCCGCTGGTTGCAGTCTCAAAACCTGACCGTAGAATACTTAGGGCTTGATGCCTCTAGAGTAGAGCTGCTGAAGGTGGATCGCGATTGTCTGTTAGCCGTTTGTCAAGCACTTTACGCCGATGGCTTTAACTATTTACAGTGCCAAGCGGCCTACGATGCTGGTCCGGGGCAAGAGTTAGTGAGCACCTACCATCTCATTAAGCTGAGCGATGCGGCCGATCGCCCCCCAGAAGTTCGCCTCAAGGTATTTGTGCCGCGGGATGATGCTCGGGTTCCTTCAGTGTATTGGATTTGGAAAACAGCGGACTGGCAAGAGCGGGAATCCTACGATATGTTTGGCATTGTCTATGAGGGGCACCCCCACCTGAAACGGTTACTCATGCCTGAAGATTGGGTGGGCTGGCCTTTGCGCAAGGATTACATCACCCCTGACTTTTACGAACTTCAGGAAGCTTACTAGCGATCGCCAGTGGCTGTTCCCACCGATGCGGCCTACTGGTATAGCTGGGCACAGGTTCCCGGCATTGGGCCGGTACTGTTGCAACGCTTACGGCAACACTTTGGCACGCTGAAAGCGGCATGGGAGGCGCCGCTGCGTGACCTAGGAGCCGTAGAGGGGATTGGCACAAAACTCTTGGCGGTGATTGAGCAGCAGCGATCTAGTGATACTCCTGAACGCGCCTATGCGGAGCACGCTCGGCAAAACCCGCAGCATTGGGTCTATGGTGACACAGGGTATCCCCACCTCCTCACGGAAATTCCGGATCCACCCCCCCTGTTGTACTACGGTGGCACCTTAGGTGCGAGTGTCTTCACGTCGGCACAGGGGGCGATCGCCATTGTGGGCACCCGAGATCCATCGGAATACGGTCGCCGCTGGGCACGCAAGCTGGGATACTGCCTAGGCCAAGCTGGCTTTGTCGTGGCCTCGGGGATGGCCGCTGGCATTGATGCTGAAGCCCATTGGGGCTGCCTTGAGAGTGGTGGCAGCACCATCGCCGTTTTAGCCACTGGGGTGGATATGATTTACCCACCCGAAAACCAAGCTCTGTATTGGCAACTGGTACAGCGCGGTGCGCTCTTGAGTGAGTATCCCCGTGGTACTAGTCCGGATCGCGCTCAGTTTCCGCGCCGCAATCGCATTATTGCTGGTCTGTGCCGCGCGGTCATTATTGTTGAAGCCCCCTTCAAATCCGGTGCCCTGATTACGGCACGCTATGCTGCCGAGTATGGCCGCGATGTCTATGTTCTGCCGGGTCACCTCGATAACCATCGCTCCAAGGGGGGACTTAGCTTAGTGAATCAGGGAGCACACATTATTTTGGGGGAAGAAGCACTGCTGCAACAACTGGGGCAAACGCCTCCCCTTCAGCTACCCTCTCCCCCAGCCGTGCCACAGCTGACGCCTCAACAGCAGCAAATTTTGCAAACCCTGAGTCACCTCAGCGTCCAAGGGCACACTGGCAGCATTGCCTTTGATGACATTGTGCAGGCAGTACCCCTCGATACCGGCACTGTGGCGGCTGAACTGCTGACCCTAGAACTTCTCGGGGTGGTGCAGCAGGAACCCGGCAACCGCTATCTTCTCCCCTAGCTATCCGCTAGAGACTGTGTCAGGGCATACTCGTAGCGAAGTAGCTCCAAGCTGCGCTCACCGTAGCGATCGCTAATGTGTTCACGACAGCAGGCGATCGCAAACTCGTCTAGTTCCTCAGCCGTAATACCGTACAGATCGGCAAACACCTCAGGGGTAACGCGACAAAAGCGCGGACGCTCGGCATAAATTTGGCAGCGGCGGGTGATTGGCTCAAAGTGAATACACCAGCCATCCTCACCAATCAGGGATTGGTACAGGGCAAACTCAGCCTCATCAAGGATGGTGGCCACCTCTGGGCGATCGCTCAAGTCGAGATAGCAACACGCCCCACAGCCTTGCATACATTGCCATGTTGCCATGCTTAGAGTGCTCCAACCTGCCGTAAAATAGAACCACAATGACCTACCGCTGATTGCTCGGGAGAACCTATGGGAATCTTCAACGGAATTATTGATTTTGTCGCCAACATTAACTTTGAAGTCATTGCCCAACTGACGATGATTAGCATGATTGGTCTTGCTGGCCCTATGGTGGTGTTCCTCTTGGCTGTGCGCCGTGGTAACCTTTAAGTCCCGCTAGAGGAGGCAGGGTGCCTTGAGGGCAAAAATTTTCTGGAGAACGTCCTCCACCACCTTGTCAGGGGTTGAGGCTCCCGAAGTCACCCCAATAGTCACTGGGCGATCGGGAAGCCAGTTTTCGGCTACGGTTAACTCCTGATTGAGCGGTTTATGCTCAATCCGATTGCCAGGCCCGATGCGATCGGCAGCGTCAATATGGTACGAGGGAATGCCGTGCTCAATAGCAATTTCTTGGAGGTGGGTTGTATTGGAAGAGTTATAGCCCCCAATCACCACCATCAAATCAAGGGGTTCCTCAACCAAGGACAGCATGGCATCCTGCCGCTCTTGGGTGGCATCGCAAATGGTATTAAAGCTTTGGAAGTGATTGTTCAGTTGGTCGGGGCCATACTTTTGCATCATCGTCCGCTCAAATAACTTACCAATCTGCTCTGTTTCACCCTTGAGCATTGTTGTTTGGTTGGCAATCCCCACCCGCACCAAGTCTCGATCTGGGTCAAAGTCCGCTGATGCTGCCTTGGCAAACTTTGCCATAAAGGCATGGCGATCGCCCCCATGGAGAATGTAATCGCAAACGTAGCGGGCTTCCTCAAGGTTCAGCACAATCAAGTACGTCCCCGCAAAGGAACTCGTGGCAATCGTTTCTTCGTGATTATATTTGCCGTGAATAATTGAGGTGAAGCTCACTTTTTTGTGCTTCTCAACGCTGTGCCACACTTTTGAGACCCACGGACACGTCGTATCCACAATGGTGCAGCCGCGCTCATTGAGTAACTGCATCTCCTGCACACTTGCCCCAAAGGCAGGCAGAATCACAACATCCCCCTGCGCAACATTGCTAAAATCCTTCACGCCGTTAAGGACGGGAATAAACTCCACCTGCATCTGCCGCAGCCGCTCATTCACCGACGGATTGTGGATAATTTCGTTGGTAATCCAGATGCGCTCTGTGGGAAAGTGAGTGCGGGTTTCGTAGGCAAGGGCAACGGCGCGCTCCACCCCCCAGCAAAAGCCAAAGGCTTCCGCCAAACGAATGGTGACATCGCCGTGCTGCCAGCGGTAGCCATTATCACGAATTTGCTGAATGAGAGAACTTTGGTACTCTCCTTGAAGTTGTTCGTTGACTACTTCCCCGTGGCCAAACCCTTTGCGGTGATAATTTCCAGAACTGTGTAGCGATCGCTTAAAGGCGCGGGTATCCATAGGTCTCCTCATGCAGCAACCTAGAGGTATTGTGACATACTCCCCGCCCTTCCCTTACCAAGCAGTCCTCAGACCAACGTGGCCAGATACTTGGCAAAGGCAATTAACTCATCGCGATGCCCGCTCATGGTGACTTGCGTGTGCTCAGGCTGCGGCTCTAAAACTAATTGAACCGTTTCAACCCGCTGCGCCCCGCGCCAGTAAAACCACGGTGCCACAGGCGCCAAGCCCACCAAGCCAAAGGCTAAAATCCCCCTTGGGGGAAACAACACCGTCACAGCTAGGGCAATACAGGTGGCTCCAGCGACCGCCAAGCCAAAGAGGAGAGCCGCTAAAAAACGACTAGCGGCCACGGTTCCCTGAAACGTAACCTGTCGGCCATCGCTGCTCACCGAGTGCAGCCGATACCCCCGCTGTTGAAAATACTGCTTCAGCAGGTCGCCCACCTCGGCGACTGGACGGGCGATCGCCCACACCTTTGTTTCTAAGCGCTCCTTCGTGGAGGCTCGCACAAAAAAGACAAAGCCAATGGCTAATAGACTGGTGAGCAACAGCGTGGATGGATAAACTAAATCAATTGGCATAGCAGTATTCCAAGCTATTGGGGGCACTAAGGGGTCTGCCGTGGCAAGGGTTGCTGCGTGGGCTGATTGCGCATTTGCACAAGGGGTTCCTGAGGATTCACCAAATCTATAAAAACAATTTGGCGCGGATCCAGATAGTCAGGGAGTTGCTGCAAATTTACCAAAGCCATCAGTTGTTGCTCAAGGACATGGCTGTTCCACTGCACTGCGCCAAGATGCACGGGTGCCAACGGTGTTTGCACAATTAAGTTTTGCTCATTGCGCCAGTCTATCGCAATAATCGGCAGGGATTGGCGTTGCAGGAGGCGGTAAAGCTGCTGCCATTGTTGTTGGCGATCGCGGGAGACCGCCAGCACATTGGGGCGAGATGGCGTACTCACTGCCACAAAGTACCCCTGAATCATCAGTGTGGGAGCCGGATTCAGGGCAGTTGCTTGGTAACTGGTACTAGGAGCCACCGCCCCTGTCGCGTCAATAAACCAGCGACTAGCAGGGCCTTGGGGTTGCCCCCCTTCACTGATCACCAAGCACTGGCGACAGGTGGTGACGGCCACGGGTAAGCGTTCCTGTACCTCAACGATGAGCTGGGGAGGAAAAAGTTGGCGGGCAATGGTGACTCGCTGTAGCGGTAAGGTTGCCTCTAGGCTTTGAATCAGGGGTTGAGGCTGTAGCCGCAGCAGGGATTGGGGATAATCTAGGGCTAGCTGGGCTTGAATGGCCGTTGTCTTGAGCAACACATTGCCGCGAATCTGCACTTGATCGGGGCGACGAATAATCCAGTCGGGCAGTGTCAGCCCCCACACCAGCCCGCCAGTCAACCCCAACAGCACCATTGTTCGCCATAAACCAGCTAGTTGCCGCCAGCGACGCTTACTTTGCAGTTGACGGCGGCGTTCACGGATGGCATCGTTGGCCGCTGCACCTTGGCGGGAGGGATTTACCATACCCACTGCCTCAGAAATCTTGGGAATTGGAACCTTAAATGTAAACTCTTTGTCATGCTTGGTGATAAGATACCCGTTGTCAATTGTCGTCTTGACTGCCTCCATCTTATAAAGGGTCAGCACCATGCCCGTTACCACCTCTGCCAACTGGTCAAGATCATCCCTCCTGCTTGGGGTTGTACTGCTGGGAGTACCGACCCGAGCGGTGCTGGCTCAAACAGCGTCGCCAAGTGTTGAAATTGTAGCTCCGACCCCTCCCGCCGGTGGCTCGGTCTATACCATCGAGGGAGGCAAACGACTCATGGATGAGGCGGCAGCGGCAGTGAGTGGCCGTAACTATCCCTTAGCGGCACGGAAGCTGTTGGAAGCGCGTACCGTGATGAACCAACTGTCCAATTTTTACCAATCCCTGAGTTCAAGTTTTTTGGGGATTGATAGCAATGCCGCCGACAGTAGCCGACGACGGGCACTGGAAACTGCGCAATTGCGAGATCAAGCCACGTTTCAGCTTGCCCTTGTCTATCGGGCAAATAACCAACCAGAGCTAGCGGTGCCCCTGCTTGTGGAAATTATCCGCAGTCAAAACCCCACCCGCGAACTGGGGCAAAAAGCGTATCAGCAATTGCTAGAATTGGGCTTTGTGGATGTGCCGTTTCCGCGCGCTGGCACGGTTCCGGCAGCCACGGGAACGCCGGCCACGCCAACGCCTAGTAACTAACCTGTCCATGATGGTTTCTGACGTATCTACCCCTCAAGGTCGTGAGGTGCTGCCACGGCAGGCGATTGTTGATCGCCAAACCAAGGAGACCCGTGTTCACGTCGAGGTGTGCTTAGACGGCACGGGAATAGCCCACAATGACACGGGAATTCCCTTCTTGGATCATATGCTGGATCAGTTGTGCTCCCATGGCTTACTAGATTTACGGGTGCAGGCCACCGGAGATACTCACATTGACGATCATCACACCAATGAGGATGTGGGAATTACTTTGGGGATGGCCTTAGACCAAGCCTTGGGCGATCGCCGGGGTATTCAGCGGTTTGGCCATTTTGTTGCTCCCCTTGATGAAAGTTTAGTGGAGGTGGCACTAGACTGCTCCGGTCGTCCCCACCTCAGCTACGGACTGAATATTCCCACTCAACGGGTGGGCACCTACGATACCCAACTGGTACGGGAATTTTTTGTGGCGCTAGTGAACCACAGCCGCATGACCCTGCACCTGCGGCAGCTTGACGGCTTGAACTCTCACCATATCATTGAGGCCACCTTCAAAGCCTTTGCGCGGGCACTACGGATGGCGATCGCCATTGACCCACGACGTGACCAGCAAATCCCTAGCTCTAAGGGAATCATTCAAGCCTAGAGCGCAATGGGGTATGATAACTCTTGCAGTCTATCTGCGCTTGATTCATGGGCTGCTCGGGTGCATGAGCCGCCATAACCACTGATCTGGCCAGCTTAGCCTGTAGCGTAACCCTACTTAAACCTTAGTCAACAGAAAGCAGGACACTATGGAAGTCAACGATCTCGGCTTAGTGGCAACCGCGATGTTTGTACTGGTGCCAACGGTGTTTCTCATTATCTTGTACGTGCAAACAGAAAGTCAGCAGAAAAGTAACTAATATAGATCTCTATGGCACTAGTTCGATAACGTCTATGTGCCAAGGTATCTAGAGCATGTAGGTTTTATCGTGCCTGTGACTGCGGCTGATCTTTCATTGTTGTGCGTTGCGCCAACCCACGTCTATCGAGGGTGGTCGATTCTCCCTAAAGCTGGAGAGGCCATTGCCCATCTAGGGCAGCGTGCCTTGGTGGTAGCCTCTCCACGGCGCTACCAATCCATAGAGGCCGACTTAGGGGCGATCGCCCAACGCCTTGAGTTAAAGGTGGGAACCTTTCACGGTGAATGCAGCGAAGCGACCCTAACCACATTGCAGCAGGAGGCAACGGATCACCGGTGTGATCTCATCATCGGGATTGGGGGTGGGAAGGCTCTTGATACCGCAAAGCTACTGGCAGATCAATTAGGCGTGCCGGTGGTTACGATTCCTACCTCAGCAGCAACCTGTGCAGCATGGACGGCCTTAGCCAATATTTACACCGAGACTGGCGCTTTTGCTTACGATGTTCCCCTAAAGCGCTGCCCCGATCTCCTGCTTCTAGACTATGCCTTGGTACAGAGTGCCCCCAAGCGCACCCTAGTAGCGGGTATTGGCGATGCTCTTGCCAAGTGGTACGAAGCCTCTGTGAGTAGCGGCAGCACTCAGGCCACCCTCACCGTCGCCGCAGTTCAGCAGGCGCGAGTTTTGCGGGACTTGTTACTACAGCAATCTGTGAGTGCTCTCAACGAGGTGGGTAGCCCTGTGTGGGAGAATGTGGTGGATGCCACCACCTTAGTAGCGGGGATAATCGGTGGCCTAGGGGGTGCCCAGTGTCGTACTGTTGCTGCCCATGCCATCCATAATGGCCTCACCCACCTGCCCCAAAGTAAGCATACCCTCCACGGCGAAAAAGTGGCCTACGGCATTTTAGTGCAATTACGATTGGAAGAATTGGTGCAGGGGAGTCAACTAGCGACCAGTGCGCGGCAGCAACTGTGCCAGTTCTATGAGCAGGTGGGCTTACCCCTCAACCTTCAGCAGTTAGGCTTGCAGGAGGCAAGTTTGGCACAACTCCAGTACGCGGCCACCGTGGCCTGTGCGCCTGAGTCGGATATTCATTACCTGCCCTTTGCCGTGACCCCGGAATTAGTGCTAGAAGCCATGGTGTCCACGCTGGTCGGCTATACCTCTAAGGTGATGGATGGGAGTGCCCGTTGAATGGGTCTAGATTGGATTGCGCCTGCCGATCGCCTCGGAGCGTTGCCCCCTTATGTCTTTGCCCGTCTTGACGAGCTAAAGTTACAAGCCCGCCAGCAAGGTCTGGATCTCATTGATTTGGGGATGGGCAACCCCGATGGTGCGGCACCCCGCCCAGTGATTGAGGCGGCGATCGCTGCCTTTGAGGAACCCAGCTATCATGGCTACCCGCCCTTCGAGGGAACAGCGGTATTCCGGCAAGCGATTACCCGCTGGTATGACCGTCGCTACAATGTCTCCCTCGATGCCGATGGCGAAGCCCTGCCGCTGTTGGGGTCTAAGGAGGGACTGACTCACCTCGCCTTGGCCTACGTGAACCCAGGCGATGTGGTTCTGGTTCCCAGCCCCGCCTATCCGGCTCATTTTCGCGGGCCGGCGATCGCCGGTGCCAATATCTATCCTCTTATCCTTAAGGCTGAGAAACAGTGGCTTATTGACGTGAGCGAGATTCCCACAGATGTGGCTCGCCAAGCCAAGGTGCTGTACTTTAACTACCCGAGTAACCCCACCGCCGCTACTGCTCCTCGCGCATTTTTTGAAGAGATCGTAGCCTTTGCGCGGGAGTACCACATTCTCTTGGTTCATGACCTGTGCTATGCCGAGCTGGCTTTTGATGGCTATCAGCCCACGAGCCTGCTAGAAATTGACGGCGCCAAGGAGATTGGAGTGGAGTTTCACACCCTTTCGAAAACCTACAATATGGCGGGCTGGCGGGTTGGCTTTGTAGTGGGCAACCGCCATATTATCCAAGGGCTGCGCACCCTGAAAACAAATTTAGACTATGGGGTTTTTTCGGTGCTGCAAAAGGCCGCTGAAGTTGCCCTGAGCTTGCCGGATAGTTATTTGACCGCGGTGTGCGATCGCTACCGCCAGCGACGGGATTTTTTAATTCGCGGCTTGGCAGAACTTGGCTGGCAGATTCCGCCCACAAAAGCCACGATGTACTTGTGGGTGCCGACTCCTCCGGGGCTTGGCTCGACGGACTTTGCCCTGAAGCTCCTTCAGGAAACTGGCGTGGTTGTGACTCCGGGCAATGCCTTTGGCGAGGGGGGTGAGGGCTACGTGCGCATCAGCTTAATTGCCAACTGCGATCGCCTAGGGGAAGCGTTGCAGCGGATGGCTCAAGCTAACATCCGCTTTTCGAGTTTGGCCCCCTAAGACGGTACAATGCAGAAGCATTCAGCTACAGCATCGAATGCCTTTGATTATTTTTGGTTATTTTGTTGTTGTCAATTTCACCCTTAATCCATTCCTATGAGTTTAGACCTCAGCCGTATTCCTGCCCAGCCCAAGCCGGGAGTGATCAACGTTTTAGTGGAAATTGCCGGTGGCAGCCGCAACAAATACGAGTTTGACAAAGACATGAATGCCTTTGCCCTCGATCGCGTCCTTTACTCAGCGGTGAACTATCCCTACGACTATGGCTTTGTCCCCAATACCCTCGCCGATGATGGGGATCCCCTCGATGGCTTGGTAATGATGGATGAGCCAACCTTTCCGGGCTGTGTGATCGCGGCACGTCCCATTGGTATGTTGGAAATGATTGACAGTGGCGATCGCGACGAAAAGATTCTCTGCGTGCCTGCTGCAGATCCCCGCTATGCCGAGGTCAAATCCCTCAAAGATGTGGCACCGCACCGCCTCGAGGAAATTGCTGAATTCTTCCGCACCTACAAAAACCTGCAAAAGAAAATCACTGAAATCCTTGGCTGGCAGGATGTGGATGCCGTGCAGCCCTTAGTGGAAAAATGCATTAAGGCTTATAAGGGCTAGTGCCTCACGAGCACACGCTCTAAAAAGAGACGGGTACGCTCCTGCTGCGGATGGCGGAATAGCTCGTGGGGCGACCCTTCTTCAATAATTTGCCCCTCTGCCAAAAACACCACCCGACAGGAGACCTCGCGGGCAAACTGCATCTCGTGGGTGACAACCACCATCGTCATCGCCTCCTCGGCCAACTGCCGCATCACCGCCAAGACATCCCCCACCAGTTCCGGATCAAGGGCAGAGGTGGGTTCATCAAAGAGGAGAATTTGCGGTTGCATGGCGAGTGCCCGGGCGATCGCCACCCGCTGTTTTTGCCCGCCCGAAAGTTGGTTGGGGTACACATGCCGTTTCTCTGCTAGCCCCACCTTTGCCAGCAAATGCTCGGCCATGTCCGTAGCCAGGCGCTTTGGTAGTTTGCGCACCAGTATCGGCGCTTCGATAATATTTTGTAGCACCGTCATGTGGGGGAACAAATTAAAGTTTTGGAACACCATCCCCACATCGCGGCGAATTACCTTCAACTGTTGCGGCGTAGCCACAGGCGGCAAGCGATGACCAAGGATGACAATGCTGCCGGACTGATAGGTTTCGAGGCCATTCAAACATCGTAGCAAGGTACTTTTACCGGAGCCACTGGGGCCAATGAGTGCTACAACTTCTTGCTTGGCTACCCTAAAGTTAATGTTTTTTAGCACATGGCGATCGCCAAAGTACTTGTTGAGGTTGCGAGTTTCAATCAAAATCTCTGGTGCTGCCCCTAGGCCATTCATGCCAACCTCCAAGAATACTCTTTGATATTTTCATCCCTAATCAAACTCTAGACAAATCGGCTTATAGAAACTGGAGGGTTCGGGAACCGGATAAAACCTCGCTCGTTCACGACGGGGATACAGAACGATTCCCGCGCCTACGGCAGTAGGCAGAGTCAGCCTTGACATTCTTCGATATACCGTTTCACTGTCTGGGCTGAAACGTTCCCGGTAGTACCCCAATAATAACTGTGTTCCCAGAGTTGGGATTTTTCATGCAGGTTTTTGAGATGTGGAAATTCCATTCTGAGCCGTCTTGAACTGTACCCTTTCATGATGGTCACCGCCTGAGAAGCTGACATTCTAGGAGGAAACGACACAAACACATGAACATGATCCATCAAGGTTCGGTCTACCTCAATGGCGATTAGTTCCATATCGTTGTTTTCAGTCGCTTCAGTCACATACCTTTTGATTGCTTCAATGATTGCTTCGTTGGTAAATATTTTGCGGCGCTTGAACGGAATCCAGACAAAGTGATGTCCTGACTGATACTTGCAATGACGAGTCGATTTTAGCTGTGTACCATCTTCTCTCATACGGTTGCTATTCACGTAAATCGGCATCTATAATAACTGCATACCATCTGGGTCTATCGGACTTGGTATGCTAATGTAACATGCTATACGAAATCTGAGATATGCAGCTACTTCTAACTGATCTACTCAACCTACCTGGAATTGAGGTTGAAGATTATACCGATGTTGCGGGAGAATTGATTCTTATAGTGGAAGCAAAGACAACCGAGGCGATTTGCCCACGTTGCCAACAAAAAAGTTGTCATTTACACCAGAATCATTGGTATCTAGTGCGAGATTTAAGCATCAGTGGACGAACCGTATTTCTTAAGATCAATCGTCGCCAGTTTAAGTA